>JACRAB010000343.1 GCA_016213575.1 Actinomycetota bacterium
CGCCACGGCGCGGAGGTCAACGCCCACCGCGCGGCAGGTCCGCACCGGACCTGCCGCGCGCTCTCTCGTCGGTGCGGCGGTCAGCCCTTCGCCTGCTCCTTGAGGATGCGCCGCAGGATCTTCCCGGACGCGGACTTCGGGACGGCGTCGATGAAGTGCAGCCGGCGGATCTGCTTGTAGTGCGCCACCTGCCCGGCGACGAACTCCTGGACCTCCTCGGCGGTCACCTCCTGGCCCGCCTTGAGGACGACGTAGGCGACCGGGATCTCGCCCGCCTCCTCGTCGTCCAGGCCGACGACGGCGGCGTCGGCGACGGCCGGGTGGGTGAGCAGGAGCGCCTCGAGCTCGGCCGGGGGCACCTGGAAGCCCTTGTACTTGATGAGCTCCTTGAGCCGGTCGACGACGAAGATGTGGTGGTCCTCGTCGACGTGCCCGATGTCGCCGGTGTGCAGCCAGCCGTCCTCGTCGAGGGTGATGGCCGTCGCCTGCGGGTTGTTGAGGTAGCCCTGCATGACCTGCGGCCCGCGGACCCAGATCTCGCCGTCCGCGCCGACGCCGAGGTCCTCGCCGCTGCCGGGGTCGACGATGCGCATCTCGGTGTTCGGGGCCGTGATCCCCGCGGAGCCCGGCTTGAACATCCCGACCGGGGTGAGGTGCGAGACCGGCGACAGCTCCGTCATCCCGTAGCCCTGGACGACCTCGCAGCCCAGGCGTGCCCCGGCCTCGACGGCGAGCTCGGCCGACAGCGGGGCGGCCCCCGAGAACACCTGCTCGAGCTTGCTCATGTCGTACTTGTCGACGAGCGGGTGCTTGGCGAGCGCGACGACGATCGGCGGCGCCACGAACGACCGCGTGACCCCGTACTCCTGGTGCACCGAGAGGAACTGCTCGAGGTCGAACCGCGGCAGCGTGACGATCGTGGCGCCGGCCCGCAGGCCGCAGTTCATGAGCACCTGCATGCCGTAGATGTGGAAGAACGGCAGCACGGCGACGAGCGTCTCGTCCTCGCGCATCTCGGCCGGGCCGAGCACCTGCGCGATGTTCGCGACGAGGTTGCGGTGGCTCAGCATGACGCCCTTGGACAGGCCCGTCGTCCCCGAGGAGTAGGGCAGGACGACGGTGCTCTCCGGGTCGACCGGCACCTGCTCGGCGAGCGGGGCGCCGAGCAGGGCGGTGAACGGCTGCGCGCCCTCGGCGTCGCCGATGACGTAGATGTCGTCCGGACCGATGCCGGTGCCCTCGGCGGCCTTGCGCGCGGCCTCGAAGAACGGCGCGACGGTCACGAGGATCTTCGCGCCGGCGTCGACGAGCTGGTGGTGGATCTCGCGCTCGGTGTACGTCGGGTTGATCGTCGTGATCGCCCCGCCGGCGTAGGCGACGCCGTGGAAGACGACCGCGTACTCGGGGATGTTCGGCGACAGCAGGGCGAGCACGTCCCCGGGGGCGAAGCCCCGGGCCACGAGACCGCCGGCGAGAGCGCGGACACCGCCGGCCAGCGCCGCGTAGGTGAGCGTCCGACCGCTCGTGCCGTCGATGAGCGCAGGCTTGTCGCCGAGCTCGGCGGCCCGGGCCAGCACGTAGTCGGTGAGCGTCGTCGTGGGGATGTCGACGTCCGGCAGCGGGCTGCGATGGATCATGCGTCACTCCTTCGTGGCGTGTCCAGGCCGTTCGGTCGGTGCGGCCCGTCGGTCACGGTACGCACCGGTAACCGGCGCCGCCACCCCCGCGCGGGGTCGGCGTCACGGGCGGGGGTGGCGGGTGGTCGCAGGGGCGTTCAGCCCTGCCGGGGAGCGGACTCGACGACCGCGTCGTCGTCCGCGACGGGCCCGCTGCCGTGCTCGTCGGCGCGGGTGTCCCCGTGGGACCCGTCGTCCGTGCCGCCACGGGTCGCGAGCAGGCTCGTCACGGTGACCGTGGCGAGGATGCCGAGGATGACGAAGAGGCTGGCCAGCGTCGGCACCTCCGGCACGGACGCCCACTCCTTGTGCGCCCAGTGCAGGACGAGCTTGACGCCGATGAAGCCGAGGATGATCGCCAGGCCGTAGCCCAGGTGGACGAGCCGGCTGAGCAGGCTGTTGAGGAGGAAGTAGAGCGCCCGCAGGCCGAGCAGGGCGAAGGCGTTCGTCGCGAAGACGAGGTACGGGTCGTCGGTGACGCCGTACACCGCGGGCACCGAGTCGACGGCGAAGACGACGTCGGTGGCGAAGACGGCGACGACGACGAGCGCGAGCGGGGTGAGGGCCCGGCGGCCGGCCTGCCGGACGACCATCTTCGTGCCCTGGTAGTCGTCGGTCACGGGGAAGAAGCGGCGGATGAAGCGCACCGACTTCATCTGCGAGACGTCGACCTCCTTGTCGTGCCCGCTGCGGGCGTCGCGGAACACCTTCACCGCCGTCGCGAGGAGGATGCCGCCGAAGACGAGGAAGGTGATCGTGAAGCGCTCGAGGGCCGCCGCACCGGCGGCGATGAACACGCCGCGCAGGACGAGCGCGCCGACGATGCCGAAGAGGAGTACGCGCTGCTGGAGCGCGGCGGGCACCGCGAAGGCGCCGAGCAGGAGCATGAAGACGAAGAGGTTGTCGACGCTCAGGGACTTCTCGACGAGGTAGCCGGTGATGAACTCCGTGCCGCGGGCCGAGCCCCAGTGCCACCACACCCAGCCGGCGAACGCCAGCGGCAGGGCGATGTAGAAGATCGACCACCCCGCGGCCTCCTTCGTGGAGACCTCGTGCGGGCGACGGGTCAGGAGGAAGTCCAGGGCCACGAGGACGACGACGGCGCCGATCGTCACGGCCCAGAGCATCGGGGTGCCCACGTTCGCCGGGTCGGCAGCGGTGCCGGTCTGCTCGGCGCCGAGCCACGGCGTCAGGGCGGGCAGGAAGGACTGCACGGAGGCGGATCTCCTCAGGTCGGACGTCGCGAGGACGACGCACCCAACCGAGGTCTCCTCCACCCGCAGGCGCTGCGGACCGCCGCCCGGGGCCCTGATGGCAGGACCGTGATGACCGGGACGGCGCGTGGGAGTACTCCCCTCGCTGACGACCAGAGTACTGGCCTGATCTTCGATGCGCGAATCAAAGGTCGCACGTAGCCGTCCGGTCCACCCGTTCGGCCGTCCCCGCGGGCTGCCTCGGCCCTGACCTCGGCCCTGACCTCAGCCCTCGACGAGCACGACGACGAGCGTGCGCGGGCCGTGGACCCCCTCGACCCGGTCCAGCTCGATGTCGCTCGTCGCCGACGGGCCGCTCACCCAGGTGAGCGGCCGGTCCGGGTCGAGCCGGGGCAGTGCCTCGGGGACCGAGCCGACGACCTGGTCGGCCCGGACGACGATCAGGTGGTAGTCCGGCACGAGCGTCAGGGCCCGCCGGCCGCAGACGGGCGAGGAGTCCAGGACGATCGTGCCGGTCTGCGCGACCGCGACCGCGCAGCCCGTGACGACGCCGTCGACGGCGTCGAGGGTCGCGACGGACAGTGTCCCGCCGTCCGGCGTCGCACCGTCGGTGACGGTCTCGACGTCCGCCCCGGCGAGCCAGCCGGCCGGCAGCCCGGACGGCGCGGCGAGCCGGCGGGCGCCGCGCTCGGCGAGCGCCGCGGCCACGGTCGCACCGACGGCGTCGGGCGCGCAGCGGTGGACGGTCGCCTTGTAGTCGACGAGCCGGTCGACGAGCAGGTCGAGCAGCCCGGGGGCACCGGGCTCCTCGCCGAGCGACGTCCGGTAGTCCCGTGGGACGGGCGACGGCTGCGGGGCCTCGGTCCCGGTGCGGCCCAGCGCCGTCCGGATCCTGCCGAGGACCTCGTCCCGGGCGGAGGTCGTCACGACCGGTCCCCTCTCGTGCGGGCCCACCACTGGCGGAAGGTCTCTGCGGGCGGCGCGGGCACGTCGCGCGACGTCGTCCACGCCGACAGCGGGGGTGGCAGACTGCGGATCCGGCCGTCCCGCGCGAGCAGCCGGCCGAGCTGCAACCCCTTCTCCGCGAACGAGAACCGGCCGGCGTCCTGCATGACCCAGGCGGCCGCGGACATCGCCGCGTTCTCCGCGCTCGCCGGCAGGCCGGGCACCCGGCGCTGCGCCTGCGCGGTCTCCACGTGCTTGGCGCGCAGGTGCACGAGCATCGAGGGGATGTCGATCCGCACCGGGCAGGCGTCGAAGCAGGCCCCGCACAGCGACGACGCGTAGGGCAGGGTGTCGACCGGGTCGCCGCCGGCCGGGGCGTCCGCGCCGTGGCCGTGCATGCCCGCGAGCTGCGGGGTGAGGACGGCGCCGATCGGGCCCGGGTACACCGAGCCGTAGGCGTGCCCCCCGGTGCGCTCGTAGACCGGGCACACGTTGAGGCACGCCGAGCAGCGGATGCAGTGCAGGGCCTGCCGGCCGGCCTCGTCGGCGAGGGTCGCCGTCCGGCCGTTGTCGAGGAGCACGAGGTGTAAGTCCTGCGGCCCGTCCGGGGCGCCGTCCGCCGTCCCGCCCGATGTCCTGGGGGCCCCGGTCCACATCGAGGTGTACGGGTTCATCCGCTCGCCGGTCGACGACCGGGGCAGCAGCTGGAGGAACACCTCGAGGTCGCGCCAGGTCGGCAGCAGCTTCTCGATGCCCATCACGGTGACGAGGGTCTGCGGCAGGGTCAGGCACATCCGGCCGTTGCCCTCGGACTCGACGACGGCGAGGGTGCCGGTCTCGGCGATCGCGAAGTTCGCCCCGCTCACCGCGACCCGCGCTGCGAGGAACGTGCGCCGCAGGTAGGCCCGCGCGGCCATGGCGAGCACCCGCGGCTCGTCGGTGAGGCCGGGGTCGACGTCGGGCATGTGGTCGAGGAAGATCTGCCGGATCTCCGCGCGGTTGCGGTGGATCGCCGGCACGAGGATGTGCGACGGGGTGTCGTCGGAGAGCTGGACGATGAGCTCGGCGAGGTCGGTCTCGACGGCGGCGATCCCGGCCTCGGCGAGCGCCTCGTTGAGGCCGATCTCCTGGGTCGCCATGGACTTCACCTTGACGACGCTCGTCACCGGGTCGTCCGGGGTGCCCGCGGCGCGGACGAGGTCGAGGACGATCCGGTTGGCCTCGTCGGCGTCCCGGGCCCAGTGCACGTGGCCGCCGCGGGCGGTGACGTTCTCCTCGAGCTGCACGAGCAGCTCGGGCAGCCGGGCCATGACGTCGGCCTTGATCGCGGCGCCCGCGGCGCGCAGCTCCTCCCAGTCGTCGAGCTCGCCGACGACCCGGGCGCGCTTGGCCCGGATCGTCGACGTCGCGTGACCGAGGTTCTTGCGCAGCTGGGTGTCCCCGAGGGCCTTGCGGGCGGCGACGGGGAAGGTGTCCGGGCCGCGCAGCGTGCCGCGCTCGGTCGCGACGGGCAGGCCGGGCATCCCCAGGAACGTCGTCACAGTGCTGCCTCCCAGCCCTCGCCCGCGAGGATCTCCGCGAGGTGCACGGTCTTCGTGCCGACCCGCAGCCGGGACAGCCCTCCGCCGATGTGCATGAGGCACGAGGAGTCCCCGGCGGTGACGACCTCGGAGCGGGTCGTCTGCACGGCGCGGATCTTGTCCGCGAGCATCGCCGTGGAGGTGTCGGCGTTCTTCACGGAGAAGGTGCCGCCGAAGCCGCAGCACTGCTCGGCGTCCGGCAGCTCGACGAGGTCGAGACCGTGCACGGCGCGCAGCAGCCGCAGCGGCTTGTCGTCCACCCGGAGCATCCGCAGCGAGTGACAGGTGGGGTGGTAGGTGACCCGGTGCGGGTACCGGGCACCGACGTCGGTGACGCGCAGGACGTCGACGAGCAGCTCGCTCAGCTCGTAGGTCCGCGCGGCGACCGCCTCGGCCCGGGCGGCGAGCCCGGCGTCGGCGCGGCCCTGGTCGGCCATCCGCCGGGCGACGACGGCGTGCTGGTGGCGCACCGAGCCGACGCACGAGCCGGACGGCGCGACGACCGCCTCGACGCCGTCCCCGCCCTGCGCCCGCGGCCGCAGGGCCGCCTCGAAGACGTCGACGTGGTGCTCGACGACCGGCAGCGCCTCGCGCTGGTAGCCCGTGTTCACGTGCATCTGGCCGCAGCAGGTCTGCCCGGCCGGGAACACCACCTCGTGGCCGAGCCGCTCGAGGAGGACGACCGTCGCCTGCGCGGCGCGCGGGAACATCGCGTCCGCGAGACAGGTGGCGAAGAGCGCGATCCGCATGGTCCTCCTCGACCCGGGCGGGCGCCGGCCGCCACCGGGGGCGGCCGGGCAATGGTCAGACCAAGGTAGCGGTCTGTCCCGGACAGTGGAAGCGTTAGCCTGCGTCCATGACCGACGACCCGCTGCTGCGGCCGGTGGAACGGACGCGCACGTACGAGGTCATCCTGCGCCAGATCGAGGAGCTCCTCACCTCGGGCCGGCTGCGCCCGGGGGACCGGCTGCCGCCCGAGCGCGGCCTCGCCGAGCAGCTCGGGGTGAGCCGGCCGTCGGTGCGCGAGGCGCTCAAGGTGCTCGAGGCTCTCGGCGTCGTCGAGACGACCGGCGGCCAGGGCCGGGACTCGGGTGCTGTCGTCGTCGCCCGGCCCGGGGTCGCCATCGGTGCCGCGATGCGGATCCACGTCGCCACCGAGGGGCTGCCGATCGCCGACCTCGTCGAGACCCGGGCGCTGCTGGAGTCGGCGGCGATGCGGCGCCTCGGCCGCCGGGTCGCGGCCGGGCCCGAGGGTGCCGCGCTGCTCGCGCCGGCCGAGGACCTCCTGCTCGCGATGAAGAGCCCGGACCTGTCGCCCGAGCAGTTCCACCACCTGGACACGGCGTTCCACCTCGCGCTCGCCGGGGCCGCCGGCAACGTCGTCGTCCACGTCGTCATGGCCTCGCTCCGGGAGGCCATCGAGGGCTACGTGCTCGACGCCGTCCCGCGCCTGCCCGACTGGCGCACGACGTCCGCGGGGCTGCGCCGCCAGCACGCGGCCATCCTCACCGCGCTCCGAAGGGGCGACGGCGACACCGCCGCGACGGTCGTCGACCGCCACATCCACCAGTTCTGGTCCCGCACCCGCTGACCCCCGCCCGGGCGGGGGTCAGGTGGGGCGGGTGCGGCGGGTGCGGGTGGACTCGCGGACGACGAGGTCGGGGCTGAACTGCACCTGGCGGTGGGTGTGGGGCGGGCCGCCGTTGGCCGCGGCGTCCTCCTCGAGGAGCAGCTCCGCGGCGGTCCGGCCCAGCTGGTGCCGGGGCTGGCGCACCGAGGTCAGCGGGACGGCGGCCGCCGCCGCGAACTCGATGTCGTCGTAGCCGACGATCGCGACGTCGTCCGGGACCGCCACCCCGAACTGGGTCAGCTGCTGGAGCAGGCCGAGGGCGAGCAGGTCGTTCGCGCAGAAGACCGCCGTCGGACGGCGGCCGGCCGGCATGCCGGTGATCCGCTCGCCCGCGCTGCGGCCCTCGCCGACCGTCAGGCCCTCGGTGACGATCTCGGTGAGCGCGTCCGCGGGCAGCCCCGCCGCGGCGAGCGCGGCCCGGGCGCCCTGGAGCCGTTCGCGCACCTGGACGATGCCCATCGGGCCGCCGACGAAGGCGATCCGGCGGTGGCCGAGCTCGAGCAGGTGGGCGACCGCGAGCTCGCCGCCCTCGACGTCGTCGACGGACACGCTGCAGCCCTCGAACCCGCCGTGCTGCGCGCGGTCGAGGAGGACGACCGGGACGCCGCGCCCGGGCAGGGCGGCCAGCCGGTCGCCGTCCGGGTCGACCGGGGTGACGAGGACGCCGCGCACGCGCTGCTCGAGGAGCAGGTCGAGGTAGTCGTCCTCGCGGCGGGCGTCCTGGTCGCTGTTGCAGAGGAAGAGCGCGAGACCCGCCGCGCGGGCGGCCTCCTCGACGCCCTTGGCGACGTCGGAGAAGAACGGGTTGCCGGCGTCGAGCAGGACGTAGGCGATCGTCCGGCTGCGCCCGGCGCGCAGCTGGCGCGCCGACTCGTTGCGGATGAACCCGAGCTCGGCGATCGCCTGCTCGACGCGGGCGCGGGTGGCGGCGCCCACGTGGTCCGGCCGGTTGAGGACGTTGGAGACCGTGCCGACCGAGACGCCCGCGCGTGCGGCGACGTCCTTGATCCCGGGCGGGGACACGGCAACCTCCGAATCGATACGTCTGAAACGTCCCAGACGGACGGCGGGGGGCGCGGGCCGACGTCTGTGCGCAGTATGCACCTCGGCGGGCCGCCGCCGTCCCCGGACGCGCGACGAGCGCTCCCAGGGCTGGAAGCGCTCTCGCGCGGAGCGGACGACGCGGGTCGGCCGACCTCGGTCACGAGACGGTAACGCAGTCTTGACGCCCGGGAAACGGGCCTCCTAGAGTCACCGCTCTGAAAGGTTTCATGAGAGGTGGGTCACAGGGTGGTCGACGCAGAGCCGCTCGTCCGCGTGCGTGGTGCGGCGAAGGCGTTCGGGGGTGTCCAGGCCCTCCGCGACGCCTCGCTCGAGCTGTTCGCCGGCGAGGTGCACGCCCTGCTCGGCGAGAACGGCGCGGGCAAGTCGACGCTGCTCAAGGTGCTCGCCGGTGTCCACCGCACCGACTCCGGCGAGGTGACGATCGGCGGCGGGCCCTTCGAGCAGGGCAGCACCCGGCGCTCCCGGGAGCAGGGCGTCGCGGTGATCTACCAGGAGCCGAGCCTGTTCCCGGACCTCTCGCTCGCGGAGAACGTCTTCATCGGGCGGCAGCCGGTCACCGGCCGCGGCGCCGTCGACTGGGCCAGGATGCGGCGTGCCGCCGCGGTGCTGTTCGGACAGCTCGGTGTCGACCTCGACCCGGACCGGCCGGCCCGGGGGCTGTCGATCGCCGACCAGCAGATCGTCGAGATCGCCAAGGCGCTGTCCACCGACGCCCGGGTCATCGTCATGGACGAGCCGACCGCGGCGCTGTCCGCGTCGGAGTCCGAGCGCCTGCTCGACGTGGCGCGCAGGCTGCGGGACGGCGGCGCGGCCGTCGTCTTCGTGAGCCACCGGCTCGACGAGGTCTTCGCGCTGTGCGACCGGCTCACGGTCATGCGGGACGGCGCGACCGTCCACACCTGCCCCGTCGCGGGCACCGACGCCGGCGAGGTCGTCCGCTGGATGGTGGGCCGCGAGCTCACCGACCTGTTCCCCAAGACCGAGACCACCCCCGGCGACGTCGTCCTGCGGGTCCGCGGCCTGACGACGGACGGCGTCTTCGACGACGTGAGCTTCGACGTCCGGGCGGGCGAGATCGTCGCGTTCGCCGGGCTGGTCGGCTCGGGCCGCAGCGAGGTCGTCCGGGCCGTCTTCGGCATCGACCGTTACGACAGCGGCTCCGTCGAGGTGCTCGGCTCACCGCTGCCGCCGGCCGACCCGCGGGCCGCCCTGGCCCGTGGCGTCGCGCTCGTCCCCGAGGACCGCCGGCAGCAGGGCCTGTTCATGCCGGCCTCGATCGCCCGGAACACCGCTGTCGTCGTGCTCTCCCGGCTGGCCCGCCGCGGCGTCGTCCGCGAGCGGGCCGAGCGTGAGCTCGCGGCGCACTGGGCGCAGCGTCTCCAGCTGCGCCACGGCGGTCTCGACCAGCCCGTCGAGCGGCTGTCGGGCGGCAACCAGCAGAAGGTCGTGCTCGCCAAGTGGCTCGCCACCGACCCGCGGCTGCTCGTCGTCGACGAGCCGACCCGCGGGATCGACGTCGGTACCAAGGCCGAGGTGCACCGGCTGCTGTCCGAGCAGGCCGGCCAGGGCCTGGCCGTCCTCATGGTGTCCAGCGAGCTGCCCGAGGTGCTCGGCATGGCCGACCGGGTCCTCGTCATGCGGGAGGGCCGGCTCATGGCCACGCTCGACCGCGCCGAGGCCACCCAGGAGCGGGTCATGCTCGCCGCGACCGGCCAGGCGTCGGTCGCGGGCGAGGGGAGCGCCGCGTGAACGGCGGGCTGCGGCGGGTGCTCGCCGGCCGGGAGGCCCCGGTCGCCGGTGCGCTGCTCGTCGTCCTCGCGGTGACGACGGCCGTCAACCCGCGGTTCCTCTCCGACCAGGGCCGCTTCGACCTGCTCGTCGCCATCGCGATCACCGGGCTCATGGCCGTCGGCCAGACCTTCGTGCTCGTCATGCGGCACGTGGACCTGTCGGTCGGGTCGGTGCTCGGGCTGTCCGCCTTCATGGCCGGCTCCGCGGTGCGCGGCGACACCGGGGGCTCGCTCCTCGTGGCACTGCTCGTCGGGATCGTCGTCGGCGTCGTCGCCGGGCTCGTCAACGGTGCCCTCGTCGCGTTCCTGCGGCTGCCCGCGCTCGTCGTCACCCTCGGCACGCTCTACGTCTTCCAGGGCGTTCAGGCCCTGCTCACCGGCGGCACCCGGATCAACGCCGACCAGCTCCCGACCTCCGTCGTGAGCTTCGGGGTGACCGGCTTCCTCGGCGTCCCGTGGCTCATGTGGGTCTGCCTGCTCGCCGCGGCGCTCGGCGGCGTCTTCCTGCGCACCCGCCGGTCCGGCCGCGACCTCTACGCCGTCGGCAGCAACCCGCCCGCGGCCGAGCTCGTCGGCATCCCGGTCGCCCGGCGGACGCTGCTCGCGTACATGGTGAGCGGGGCCTGCGCCGGAGGTGCCGGGGTGCTCTTCCTCGCCCGGTTCGGCGGCGTCGACTCCAACGCCGGCATCGGGTACGAGCTGCCCGTCGTCGCGGCCTGCGTCGTCGGCGGCGTGAACATCTTCGGCGGCTCCGGGACCGTGCTCGGCGCGCTGCTCGGCGCGATGCTCCTCAAGACGATGGGTGTCTCGCTCAGCGCGCTCTCGGTGCCCGAGTTCTGGCAGCAGGCGATCAACGGCCTGCTCCTGCTCGTGGCCATCACCGCCGACCGGATCGTGCTCCTGCGTCGCGAGCGGTCGGCGCGCGTCGAGGCCGCCCGGCACCGGCGCGAGCAGGTGGACGCCGGACCCGCCCTGCCGACGGACGGCGCGGACCGCGCCGGCCACGACGGCGTGACGACGACGGAGGTCGTGCGATGAGCCGGGTGCTCAGCTGGGACCGATCGGTCTTCGTCCTGCTCGTCGTCACCGTCGCGGTGGGTGCGGTCATCGACCCGGACTTCGCCGGCGGCTCGAACCTCGGGTTCGTGCTGCAGGACATCGGCGAGATCATGCTCATCGCGCTGCCGATGACGTTCCTCATCATGACCGGGGAGATCGACCTGTCGGTCGCGTCGACGGCGGCGCTGGCCGGCTGCGTCCTCGGCTGGGCCTGGCAGGCGTCCGGGTCGATGGCGGTCGCCGTCCTCGCGGCCGTCGGCACCGGTGTCGTCTGCGGCGCGGTGAACGGCTTCCTCGTGACCCGGCTCGGGCTCGGCTCGCTCGCGGTGACGATCGGCACCCTGGGCCTGTACCGCGGGCTGTGCTACGCCCTGCTCGGCGACACGACCGTCGCGGACTTCCCGGCCGGCTGGACGAACCTCGGGTTCTCGTCGATCCCCGGCACGCCGCTGCCGTACGTGACGCCGCTGCTCGTCGTCCTCGCGGTCGCGTTCGGTGTCGTCCTGCACCTGACCCGCACCGGGCGCTGGGTCTTCGCCGTCGGCCAGAGCGTCGAGGCGGCCCGGTTCGCCGGGATCCCGGTGGCCCGGCTCAAGTTCAGGCTCTTCGTCGTCACCGGCGCCGTGGCCGGGCTCGCGGGCATCGTCTACGACCTGCGGTTCGCCAGCGCCCGGCCGGACGGCGCGCTGGGCTTCGAGCTCGCGGTCATCGCCTCGGTGCTCTTCGGCGGCGTCTCGATCTTCGGCGGCGTCGGGACGATGTGGGGCGTCGTCAGCGCCGTCCTCTTCCTCGGCAGCGTCCGGTCGCTCCTGCAGCTGCAGGGCGTCCCCGGGAACGCCCTGACGATCATCACCGGCGGCCTGCTGCTCGCCTCCGTCGTCATCCCCGTGGTCGCCCAGCGCTGGAGCGCCTTCCGCGAGCGGCGGTCCCGCGTCCTCGCGGCCGCCACCCCCTGACCCTTCCCCGGCCGGGGAAGCGCACCACCCGCACCGCCGCACGACCAGCACGGCACGACCGGCACCGGCACCACCAGCACAGCGCAGTCACCGTCTCCCACGGAGTGCAGATGCGTCCCACCCGTCTCCGTCTCGTGGCGTTCCTCGCTGTCGCGGCCGCCTCGCTGGCGGCCTGCGGCGGCGGGTCGAGCGCCGGCGCGGGCTCGTCGTCCAGCGCCGCGGCGCCCAGCGAGTCCGCCTCAGCCCCCGCCGCCACGGCGGGCGCCGTCAAGGAGGGTCTGAAGATCGCGATCCTCCCCAAGGCCATCAACATCCCCTACTTCGACGCCGCGTACGCCGGCGCCCAGAAGGCCTGCGCCGAGATCAAGGCGGAGTGCGAGCAGATCGGCCCGACGCAGGCGACCGGCGCCGCCCAGCTGCAGTTCATCAACACGGTCATCCAGAAGAAGTACGACGCGCTCGTCATCTCGGCGGCCGACGCGAACTCCGTCGTCCCGGCGCTGAAGAAGGCCCAGGACGCCGGTGTCGCCGTCGTCACGTACGACGCCGACGTCGCGGACACCTCGGCCCGCAGCGTCATGGTCAAGCCGACGACGCCGGACCTCATCGGCAAGTCGCAGGTCGACTGGATCTCCAAGGCCGTCGGCTCCGGCGGCGGCGAGATCGCGATCCTCTCGGCGGCCGCCACGGCCGAGAACCAGAACGCCTGGATCAAGATCATGAAGGACGAGCTCGCGGCCAACCACCCCGAGCTCAAGCTCGTCGACACCGTCTACGGCGACGACGACGCCGCGAAGTCCGCCGAGAAGGCGGCGGCCCTCATGCAGTCGCACCCGAACCTCAAGGGCATCATCAGCCCGACGACGGTCGGCGTCGCCGCGGCCGCGAAGTACATCAGCGGGTCGAAGTACAAGGGCACGGTCCAGGTGACCGGGCTCGGCCTGCCGAGCGAGATGAAGGCGTACGTCAAGGACGGCACCGTGAAGTCGTTCGGCCTGTGGGACCCGGGCATGCTCGGCTACCTCGGCGTCTACGCCGCCGGCGTCAAGGCCAGCGGCGGCGACCCGAAGGCCGGGTTCAAGGCCGGCGACAAGGACTACACGGTCGACGGCGACGGCGTCGCGATCGTCGGCCCGCCGCAGGAGTTCACGGCCGAGAACGTCGACCAGTTCAACTTCTGACCGCTGGGACAGACCCGGCGCCGGTGGCGCCCCACCGGGGGGGCCCCGCGGCCGGCCCCGCCGAAAGGGCCCGTCCGTGAACCGGTACTGCTTCCTCCTCCAGGTCCGCCCGGAGCGGCTCGAGGAGTACGCCGCGGCGCACGAGAGGGTCTGGCCCGATGTGCTCCGGGCCCTCGCCGCCACCGGCTGGCACAACTACTCGCTCTTCCTGCGCGACGACGGCCTGCTCGTCGGCTACGTCGAGAGCCCGGACCTCGCGGCGGCGCAGGCCGCGATGGCGGCCACCGAGGTCAACGCCCGCTGGCAGGCCGAGATGGCCGGCTTCTTCGTCGGGCTCGACGGCCGCGGCCCCGACGAGGGGTTCCTCATCCTGCGCGAGGTCTTCAACCTCGACGACCAGCTGTCCCGGCTCCCCGCCCCCACGACCCCTTCGGAGCACTGACATGGCCGATCTTCCCGCCGCCGTCCTGGACACCCTCGCCACGGTGGCGATCGAGCTGCCGTCGTGGGCGTTCGGGAACTCGGGGACGCGGTTCCGGGTGTGGCCGTCGGCGGGGACGCCGCGGACGGTGCACGAGAAGATCGCGGACGCCGCGCAGGTGCACGCCTACACCGGTGCCGCGCCATCGGTGGCCCTGCACATCCCGTGGGACAAGGTCGACGACTACGCGGCGCTGCGGGGCTTCGCCGAGGATCTCGGTGTCCGGCTGGGGACGGTGAACAGCAACACGTTCCAGGACGAGGCGTACAAGTTCGGCTCGCTCACCTCGTCCGACGCGGGCGCCCGCCGGAAGGCGGTGGAGCATCACCTGGAGTGCATCGAGATCATGCACGCCACCGGGTCGCGGGACCTGAAGATCTGGCTCGCGGACGGGGCGAACTACCCGGGGCAGAACGACCTGCGGCGCAGGCAGGACAACCTCGCGACCTCGCTCGCGGAGATCTACGCCGCGCTCGGGGCGGGGCAGCGGCTGGTGCTGGAGTACAAGTTCTTCGAGCCGGCGTTCTACTCGACCGACGTCCCGGACTGGGGCACCGCCTACGCGCACGTGACGGCGTTGGGGGAGCGGGCGGTGGTGTGCCTGGACACCGGGCATCATGCGCCGGGGACGAACATCGAGCAGATCGTGGCGACGTTGCTGCGGCTGGGCAGGCTCGGGTCGTTCGACTTCAACTCCCGCTTCTACGCCGACGACGACCTCATCGTCGGCGCCGCGGACCCCTACCAGCTGTACCGGATCATGGTCGAGGTCGTCCGGGGCGGCGGACTCGACCCGGCCTCCGGGGTCGCGCTCATGCTCGACCAGTGCCACAACATCGAGGCGAAGATCCCGGGTCAGATCCGCTCGGTGCTCAACGTCCTGGAGACCACGGCGAAGGCGCTGCTCCTGGACCGGGCGGCGCTCGAGGCCGCGCAGGACACGAACGACGTCCTCGCCGCGAACGAGGTCTTCATGGACGCCTTCTGGACCGACGTCCGGCCCGCGCTGGCCGCCTGGCGCGTGGAGCGCGGCCTGCCGGCCGACCCGCAGAAGGCGTTCAGGGAGAGCGGCTACCTGGAGAAGATCGCCGCCGACCGGGTCGGCGGCACCCAGGCCGGCTGGGGGGCGTAGCGGCGTCCTTGACCGCCCACCCTGCGGTCGCCTACCGTGTCTGAAACGATTCATAACGACGAACCGGAGCCTTCGCGATGGCCAGCACGACCCGCCCCGTCGACGACCTCGTCGCCCGCTCGAACCGGCTGGGCGCAGACCCGGCCAACACGAACTACGCCGGGGGCAACACCTCGGCGAAGGGCACGGACGTCGACCCCGTCACCGGGGCGCCGGTCGAGCTGCTGTGGGTCAAGGGATCCGGCGGTGACCTCGGGACGCTCACCGAGGCCGGGCTGGCGGTGCTGCGGCTGGACCGGATGCGGGCGCTCGTCGACGTCTACCCCGGCATCGACCGCGAGGACGAGATGGTCGCGGCCTTCGACTTCTGCCTCCACGGCCGCGGCGGTGCGGCACCGAGCATCGACACCGCGATGCACGGCCTCGTCGACGCCCCGCACGTCGACCACCTGCACCCGGACTCCGGGATCGCGCTCGCGACGGCCGCGGACGGCGAGGCCCTCGTCAAGGAGTGCTTCGGGGAGCGGGTCGTCTGGGTGCCGTGGCGGCGCCCGGGCTTTCAGCTCGGGCTCGACATCGCGGCGGTCAAGAAGGCGAACCCGCAGGCGATCGGCTGCGTCCTCGGCGGCCACGGGATCACCGCGTGGGGCGCGACGAGCGAGCAGTGCGAGGCGAACAGCCTCGACATCATCGCGACCGCGGCGGCGTTCCTCGCCGACCGGGGGAAGGCGGATCCGTTCGGCGCCGTCGTGCCCGGCTTCGAGGCGCTACCGGTCGCCGAACGGCGCGCCCGCGCCGCGGCGCTCGCGCCGGTGATCCGCGGCCTCGCCTCGACCGACGCCCGGGTCGTGGGCCACTTCACCGACTCGGCAGTCGTCCTCGACTTCTGCTCCCGGGAGAAGCTCGGCGCGATGGCGGCGCTGGGCACGTCCTGCCCGGACCACTTCCTGCGCACCAAGGTCCGCCCGATGGTCCTCGACCTGCCCGCGACCGCACCGCTCGAGGACGCCGTCGCCCGGCTCCGCGAGCTGCACGCGGCCTACCGCGAGGACTACGCGGCCTACTACGCCCGGCACGCGACGCCGGACAGCCCCGCGATGCGCGGCGCCGACCCGGCGGTCGTCCTCGTGCCCGGCGTGGGGATGTTCTCCTTCGGGGCGAACGCGCAGACCGCCCGGGTCGCGGGCGAGTTCTACGTCAACGCGATCAACGTCATGCGCGGCGCGGAGTCGGTGTCGACCTACGCGCCGATCGAGGAGAGCGAGAAGTTCCGCATCGAGTACTGGGCGCTCGAGGAGGCCAAGCTCGCCCGGATGCCCAGGCCCAAGCCGCTCGCGGCCCGGGTCGCGCTCGTCACCGGGGCCGGCTCCGGGATCGGCCGCGCGATCGCGCACCGGCTCGCCGCCGAGGGCGCGTGCGTCGTCGTCGCCGACCTCGACGAGGCCGCAGCGCGGACCGTCGCCGCCGAGATCGCCGCCGGGACGAAGGCGCTGCAGGCCTCGGACGTCGCGGTCGCCGCCCGGTCGGACGTGACGAGCGCCGACGACGTCGCAGCGGCGTTCGCCGCCGGGTGCCTGGCGTTCGGCGGGGTCGACCTCGTCGTCAACAACGCCGGGCTGTCGATCAGCAAGCCGCTCGCCGAGACCACCGAGCGGGACTGGGACCTCCAGCACGACGTCATGGCGAAGGGCTCGTTCCTCGTGTCCCGCGAGGCGGCCCGGGTCATGACGGCGCAGGGCAAGGGACCGGACGGCGCCGCGGGCGACATCGTCTACATCTCGAGCAAGAACGCCTTCTTCGCCGGGCCGAACAACGTCGCCTACGGCGCCGCGAAGGCCGACCAGGCGCACCAGGTCCGCCTCCTCGCGGCCGAGCTCGGCGAGGCCGGGATCCGGGTCAACGGGATCAACCCGGACGGCGTCGTGCGCGGTTCCGGGATCTTCGCCGGCGGCTGGGGTGCCAACCGGGCCGCGGTCTACGGCGTGCCGGAGGACGAGCTCGGCGCCTTCTACGCGCAGCGGACGCTGCTCAAGCGCGAGGTGCTGCCCGAGCACGTCGCAAACGCCGTCTTCGCCCTCACCGGCGGCGACCTGACCCACACCACCGGTCTGCACGTGCCCGTCGACGCGGGCGTCGCCGCGGCGTTCCTGCGGTAGGCGGGCGGGCCGGGATGAGCGTGCACGTCGCCGTCGACCTCGGCGCCTCGAGCGGGCGCGTCATGCTCGCGCGCGTCGGTCCCGCGGGGGACGGCGTGCGGCTGGAGGAGGTGCACCGGTTCGGCAACGAGCCGGTGACACTGTGGGAGAACGGCTCCGGCGCCCTGCACTGGGACGTCGTGCGCCTGTTCGCCGAGGTCCTCTCCGGGCTGCGCGCCGCGGGCGAGCGGCTGCGGGACGGCGAGCGGGTCGACAGCATCGGCATCGACTCGTGGGCCGTCGACTACGGCCTGCTCGACGGCAGCGGAGCGCTACTCGGCACGCCGTACTGCTACCGGGACGAGCGGACGGCGCGCGGCGTCGAGGCCGTCCACGCCGTCGTCCCGCACGCGGACCTCTACGCCCGCAACGGGTTGCAGTTCCTGCCCTTCAACACGCTCTACCAGCTCGCCGCCGAGGACCCGGCCCGGCTCGCCGCGGCCCGGGCGATGCTCCTCGTGCCCGACCTGCTCGGCTACTGGCTCACCGGCGCCGTCCGGGCCGAGGCGACGAACGCCTCGACGACGGGCCTGCTCGACGTCCGGACCGGCGAGTGGGACGTCGCCCTCGCCGAGCGTCTCGGGCTGCCCGCGGCTGTGCTGCCGCCCCTCGTGCGTCCCGGGGAGACGGTCGGCACCCTGCTCCCGCACGTCGCCGAGGCGACCGGGCTGCCGGCGTCGACGCCCGTCGTCGCGGTCGGCTCGCACGACACGGCGTCGGCGGTCGTCGCGGTGCCGGCGACGGGCGAGAACTTCGCGTACGTCTCCTCGGGGACGTGGTCGCTCGTGGGCGTGGAGCTCGCGGCGCCGGTGCTCACCGACGCGAGCCGGGCCGCGAACTTCACGAACGAGGGCGGGGTCGACGGCCGGGTCCGGTACCTGCGCAACGTCATGGGTCTGTGGGTGCTGTCTGAGTCGCTGCGGACCTGGGACCGCCAGGGCTCGCCGACGGACCTCGGGCGGATCCTCACGGCAGCGGCGGAAGTGCCGGACGGCGGACCGGTGGTCGACGTCGACGACCCGTCGCTCCTGCCGCCCGGAGAGATGCCTGCCCGGCTCGAGAAGCTCTGCGCCGCAACGGGTCAGCCGTTCCCGGGCGACCGGCCCGCCGTCGTGCGCTGCATTCTCGACAGCCTCGCGGCCGCCTACGCGCGCGCCGTCGACGACGCGGCGCGGCTGTCCGGCCGGGAGGTCGACGTCGTCCATGTCGTCGGCGGCGGCAGCCTCAACACCCTGCTCTGCCGGCTCACCGCGCGCGCCACAGGCCGGCCGGTGCTCGCCGGCCCGGTCGAGGCGACGGCGCTCGGCAACGCGCTCGTCCAGGCCCGCGCCGTCGGCGCCGTCACCGGCTTTCTGGAGGGCCTGCGTGCGACCCTCCGACCCGAGCATCTCGCGCGCTACCTGCCCTGACCCCGCGTGCTGCGAGCTGGGAGCGGTTGCAGTGTGGCCGGTTCCGGCCATGTATCCGACGGCGTCTTGACGCAGATGTTGGCCCTGAATAGGTTCCACCACAACCGTTGTGAAACGTTCAATCACGATCTGCCGAACGCGACGAGGACGCCCGGTCTGGGTCTGTTCCGTTGTCGCTGCTGTAGATGAACGCCTCACGCAGGGAGCCGACGACGCCTCCTCAGAGAAGAGATAGCCATGGGCAGACCTAACGTTTCAGACGTACAGCGTCGACCGGTGCGTCATGTGGCCGTCACGGCCGTGGCCGCCTGTGCGGTGGTGGCAGGCTCGCTGCTGTCGGCGACGGGCCCGGCGTCGGCAGTCGTCCCCCAGGTCCCGCCGACCACCGCCGCGTTCGCCGCACTGAACCCGGTGACACCGCTGACCGCCGCCACCTTCGCCGCGCCGCCGAGCAACGACCGGCCCTGGGTCCGTTGGAACTGGAACCCCGCGGTCACCTCCCTGGCCGAGCTCGACGCCGAGCTGCAGGACATCGCCGATCAGCACATCGGCGGTGTGGAGATCGGCCAGGGTGGCGTCCCGACCAAAGAGCAGCTCACGGCCGTCTACAACAAGGCCAACGCGCTGGGCGTGACCGTGAGTCTCAAGGCGGCCAACGGTCTCCCGGGTGCCACGTACGTCAACACGGACCCGTTCGCGCGCCGGACGCTGGCCTCCTTCCGCCAGACCGTGGACGCCGGGGCGACCATCACCGCCCCGGTTCCCGGGCCCGCAACGGGGAACCCCGGCACGATCGTCGCCGTCCTCGCTTACCGGTGCACCACCGCCCCCTGCGCGACCGCCGGGACCGTGGCCCTGGAGGCTGCCTCCGTCGTCGACCTCGCCGGCTCGCTGACCGGCACGAACGCCGACGGCTACCAGGGCGGGTCGACGGCCGGGACCGTGACCTGGACGGCACCCGCCGACCCGGCCGGCGCGCAGTGGGTCGTGCTGACATTCCGTGCCGTCGCGTTCGGGAACCAGCCCGAGACCCTCAGCCTGGCCGGGACCAAGGAGGTCACGGACGCCTACGACACCTACTTCGCCGACGGGCTCGGTGTCCTCGTGAGGCAGAACGCCGGCGACTTCTTCGTGGACTCGCACGCCAGTGACCCCTGGGGTGCGCCGGAAGAGCTGTGGTCCAGCGACATGCGGTCGCAGTTCCAGCAGCGTGCGGGGTACGACATCACTCCGTTGCTCGCCTCGCTCGTGCATCCGACGATGGCGGGCGCCGGTCTCGGTGGACCGCCGCCGCCCACCTCGGTCTTCTACACGTTCAGCGACGGCAGCGACACGAGGGTGCGCTCGGACTTCAACCGGGTCCGGAGCGACCTGTTCACGACCAACAGGCTCGTGGCCTTCCAGAACTGGGCGCACACCTACAACATGAAGCTCCGGCTGCAGCAGGAGGACGGCCCCATCACGTCGATCGGCGACCAGCTCCAGACGTCGTCCGTTCTGGACAGGTCGGAGAACGAGTCCCTGACCGGCAGTGACCAGACCGACATCTACCGGTCGATGGCCTCGGCGAACCACATGACTGGGAACACGTGGTACTCGACCGAGTGCTGCGCCGTCCTCAACGAGAGCTACATCGCCACGTACCAGGACGCCGCCATCCGGATGAACCACCAGTTCGCCGGTGGGGTCAACCGGATCGTCTACCACGTCCGCCCGCAGCGGTTCACGCCGACGACGACCTGGCCGGGGATGGGCTTCAACGCCAACAAGGTCAGCTTCTCCAACGCGTGGAACGCGAATTCACCGATCTACGGTGACTCGCGGCAGATGAACGACTACTTCGCCCGCAACCATCTGGTTCTCACACAGGGGATCGCCAAGATGGACGTGGCGGTCTACTCGCGCAACTACTCCGCTCCTTCTGCGTTCTCCACCACGGACCCGAACAACCGGCTCTGGCAGGACCTGGGCCTCCAGCGCGCCGGCTACACCTGGGACTACCTGGACGAGAACCTGTTCAGCCTCCCGAATGCCGTGGTGACCAACCATCGGCTCGCCGAGAAGGGGCCGGGCTACAAGGCACTGGTCTTCGACCAGTTCCTGATCCCGTCGTCGAACACGGCCCGGGGGACGTTGACGCTCGCCGGTGCACAGAAGATCCTCGACTACGCACGCGCCGGGCTGCCTGTCGTCCTCGTCGGCAGTCCCGTCGGTGCCGGCGGCCTGCCGGTGGCGCAGGACGCGGCCCTGGCGAAGGTGGTGGCCCAGATCCTGGCGAACCGCAACGTCTCGCAGGTCGCCTCGGAGGCGGACGTCCCGCTGCGGCTCGCCCAGCTGGGGATCCGGCCGCAGGCGAAGCCTGCCGCCGCGACCTCGCTCCTCTCCGTCCGTCGCTCCGACGAGGCCTCCTCGACGAACTACTACTGGATCTACAACCAGGGCGTCGACGCGTGGCCCGGCAGCACCGCTGTCTTCGGGCGCAACCCGAGCAACGTGTACGAGGAGCCGTCGGCCTGCCGCGTCACCACGGTCAACAACC
>JACRAB010000344.1 GCA_016213575.1 Actinomycetota bacterium
CGGGCGCCGCGGACGTCGCCGGCCCGGGTGACCGCGTGCCAGGCGACCGCGGCGGGCTCGGCGACGGCGGCGTCGAGGAGCGAGAGCCCGTCGGGGAGGGCGAGGACCTGCTCGGCGGGGACGACGAGGACGTCGACGAGACCGCCCTGGACGTGCGGCAGGTGCGCGGCGCTGCCGAGGTAGCGGACCGCGCGGCAGACGTTGCGCCGTCCCGACCGGCACTCCGGGCAGGCGCCGCACGGGGTCGCCGGGTGGACGGCGACCGGGGTGCCCGGCGCGGGCGCCCCCGGGGCGCCCGGCCCGACGGAGAGCACCGTGCCGACGACCTCGTGCCCGAGGGTCAGCGGCTCACGCAGGTAGAAGTCGCCGACCCGGCCGTGCCGCCAGTAGTGCAGGTCGGAGCCGCAGACGCCGCCGTAGGCGATCCGGACGGCGACCTGGCCCGGGCCGGGGACCGGCGCCGGGTGCTCCTCGACGCGGACGTCGCCGGCCCCGTGGGCGACGAGCGCGCGGACGGTCCGGGTGCTGGTGCTGCTGGTCACCGGTGCCACTCAGACCACCGCCGTCATGCCGCCGTCGACGTGCACGACCTGCCCGTTGACGAAGTCGGAGGCCCCGGAGGCGAGCCACAGCAGCGTCCCGACGAGCTCCTCGGGCCGGCCCCAGCGGCGGGCCGGCGTGCGGCCCCTGACCCACGCGTCGAACTCGGGGTCGTTGACGAGCGCCGAGGTGAGCACGGTGTCGAAGTAGCCCGGCGCGATGGCGTTCGCCTGGACGCCGGACGGCCCCCACTCGGCGCACATCGTCCGGGTGAGCATGGCGATGCCGCCCTTGCTCGCGGCGTACGGGGCGATGCCGGGCCGGGCGAGCCGGGCCTGCACCGAGGCGATGTTGACGATCTTGCCCGCGCCGCGCGCGAGCATCCCGCGGGCGACGGCCCGGCCGACGAGGAACGGCCCGGTGAGGTTCGCCGCGAGCACCCGGTTCCAGTCCGCGACGTCGAGGTCGAGCATCGGGACCCGGTGCTGCACCCCGGCGTTGTTCACGAGGACGCCGATCGGCCCGACCGTGCTCTCGACGCCGGCGACCGCGGCGGCGACCGCCGCGTCGTCGGTGACGTCGAACGCCGACGCGTGCACGGTGGCACCCGTGCGGGCCGCGAGGTCCGTGCGGGCGGCCTCGAGGGCCTCGCCGTCCCGGGCGTTGAGGACGACGGTGGCCCCGGCGCGGACAAGCCCTTCGGCCAGCGCGGCGCCGATGCCGCGGCTGCTGCCCGTCACGAGGGCGACGGTGCCGGTGAGGTCGAACGGGCTGGTGGTCATGAGATGGCTCCGGCGTCCGTGACGGGACGGGCCGCGGCGGCGGCCCCGGCGAGCGCGGCGAGGCCGTCCGGGGCGAACAGCGTCACGAGCGCCGCGTGGTCGGCGTCCGGCATCGTCGCGGCGAGCGCGGTCGCGTGCCCGCGGACGACGTCCGCGGCCGGGGTGGCCACGCCCGACGCGGCGGCGAGGTCGGCGACGATGCCGAGGTCCTTGGCGAAGAGCGAGACGGCGCCGACGGTGCGGAAGTCGCCGCGGATCATCCGGTCCCCGGCGAGGTCGAGGACCGGGGAGGCCGCGTACCCGCCGAGCAGCGCGGTGCGGACGAGCGCCGGGTCGACCCCGTTGGTCGCGGCCAGCGCGAGCGCCTCGGCGACGGCCTCGATCGTGCAGGCGACGACGAGCTGGTTGGCGGCCTTGGTGACCTGCCCGGCACCCGGCCCGCCGCAGTGCACGACGGTGCCGGCGAACAGGTCGAGGACCGGGCGGGCGGCGGCGAGGTCCGCGGCGTCCCCGCCCGCCATGACGGACAGCGTGCCGCGGCCGATCGCCGACGGGCCGCCGCTCACCGGGGCGTCGAGCGCACCGTGGCCGAGGGCCGCCAGGTCGGCGTGCAGCGAGCGGGCGTCGGCGGGCGAGCACGTGCTCGTGTCGACGAGCAGCAGGCGGCGGCCGGCGGGCAGTCCCGCGAGCAGCCCGGCCGGGCCCTCGGCGACGGCGCGGACCTGCGGCCCGGCGGTGACGGCGACGAGGACGACGACCGGTGCCTCGGCCGGGGTGCGGGCCGCGACCGCGGCGGCGACCTCGGCGGGGGTGTCGACGAGGGTGGCGCGGGCGGTGCCGGCCACGGCGTCCCGGGAGGACCGCGAGCGGCTCGTCGCGACGACGTCCGCGCCCTGCCCGGCGACCCGGTGCAGAGTGGCCGCGCCCATGACGCCGAGGCCGACGAGGCCGGTGACGACCCCGGTGACGGTCACGACGTGCCTCCCGCGAGGTCGGACGGCGAGCAGCCTCGGGTCCGGGTCTCGATCCGGTAGAGCCCTGCCGTCGCGGCGGCGAAGAGCGTCGACCGGTCGGGCCCGCCGAAGCAGACGTTGCCGACCTTCTGCGGCACCGGGACGGCGCCGAGGCGCACGCCGTCCGGCGCGAAGACCTGGACGGCGTCCTCGCTCGAGGTCCAGACGTTGCCGTGGACGTCGACCCGGAACCCGTCGGCGACCCCCGGGGAGACTTCGGCGAACGTCCTGCCGTTCTTGGCGTACCGGCCGTGGACGACGTCGTAGACGCGGATGTGGTGGTTCGCGGCGAGGAAGTGCCCCAGGCCCGCGGCGACCGCGGTGTCGGCGACGTAGAGCAGCGACTCGTCGGGCGAGAACGCGAGCCCGTTCGGCTCCTCGACGTCGACGACGACCGGGGTCACCTCGCCGGTCGCCGGGTCGAACCGGAAGACGTGGTGGTCGCCGTACTCGCGCGTGCCGAGGTGGCCCTCGTGCGCCTGGATGATCCCGTAGGCGGGGTCGGTGAACCAGATCGTGCCGTCGGACTTCACGACGACGTCGTTGGGGGAGTTGAAGCGCACCGGGCCCGCGGGGGACGTCCAGCGGTCGACGAGGAGGTGCGTCGTGCCGTCCGGCTCGGTACGCTCGATGCCGCGCCGGCCGTGCGAGCAGGCGACGACCCGGCCCTGCAGGTCGAGGGTGCGGCCGTTGGTGAACTCGACGTCGGTGCGGTGCACCGTGACCTCGCCGCCGGTCGCGCTCCAGCGCAGGATCCGGTTGCCGGGGATGTCGGACCAGATCACGGCGTCCTCGGCCGGCAGGTACACCGGGCCCTCGGACCAGGCGGCGTCCCCGCCGAGCCACTGCGCGGTGACGCCCGCGTCGACGAGGTCGAGCATGCGGGGGTCGTCGACGACGACCGCCCCGGATCCGTTCTCGTGCAGCGTGTTGCTCGTGGTGTCGCTCATGACGGGCCTCCCGACGGCAGCAGGGACGCGTCGAAGAATCCCATGAGCGCCGCGCTGTCGGCGTCCCCGTGCCCCTGTGCCACGAGCCAGCGGTTGAGCTCGCACACCAGCGACGTGAGCGGCAGCGGGACACCGACGCCGCGGCCGTGGTCGCGTGCCGTGTCGAGGTCCTTGACCATGTTGGCGATCCGGCCGGTCGGGGTGAGGTCCCCGGTGGCGAACTTGACGAAGAACTCCTGCAGCAGCGCGGAGTCCGCCCGGCCGCCGGTCAGTGCGCCGAGCACGTCCGCGGGCCGTAGGCCCTCGGCGCGCACGAGCGCGGCGGCCTCGGCGATCGCGGAGAACGCCGCCCCGACGAGCACCTGGTTGACGAGCTTGACGACCTGGCCGCTGCCGGCCGGGCCGAGGTGGGTGACCCGGGTCGCGAGGTGGTCGAGCACGCCGCGGGCGCGGTCGACGTCCGCCCCGGCGCCGCCGACCATGAGGGCGAGCCGGCCCTGCGCCGCGGCGGGCGCGCCGCCGGAGAGCGGGGCGTCGACCCAGGCGGCTCCGCGTGCCGCCGCCGCGGCGGCGAGGTCGCGGGTCGACACCGGGTCGATGCTCGACATGTCGACGACGAGCAGCGGGGCCGCGCCGGCGGGGCGGTCGGCGGCGAGCAGGCCGCTCTCGCCGAGGACGACCTCGCGGACGACGGCGGCGGTGTTCAGCGAGAGGACGACGACGTCGGCGGCCGCGGCCAGGGCGGCGAGGTCCGTGCAGTCCGTCGCACCGGCGGCCACGAGCGCGGCGCGGGCGTCGGCGCGGACGTCGTGGACGGCGACGGCGAGACCGGCGGCGAGCAGTCGCCCGGCGATCGCGGACCCCATGACACCGAGGCCGACGACACCGACCCGCGGGGCGTCGTCCGCCATGCCGTCACCTCCGTCGTCGTCGACCAGCACCGCACCGCGCTGTGCCAGATATGGAACGCCGTTCAGCATGTGGAACACAAGAGGGAATCGGTCTCGACTCGGTAACAGCCGACCGACGGGGTGCGGCGCGCTGCGACGCGCCGTGACCGACGGCAGATGTGCGGTCGCTCCCGGTGGCATAGCGTGATTCCCCAGGAGGTGGGGCCCGTGAGCACGGACGAAGCGGCACGAACCCAGGCGGCGGTCGAGAAGGTGACCGCCGAGGTCGAGCGCGCCGCTCTGGACGGCGAGGTCGTCGCGCGGCGCAGCAACGACCCGGCGACGATCGAGGCCGAGATCGCCCGGCGGCGCGAGCACCTCGCCGCCACCGTCGACGAGCTCGTCGAGCGGGCGCACCCGAAGGCGCTCGCCGCCCGCGGGGTCGAGGACGCCAAGGGTCGGCTGCAGGCCGCAGTCCGGACGCCGCAGGGCGACCTGCGCGCCGAGCGCGTCGGTGCCGTCGCGGCCGCGGTCGCACTGTTCGTGCTGCTGTCCGTCGTGCTGCGCCGCCGCGGCCGGAAGCGCTGAGCGGCCCCGTGCGCCGGCTGCCGCCCGGGGTCGTCCCGGAGGTGCCCGGTCCCGGCCAGGCGTCGGTGTGGGACTACCCGCGCCCGCCCCGGGTCGAGCCGTCGTCCGAGCACGTCGTCGTCGTGCTCGGCGGGCTCGTCGTCCTCGAGACCCGCCGCGCGCTGCGGGTGCTCGAGACGAGCCACCCGCCGACCTACTACCTGCCGCTCGAGGACGCCGCCGAGGGGGCCTTCCGGCCCGCGGCCGGGTCGTCGTGGTGCGAGTTCAAGGGCATGGCTGGCTACCTCGACGTCGTCGGCGGGGCCGGCCCGGACGGCGCCGCGTGCGTCGCGCCGTCCGCCGCCTGGACCTACCCCGACCCGACGGCCGGCCACGAGGCGCTCGCCGGCCACGTCGCGCTCTACCCGGACCGGATGGACCGCGTGACCGTCGACGGCGAGACGGTCCGCGGCCAGGACG
>JACRAB010000347.1 GCA_016213575.1 Actinomycetota bacterium
CGCAGGGGCCGGGGCCGGGACCGGCGCCGGCGCGGCCGGAGCCGGTGCCATCGCCGGGGCGGGCGCCGTCCGGGTCGCGCGCCGCTCGCGCCGGTCGGCCCGCAGCGCCGCGGCACCGAGCCGCTCGGCGTCGTCCAGCCGCAGCTCCTCGACGGCGGAGCGGAGGATCTCGACCTCGCCGTCGGAGGCCCGCCGGCCGCGGACGTGCTCGACGTACCCGCAGCAGACGTCGAGCTCGCTGCGGCCGGCGACCCGCTCGGTGTAGCTGAGGTCGACCGCCCCGGCGACGCCCTCGGGCTCGAACCGCAGCTCGAGGGTGTGCGGGAACCGGGTGCGCAGCCGCTGCATCGCCTCGGCGGGCCGCTCCGGGTCGGTGAGGGTGACCCGGCACCAGGCGTGCTCGTGCGGGGCGTAGCCGGAGCCGGAGAGCAGGTCCTCCAGGCGGCCGCGCAGCAGGGCGAGCGTCCGGGGCACCGGGGCCTCGACCGCCTCGACCGCCTCGACGCCGTCGCGGCCGAGGGTGACGAGCCACGAGCCCTTGCGGTGGGCGTGCTCGGAGAAGCTGTACGCGAGCGGCGACCCGCTGTAGCGCACGGTCTCGCTGATCCGCTGCCGGCCGTGCAGGTGCCCGAGCGCGGTGTACGACACGCCGTCGAACACGCCGCTCGGCACCGAGGCGACGCCACCGACGCTGATGTCCCGCTCGCTGTCGCAGACCTCGCCGCCGACGACGAACGCGTGTGCGGCGACCACCGAGCGGGTGCCGGCGGACCGGCCCGCGAGGTCGGCGCGGACGCCGTCCATCGCCGCGCCGAGCACCGCGGCGTGGGTGGCCCCGGTCTCGGTGAGCCCGAGAGCGCCCGCGGCGAGGACGGGCTCGAGGTAGGGGAGCGGGTAGAGGGCGACCGGGCCGTGCCGGTCCTCCAGGAGCACGGGCTCGGCGCAGCGGCGCGCGTCGGTGCGGACGTGGACCCGGGCGGTCTCGAGCACCCGGGAGGCGAACCCGAGGCGGCGCGCGGAGTCGTGGTTGCCGCTCGCGAGGACGACGGTCGCGCCGGTCGACGTCAGCCGGGCCAGCGCCTCGTCGAGGAGGGCGACGACGTCGACCCCGGGGATCGCCCGGTCGTAGACGTCCCCGGCGACGAGCACGACGTCCACCTGCTCGGAGCGGACCACCTCGACGACGTGGTCGACGAACGCCGCCTGGGCGTCGAGCATCCCGACGCGGTGGAACGACCGCCCGAGATGCCAGTCCGAGGTGTGGAGGATCCGCACGATCCAGACCCTATGCACTGGTCCCGACAGCCGGGGTGCGGCGCGCCAGCGGGCGGCCGATCCGGCTCAGACAGCCGGGCCGCGCCGTCCGGGGGAGGTCCGGCCGGAGGCGAGGAACTCCAGGGCCTCGGGGACCGAGGCGAACGGCCACGCCTTCGCGCCGCGCCCGACCGCGTTGTACCCGCGCAGCATCGCCGCCCTGACGCCGTCGACCCCGACGACGGCCTGGACGACCCCGAGCGGTCCGGTGACCTGTGCGCTGGACCGCTTGACCGCGAGCAGCCAGCCCGGCGCGGGGGCCGCGCCCCGCACGTCGGTGAGGATCCGCAGCCCGGGCCGGCCGTGAGCGAGGATCTCCCGGTCCGAGGCAGCCAGCTGGGTCAGCTGGTCCTCACCGGTGACGTCGCGGTAGTCGACGTGCAGGTAGCGCAGCCCGGCGTGCTCGCGCCACTCGACGGACACAGCGGCTCCTCGGATGCTCGATCGGGCGGTCACAGGCGATATCGGACGCCTGGACCC
Source organism: Actinomycetota bacterium (assembly GCA_016213575.1). Taxonomy (GTDB): domain Bacteria; phylum Actinomycetota; class Actinomycetes; order Actinomycetales; family Kineosporiaceae; genus R-H-3. The sequence goes on from JACRAB010000347.1 coordinate 1,795, forward strand.
CTTGCTGGAGCCTGCGGACGCGGAGCCTCACACCGGACGCTCTGGTCACGCGGGTGCGGCCTGTGCTTCAGTCGCCGCATGGGCGACGAGGTGAGCGGGACCGGGTTCACGCGCGAGGAGCGGCAGCGCTACCGCGAGAAGGTCCAGCTGTGCCTGGACGTCTTCGAGCGCATGCTCTCGACGACGCACTTCGACGCCGAGCAGCCGATGACCGGGCTCGAGGTGGAGCTCAACCTCGTCGACGCCGACTACCAGCCGTTCCTCGGCAACATGGCCGTGCTCGAGGAGATCGCCGACCCGGCCTACCAGACCGAGCTCGGGGCCTACAACATCGAGCTCAACGTGCCGCCGCAGCCGCTCGCGGGGGACGCGAGCCTGCGGCTCGAGGCGTCCCTGCGGGCCTCGCTCAACGCCGCGGAGGAGAAGGCCAACCGCCGCGGCGGGCACATCGTCATGGTCGGGATCCTCCCGACGCTCATGCCGGAGCACCTCGCGGGCGAGTCGTGGATGAGCCCGTCGGCGCGCTACCAGGCGCTCGAGAACTCGATCTTCGCCGCGCGCGGCGAGGACATCCACCTCGACATCACCGGCGTCGAGCGGCTCGCGACCTACGCCGACACGCTCGCGCCCGAGTCGGCGTGCACGAGCGTCCAGCTGCACCTGCAGGTCGCCCCGGCCGACTTCGCCCGCAACTGGAACGCCTCCCAGGTGATCGCCGGCCCGCAGCTCGCGATGGGCGCCAACTCGCCGTACTTCTTCGGCCACGAGCTCTGGCGCGAGACCCGGATCGAGCTCTTCGCGCAGTCGACGGACACCCGCCCGCAGGAGCTGCGCAACCAGGGCGTCCGGCCGCGGGTCTGGTTCGGCGAGCGCTGGATCACGTCGATCTTCGACCTCTTCGAGGAGAACGTCCGCTACTTCCCGGCGCTGCTCCCGGAGGTGTCCGACGAGGACCCGCTGCGCGTGCTCGAGTCCGGTGCGGCGCCGCGGCTGCAGGAGCTGCGGCTGCACAACGGCACGATCTACCGCTGGAACCGCCCGGTCTACGACGTCGTGGACGGCGTCCCGCACGTCCGCGTGGAGAACCGGGTGCTCCCGGCCGGGCCGACCGTCGTCGACATCCTCGCGAACAGCGCCTTCTACTACGGCGCCCTGCGGGTGCTCGCCGAGGACGACCGGCCGGTCTGGACGAAGCTCACCTTCCCGACGGCCGAGGAGAACTTCCACGAGTGCGCCCGGCGCGGCCTCGACGCGACGGTCTACTGGCCGGGCCTCGGGGACGTCACCGTCGACGAGCTCGTCCTGCGTCGGCTGCTCCCCATGGCCTACGAGGGCCTCGACCGCTGGGGCGTCGACCCCGCCGTCCGCGACCGGTACCTGGGGATCATCGAGGAGCGGGCCAAGACTGGCCGGAACGGGGCCGGCTGGCAGACCGAGACCGTCCAGGCGCTCGAGGGGCGCGGCGCGCCGCGGGCCGAGGCGCTGCGCCAGATGCTGGCCCTCTACGTCGAGGGCATGCACTCGAACGAGCCGGTGCACACCTGGCCGGTGCCGTAGGGCGGGTCCGGCAGCCGGCCCCGCGACGGGTCAGCGCGGTGCCATCGAGCGCAGGCTGACGCCGCCGAGCGGGTCCGTGGCCCAGGTCGCGGTGAGCGTGCCGGCGGCGACGTCCCCGTCGAGGCGCAGCCGGTGCGGGGTCTCGAGCAGCAGGACGTCGGCCCGCAGCCGTCCCGGGGCCGCGGAGCCGGCGCTCACGGCGAGCGGCGCGCCGCCGTCGTCCGGCTCGGTCACGGCCCAGGCGCCGGTGCCGACGTCCGCCACGACGGTGCCGTCCCAGGCATCGAGCGTCAGCGTCCATCCGGTGGCGCCGCGGCGCAGCCCGGCGCCGGTGACGCCGCGCAGCCCGGCCGTGCCGGCCAGGCGCAGCACGGTCCCGGCCGGGACGGCGTCCGGACCGTCCGCCGGCACCGGCGGCAGCCCGAGCGTGGCGAACCGGCCGGCGAGGGCGTCGTCCGCGCCGGACGGCGGCAGCGGTCCGTCGGCGAGCGCCGGCAGCAGGTGCGCCCACACCGCGTCGAGCACGGCCGGCATGTCGGGGGCCGCGGCCGTCGTCGCGACGACGAGGTCCGCCCCGGGGACGACGACGCAGAACTGCCCGTACGCGCCGTCACCGCGGTAG
>JACRAB010000042.1 GCA_016213575.1 Actinomycetota bacterium
CGCCCCGGCCGGGCAGGCCCTCGGCGGCCGCCGCGAGGATGCCGAACGCCGGCCGGCCGGGGTCGGCCTCCGCGGGCACCCCCTGGTCGCCGGCCTCGCCGAAGCGGCCGACGAGGAGCCGGCCGCCCGGGCCGCCCGCGCCGACGCCCGACGTCGGGGCCGGCTCGAGGTTCTCGGTCTCGGTCGACCCGTCGTCGCTCGCCCGCTTGCCGCGGCCGATCCGGCGCAGCCGTTCCGGCGTCCCGGGCAGCACCCGGAACAGCGGCCACGCGATCGCCCACGTCGCGGCGCAGACGACGAGCCCCACCCCGACCGTGACCCACGTGTTCATCGCCGTCGCCGAGGCGAGGAGCTGGCCGTACGCGAGCCGGGCGCCGGCCGCGACGACGGACAGCCCGACGCCGGCGACGAGCGCGCCGACGAGCATCCCGATCGCGCGCAGCGCGTAGCGCGGCCGGAACAGCGCGACGAGCGCGATCGCCGACCACAGGCCCAGGACGAGCCGGACGAGGGTCAGCGCGTACGCCGTCGCGAAGGCCGCGACGGTCTGGAAGCTCGCGGCCCAGGTCCAGGTGAGCCAGCCGAGCGTCGCGTAGAACAGGCGCGCGCCGTTGTGCTTGCCGGCGAGGTAGCCGTACGCCCGCTCGTCGTTGGACTTGATCTGGCCCGCGAGCTGGTCGTACGCCTCCTTGTCGGCGTCGGCGAGCTTGCCGAGCGCGTCGGAGTCACGGCCCGCCGCGGCGGCCTCCGAGGTGCTGATGGCGCTCGCCGCGAAAAGCGCGTCGGCGTACTGGTCGGCGGTCGACTCGTTGGGCCCGAACGTGCCGCTGCGCCAGGTCCGCACGACGATGTTCGAGCGCAGGCTCTCGCCGATCTGCTGGCCGGCGTCGGTCGAGGCGGTCGTCCCGGGCGTCGCGGCGGTGTTCGCCCACGAGACGACGGTGAGGACGGCGTTGTCGACCGTCGGGCCGAGGGTGGCGTTCCACGTCGAGACGGTGACGACGGACATCCCGAGCGCGAGCACGAGGGTCGCGGCCTGCGCGTGGTGGCGCGGGGAGCGCCGGTCCGCGGTCCACACGAGCGCGGCGCCGAGCATGAGCGCGACGATCCAGAAGCCGGGGCGGGCGAAGCCCTCGCCGATCCCGGAGTCGAGCGTCTTCGCGAGCTGGTCCACCGGGTCGTACGTCGCCGGGTCGTAGGCGTAGCGCGACGCCCCGGTCGTCGCGGCGTTGGCCCACACGAGGGTCGACAGCGACGCCCGGGCGAGGGTGCCGGTGAGCCGGTCGTCGAGGCTGATCGTCGCGCTGCAGCCCGGTTCGTAGTCCGGCCAGCTGAACCCGGCCCAGCCGTAGCTCGCGAGGGTGTTCGGCGGGGTGGACGACGTCGGTGCCGCGCCGGGGGCGACCTTCGGGGGCCTGGCCGACGAGGGGTCGAAGAACGAGCCGGCGACCTCGCCCGGGGCCATCGCCTGCGGGGCGCTCGTGCCGTCGAGGCCGGGGATGCAGTCGACGATCGCCGACCGCCCCGACGACGCCGCGGCACCCGCCTCGGGGCGGGCCTGGGCCGGCCCGGGCACGGCGAGGCACGCGCCCCCGAGGGCCACGGCGAGGAGGACGGCGGCGGTCGTGCGCCGCGCCGTCCGGCGGACGTTCACGCGACGCTCGCTCGCGTCTGGCCGGGGACCGGGCCGGGCGAGCCGTCGTCGTCGCCGTCGCGCTCGACGCCGGTGACGTCGATCGTGCGGCCCTTGGACGGCGGGTTGGTGAGCAGGAGGCGGTGCACGTGCGGGCGGTACTCGCCGTCGAAGGCGACGGTCTGGGTGTTGCCCGAGTGGTCGGTGACGAGGAACTCGCCGACGTCGAGGCGCAGCAGGACGGGCGCGTACATCTGCGGCAGGCCGGCGATGCGCAGCGCGGACTGCGCGGCCTCGCCGGTCGAGAGGTTGCCGATGAACGTCGTCCCGACGAGGTTGCCGATCTCGGGGTCGATCTGCTCGATCTTCAACGGGTTCTGGACGGCGAGCAGCAGCGCGGTGTTCGACTTGCGGGTGTGCAGCGAGGCCCGGGCCGCGAGGCCGCGGATCGACTCGTCGCCCCCGATGTCACCGGCCTCCTCGAGGTTGATGAACTTCGGGGTCTGCCCGGAGCCGTACATCATCCGCGTGAGGTACCAGGACGCCGCACGGGTCATCCCGGCGGCGAACTGCTCGCCCTCGGTCCACTGCCGGCGCGGGACGCCGGGCGTCGGGATCGGCAGGTTCCGCGCCGTGATGATGATGCAGTCGCTGAGCATGTCGGTGGCGGTCTCCCGCCAGCCCTTGGGCGGCAGGACGAGCCGGCCGCCGAGCCCGGCGGCGGACTCGGTGATCATCCGAGCGAAGACCGTGCCGTCCTTGCCCTCGCGGCTCATCGCGTCGACCGCGGCCCACGGGTCGGTGTCGTAGTCGCCGCCCGCGGCGTTCACCCCGGCCCGGACGACGAGGCGCGCGTAGGGGTTGTCCTCGGAGACCTGCGCGGGCAGCCGGGACATGAACAGCTCGACGGCGAGGCTGCGGCGCTCCTCGCTCGCGGCCTGGACGGCCTGCTCGTACCGGGCCTGCGCGGCGTCCGCGGCGATCCGGTACGCGAGGTCGCCGTCCTCGCCCGCGGGGACCTCGGTCCGCGCGACCGTGAACTCGCGCTCGTCCGGGTCCGGGATCTGCCGCCACGGGATGAACAGGCCGTTCGTCGCGTGCTGGAGGTCCATGTCGCGGACCTGGCCGTGCAGGTGCTCCAGCCGCAGCAGCTCGCGCATCTTGCCCGCGGGGTCGAGGGCGCCGCAGTGCTGGCCCTCGCGGACGGCGAGCTCGAAGGTGCCGGCCCCGACGTACGACTTGCCGGAGCCGAGGGTGGCGATGATGAGCTGCAGGCCGGAGCGGCCGTGCTCGGGGCCGTCCTGCGGGTGGAAGTGGAACGGCGTCGCCGCGGTCCGGGTGACGTAGCCGCTGTAGGGGCCGGCGGTGTCGCCGACCCGGGTCGCGACGCTCGGCCCGAACGTCGCCGCGAGCCCACCGGGGATCGTCCGGACGAAGCCGGTCGGGGCGGCGGCCTCGCCGGGGACGAACTCGCGCAGCGTCTGCCACTGGCCGGCGTGCGCGGCGAAGAGCGCGCCCTGGGCGGCGACGGCGGCCTTGACGAACGCGTCGCGGCGCTCGACGGCCTGCTCGAGGGAGTCGCCGAGGACCAGCGCGCGGGTCTGGCCCACGAGCCGGACCCGGGTGTCCGGGAACGGGCTCGTCCGCTCGTCCTCGACCCGGGCGGCGTGGTCCTTGAGGCGCAGCAGCCGCCGCTGCGGCTTCTTGCCCTGCTCGACGAGGTGGTCGATCTGGTCGTCGAGGTGCTCGCGGACCCGGGTCGCCTCCTTGCCGAGGTCGGCGCCGTCGACGACGTCCCAGACCGCCGACCACTGGACGGGGTAGTCCAGCGTGCGGGTCCAGGCGAAGAGCGGGTGCCGGACGTCGTCGAGGGCCCGCTCCGGGGTCCGGGACAGGGTCGCGACGCTGGCCCAGACGGTGCGCTCGGCCCCGCCGCGGACGGCGCGGACCTGGACGGCGGGCGCGTACGGCTCGCACGTCGCGTGCACCGGGGCGGTGAACTCCTCGACGGTGTCGGGGTCCCAGCCGGCGGTCGCGGCGTCCAGGCTCTCCGGGGCGACCGGCATGCCGGGGGTGAGGCTGGAGTTCACGAGCCAGGCCAGCCCGCGGGCGCTCATCCGCATCCCGGACAGCCCCGGCCGGGACACCGACGCGGAGACCCGGTCGAGGGTGCGCGCGACCTCGGCGAGGCGCTCGTCGAGCCCGCGGTAGCCGGCGGCCTCCTCGCCGTCCGCGTCCTGGCCCTTGCCCTTGCGGCCCCAGCGGCCGGAGCCGTTGCTGCCTGAGGCGTTCGGGCTGCTCGACCCGGCCTCGCCGCGGACCCCGAGCGGGATGCCGCTGGGGATCGTCGCGTCGGCGGGCAGGTTCGTCGCCGTCCGGCCGGCCGCGAGGAGCTTCTCGAGGTCCTGGCCGGTGAGCGGGCGGCGGGTCTCGATCCGCACCCCGAGGTAGGCCGCGGGGACGGTGAGGCCGAGGTCGCGGATGCGTTCCTGCATCGCGGTGACCATGTCCTCGAACGACTCACCGGTGCGCGGGTCCGGCAGCCGGGTGGTCTCGGTGCGGCGCATGTACCACTTGGCCCACGTCGCGTACGCGTACGGGTGCTCGGTGATCCGCAGGTGGATCCGGTGCCCGACGAGGTCGGCCCAGCGGGCCGCGAGCTGGGCGCGGTGCGCCTCCCGCTCGGACGGGTCGGCGAAGTAGTGCCGGGTGGGGGAGAGCGCGAACCAGGCCCAGACGCCGGTCGGCTCGGCGAGCAGGTGCCCGCGGATCGCCCGTGCGGCCAGCGGCGCCGTCGTCTCGGCCGGCCGTGCCCGGCCGCCGCGGCGGAACAGGGGGCTCACCGCGCGTGCCTCACCGCTGTCGAGAACGGCTCGGAGCCGAGGAGGTCGAGGGGGGTGGAGGTCCGGACGACGACCGTCTCGTGCGGCTGGACCGGGCGCGGCGCGGCGAGCTCACCGCGCAGCACCCACTGGTGGTCCGACAGCGGGCGCAGCGCGTCGACGTGCTTGACGAGGCCGTCGACGAGGGCCCACGCGAGGAGCGGGAAGGCGACCATCGGGACGGCGCGCGACAGGAAGCTCCAGCCGAAGGCGAGCCCCCACAGGACCCCGACGACCGACGCGGGCAGGACGGTCCGGGCGTAGATGACGACGTGCTCCATCGGGCGCGCCGGCCACCAGCTCTCCGCTCCCGCCGGACCGTGCCACACGTACCGGAAGTCGTCGACCTCGTCGTCGACGCCGAGCATCGCTCTCGCTGGTGCCGCCGCGCCGCCCCCGGAGGCCGGCGCCGCGCTCACTGCCCGCCTTGGGACGAGCTCTGGCCGCCGCGCAGGATGATGTCCCGGACGCCCTCGAAGGCCGTCCAGATCGTCGCACCGCCGAGGAAGACGACGATGATCGTCATCGCGATGGCGAGGTTGAGCCCCGTGTCGGCGTTGCGCCGCGGGGAGCTGCTGTCGGCCCGGGCCACGATCTTGACCGCGGAGATGCACGCGAGGATGCCGATGATCCAGAGGAACAGGCCGATGAGGCCGTCGGCGTTGATCCCTCCCGGACCCTGCGGCGTGGCGGCGTGCAGGGAGGTGGTGAGAAGGTGGTCCCGCATCTCCGGTCCCCTTTGGTGGTTACGCACTGTCGAGGTGCTCGCGGTCGCGCGCCGTGGCGTCGTTTGGGCCGAACGAGCGGCAAGGCGCACGTAGAGTAACCCACATTGGCAATCCCTAGAACCGGTCTGTCATCGACTCGTGACGAATGCATGAGCGTGAACGGTGACAGATGACGCAAAAAGGAAGAGTCAAGGAGCACGCCGAGTCCCCGATCACTCACGTCTCGTGATTCACGACAATCTGCCCGGCGTTCGTCGCCGTGGCTGTCGGTCACGAAGAGTGGTCATGGGCAGGTCGGGTGGCGACTCACAGCAGTCACACCGGTCCCGGTGATCACACAGGTCACGCCGTCCGGCGGCCGGTCCCGGGTCTGCGCAGCCGGGCCGCCAGCGTCGCCCCGAGGGCCACGACCGTGGCGACGGCGCCGACGACGAGGGCGTCCCGGCGCAGCACCGCGGTGAGCCGGTCCACGACGACGGGCGCGACGCCGTCCGAGACGCCGAGCGCGTCCAGCGTCGTCGCCGCGACCGCGCTCCCGAGCCGCAGCCCCGCGAGGAGCAGGGCCATCGCGAGGGTCACGCCGATCGCGAGGACGACGAGCAGCCGCAGCCGCTGCCGCGCGAGGAGGACCGCCGCCGCGGCGCAGCCGAGCAGGAGCCACGGGGCCAGACCGGTGAGGGTGTCGAGCCGCTCGACCCACGGCCGGGCCCGCTCGATCGCGGCGGTCTGCGCGACGTCCACCGACAGGTCGACCTCCGGCAGCCGCAGCGCCACGTCGACCCCGGCGGCCCGCAGCTGGGCCTCGACCCGCTGCCCGACCTCTGCCAGCCCCGCTGCGACCGCCGGCGCGAGGTCCAGGGTGACCGTGCCGTCCCGCACGACGACGCCCGGCACCGGCCGGTCGTCCCCGCGGAGCAGCCGGGCGACCTGCTCGTGGCCGGCCCGGTTGAGGTCGGCCCACAGGGTCGCGAACGCGGCCGAGCGGGTGAAGGCGGTCGCGGCCTGTCCGACGACGACCTCGACGTCCGGCCGCAGCGCCGCCGGCACCTCGGCCCCGAGGTTGCCCCGGACGGCGGAGGCGATCATCGCGGCGACGTCGTCCTGGACCGTGGCGTCGCCCGCGAGCGGCCCGACGGTCGCCACGTAGCGGTCGGTGTCGAGGAGCTCGTCGCGCACCCACGTGCCGGTGACCCCGACGACCGTGACGAGCACGACGACGGGCACGAGCAGCCCGGCGACGACGGACCGCGCGACCGCGAGCGCCCGGCGGGCCCGCGCCCGGTGCCGGTCGTCCCGGTCCGGGGCGACGAAGCCGTCGGGCAGCAGCTCGGCCCCGCCGGTCACGACGGGCGACCCGCGGGCCGCCCCCCGGGGCCGATGAGCTCGCGCAGGTCGTCGCGCAGGCCGACGACGTCCACCTGGAACGCGGCCCGGGCGGCCCGGGGGCCGACCGCCGCGGACGTCGTGCGGACGGCGAGGTCCCGCAGCCGGCGGCCGTGCCGCCAGTGCGCCAGGCCTGCGAGCCGTTCGGAGTCGCGCTGGACCCGGCGCACGGCGGGCCGTCGCCCGCCGTCGTAGCGGGCGAGCGCGTCCGCGAGGACGTCGCCCTCGGCCAGCTCGAGGGCGAGGACGGCGGCGCCGCGCAGGGCGCTGTTCGCGCCCTGGCCGAGGTTCGGCGGCATCGCGTGCGCGGCGTCCCCGAGGAGGACGACCCGGCCGTCGACGAACGACGAGGTGTGCACCGAGTGGACCTGGTTGACGAGCAGGTCCCGGACGTCGCGCAGGCCCTGGACGGCGCCGGACAGCACCGGGTGCGCGGCGCTCACCGACGTCCGCACGGCGGTGACCCGGCCGGAGGCGACGGCGTCCCGGATGTCCTCGGTCGAGGAGGCGAACCAGTAGGTGCGCCCCCGCCCGCACGGCACGAGCCCGGCGAGGCCGCACGGCCCCCAGTGCTCGCCGGCCAGCTCGTCCGGGCAGGTCATGGGGACCAGGGCGCGCAGGTAGACCGGGCCGGGGGTGTCCTTCGTGCCGACCGCGAGCCGGGCCCGGATGAGCGAGCGGGCGCCGTCCGCCGCGACGAGCAGGTCGGCGCGGATCCGGGTCGCGCCGGGCTCGACGGAGACGGTGACCGAGTCGCCGTCCTGGGCGAGGTCGGCGACCTCGATCCCGGTCGTCACCGCGGCGCCGGCGGCCGCCGCGACGTCCGCGAGGGCGTCGTGGAGCACCTGCCGCGGGACGACGAGCGCCGCGCCGAGCGGGGCCGCCGCCGACGGCACCGCGACGTTGGCGAGGGCCCGGCCGCGGCCGTCGTGGAGCGCGAGGCCGTGCTGCCAGGAGCCCTGGGCGGCGAGCCGGTCGACGATGCCGAGGGCGTCGGCGACGGCGAGCCCGTTC
>JACRAB010000350.1 GCA_016213575.1 Actinomycetota bacterium
GAGAACCGGCGATCGTCGGCGGGTCAGGAGGTCGTCGCGCCCCCGGTGAGGTCGTAGACCGTCACGCCGTCGACGGTCTGCGCCGTGAAGTGCTCCGAGACCCAGGTCGCGATCTCGGACGACGCGGAGCTGCCGCCGTTCTGCTGCCCGCCGAGCGACCCACCGACGAAGTAGTGGATCCTCCCGGCGGCGACGTACTCCTGGAACTGCGCCAGCGTCGGCGACGGGTCGCTGCCGGTGAAGCCGCCGATCGCCATGACGGGCTCCTGCGTCGCGAGCTGGTAGCCCGAGGCGTTCTGCGAGCCGACGGCCGCCGCCACCCAGGTGTAGCTGTCGGCGTCCGCCTCGAGCAGGGCCTGCAGCTCGGTGCTCGGCGTCGTCGAGTTCAGCAGGCCGCCCATTCCGCCGCCGCCCATCCCACCGCCCATCCCGCCGCCGCCGTCGGCGCCGGTGGGCCGCTGCGGCATCGTGCCGGTCTGGCCGTTCTGGGTGCCCGTCGTGCCGTTCTGCCGCATGCCCGGGGGCATGCCGCCCCCGCCGCCGGGCCCGCCGCCCATGCCGCGCGCCCCGGCCACGGTCGGGCCGGCCGTGACGATCGAGCCGGTGTGCGCCTGGGACGCGGTCTGCACCGAGTAGGCCGCCGGGCCCGCGAGGGCCGCGACGAGGCCGAGACCGGCGGCACCGAGCAGCGCCTTCTCCCCCAGCCGGACGCCGAGCGCCCCGGCCGCGAGCAGCACCGCGGCGACCAGCCCCGCGGCGACGACCGCGACCCGCAGCCACGGCACGAAGTCGCTGCTGCGCGACAGCAGCACGTACGACCACACCGACGACGCGGCGACGGTGACGGCCATGGCCAGCGCGCCGAACGCCGTCCGGCGGACCTTCCAGAGCACCGCGGCACCCATGCCGACGAGCGCCCCGACGGCCGGTGCGAGGGCCACGGTGTAGTAGGCGTGGAAGATCCCGTTCATGTAGCTGAAGATCAGCCCGGTGACGAGGAGCCAGCCGCCCCAGAGGAGGAACGCCGCCCGGGTGCGGTCGGTGCGCGGCATCCGCCGGGTGAGCCACAGCCCTGCGGCGAGGAGCAGGAGCGCCGCCGGGATCAGCCACGACGCCTGGCCGCCGTTCTCCGCGTCGAACAGCCGCGTGATGCCCGTGGTGCCCCACATGCTGTTGCCGCCGCCCCCGCCGCCGACGCTGCCGGTCTCGTCACCGGTGAGCCGGCCGAGGCCGTTGTAGCCGAGGGTCAGCTCGAGGATCGAGTTGGTCTGCGAGCCACCGATGTAGGGGCGCATCGATGCGGGGACGAGCTCGACGATCGCGATCCACCAGCCGGCGGCACCGACGACCGCGGCCCCCGCGAGCAGCGTCTGGACGATGCGTCGGCGCAGCGTCGTCGGGGCGGCGACGAGGTACACCAGCGCGAGCACCGGCACGATGAGCAGCGCCTGGAGCATCTTCGTGAGGAAGCCGAAGCCGATGAGCACGCCCGCGAGGACGAGCCAGCGGGTGCCGGCCCGGGTCGCCGCGACCTCGAGCGCGCGGACCGTGGCGTAGACGGCGGCGACGAGGAAGAGCACGAGGAGCGCGTCCGGGTTGTTGAACCGGAACATGAGCGTCGCGACCGGGGTGAGCGCGAGCGTCGCCCCCGCGAGGAGCCCGGCCGCCGGGGTGAACCAGCGCCGCACGGTTGTGTACAGCAGCGCCACCGCGGCGACGCCCTCGAGCGCCTGCGGCGCGAGGATGCTCCACGAGCTGAGCCCGAACACCTTGACGGACAGGGCCATCACCCACAGCGAGGCGGGGGTCTTGTCGACGGTGATGGAGCTCGACGCGTCCGAGGAGCCGTAGAAGAAGGCCTTCCAGCTCTCGGACCCGGCCTGGACGGCCGCCGAGTAGAACGAGTTCGCCCAGCCCGACTCCGACAGCCCCCAGAGGTAGAGGACGGCGGTCGCGACGAGGAGCGAGAGCAGCGCGGGTCGGGCCCAGGCGGGGTCGTCGGGGCGACCCCGCACGAGGCGGCGGGCGAGGGACTCGGCAGGCGCGGCAGCGGGGCCGGGGCCGGTGGGCCCGGGCGTCGCGGCGCGGTCGGCGGTGAGGGTCATGGGTCCACCGTCGAGGTCCCGGCTGCCCGCACCGTGGGCGCCGCCTGGGTGCCCGCTGTGAGCCTTCGACGCCTTGTGGCACAACCGGTCCGCTCCTGCAGGTGACCTGGAGGTGCTTCCTGGCGGACGCACAGGTGGGTCAGGCGTTCCGTCCAGTTGCGGCGGTCACGGTGTGGTCATGCCCGTCCTGCGCATCGCCCTCACCGAAGCCCGCCGGAGGTTCTCGTGAACGTCGCACTGTCGCTGCCCGGTCCGCGCCGGACCACTGCCCGCCTGCACGTCGCCGTCACCGACCCGGCGCTGCTGCCGGCAGCCCGCCGGATCGCGGAGTCCGTGCAGCACGAGGCCTCCCGGCGGGTCGACCTCGACCGCCCCCGCGCCACGGCCTGGCGGCTGCTGCGGGCCGGCGGCGCGCCCGTCGTCGTCGGCCCGACCTACGCCCGGCTCGTCGAGGCGGCGCTCACGGCGTCCCGGGCGACCGGCGGCCTCGCCGACCCGACCGTCGGCAACGCGGTCCACGCGCACCTGGCCCGGCTGCGCGGCGCGGACCTCGCGGCCCGCCTCGGGCCGCTCCCGGTCTGCTCGTCGCTCGCCCCTGCCCGCCCCCGGCCGGCCGTCGGCGCCGGCGCGGTCCGGGTCACCGGGCCGGCCGTGGCCGTCCCGGCCGGCACCCTGCTCGACCTCGTGGCCACGACGGATGCCGTCGTGGCGTCGGCCGCGGCGCGCGCGATCGCCGACC
>JACRAB010000345.1 GCA_016213575.1 Actinomycetota bacterium
AGCTGCTCGTCTGCCCGGTGAGCCTCGGCATCACCTCGACGTCCGGCCGGGCGGTCTCCCCGCAGGACCTCCTCGCCGAGGCCGAGCTCGCCCTCTACCGCGCCAAGGACTCCGGCCGCGACCGGTTCGTCGTCTACGACGAGGCGCTCCGGGCACGGTCGCAGTCCCGGCTGCGGGCCGAGCGGCTGCTCCGCGGTGCCCTCGAGCACGGCCGCCTCACGCTGCAGTACCAGCCGATCATCGACTTCGCGAACGGCCGGGTCGTCGGCGCCGAGGCGCTCGTGCGGATCCGCGACGAGAGCGGCGACGGCCTGCTCATGCCCGACGTCTTCATCGACGTCGCGGAGGAGACCGGGCTCGTCGTCGACCTCGACCGCTGGGTCATCGACACCGCGATCGAGCAGGTCGAGCGCTGGGCGTCCCAGGTGCCGGCCGGCCAGGAGGCTCCCTGGCTGTCGGTCAACGTGTCGGCCCGGTCGATGGAGCACCCGGGGGCGATCCGCGGGCTGCTCGACGCCGTCCGGCAGCGCCGGATCTCCGCGACCGACATCAAGGTCGAGCTCACCGAGCGCAGCTTCCTCGCGGCGCTGCCGGGGGGCGAGGGGGCGCTGCGCCAGCTGCTCGGCTCGGGCATCCCGGTCGGGATCGACGACTTCGGCACCGGCTACTCGGCCCTGGGGTACCTGCAGCGGTTCGAGCTCGACTTCATGAAGATCGACCGGTCGTTCGTGCAGTCGGTCGGCGAGGAGCAGCGCGCCGACGCGGTCGTCACCGCGATCGTCGACCTCGCGCACGCGCACGGGATGCTCGTCACGGCCGAGGGGGTCGAGACGCCGCGGCAGGCGCGCCGGCTCCGGGAGATCGGCTGCGACCAGGCCCAGGGCTACCACTTCGGCCGCCCGGCGGACGCCGCGCGGATCATCGCGGGCTGACGCGGCCGGCGCCGGTCGGGCCGGCCGCCGGGAGCGCCGCGGGGACGGCCGCGAGGAGAGCCACAGAGAGAGATCGTCATCCCGAAGCCCTGTCCCGGGCGAGCACGATCTGTCATGGTTCAATCACAGGAATGGACGTTCGGGCCTGTCCTGCCGTCCGTGCCTGGCGTAGCGTCGTGTCCCACGCGATCCCGCCGCACGCGGGTGTACCCGGGGGGTTTCCGCCAGAGTGTCCTTCTCCATCGTCCTGGGTGTGGTGTTCGGGGTCGGCGCCGCCGGCTACCTGGCGCTCGCCTGGTACGTGTGGCGCTACCGCCGGGCGGCGGGCGGCCACGGCCTCGTCGCACTCTCGCTCGCGGTCTTCGTCTGGACGACGTGCTACGCGATGGAGCTCGTCACCGACACCCTGGAGATCAACAAGGTCTGGTCCGGGCTGAAGTTCGTCGGCATCGTCGCGGTGCTGCCCGGGCTCGCCTGGTTCGTCGACGAGTACACCGGCGCCCGGCGGCTGACCCGGGGCCGGCTGGCGCTGCTCTGCATCGAGCCGGCCGCCGTCCTCACCCTGCTCGCGGTGCCCGCCTGGCACGACTCGTTCCACTTCTACCCGGACAGCGCCGTGGCGGCGAGCCTGCGCGGTGAGCGGCCGATCCCCCTGGCCGGGGACTTCTTCTGGCCGCACGCGCTCTACACCTGGGTCGGCGTCGCGATCTGCGTCGTCGTGCTCTCGACCCGGCTCGTCCGGATCGCGCAGCCGTACCGCCGCCAGGCGTACGCCATCGCCGTGGCGACCGCGCTGCCCATGCTCGTCAACGTCCTGTTCAACGCCGGGGTCATCGTCGGGGACGTCGACCCGACCCCGTTCGCCTTCGTCCTCACCGCCGTCGTCCTCTTCTGGGGCTTCTTCCGGTTGCGGCTGCTCGACCTCGTGCCGGTCGCCCGCGGCGTCGTCGTCGAGCAGATGACCGACGGCGTCGTCGTCCTCGACGCGTACGGCCGGGTCGTCGACACCAACCCCGCGACGGCGGTCCTCGTCGGCGACCGGCGCTCGCGCGTCGTCGGCCGCCGCCTCGACGAGCTCGTCCCGGCGCTCGCGCCCGCGCTCGACGCGCACATCCCCGGGACGACGACCCGCGACGAGGTCGTCCTCAAGGACCTCGGGGGCCGGCGGACCGACGTCTCGCTCGTGCTCACCTCTCTGCTGGACCGCAACGGCGCCGAGACCGGACGGCTCGCCGTCCTGCGGGACGTCTCGGCGCGGGTGCGCACCGAACGGCACCTGCGCGAGCTCCTCGACCAGCAGACCCGGCTCGCCGAGACGCTCGAGGCGAGCCTGCGCCCGTCCCGGCTGCCGGACGTCCCGGGGCTTCGGCTCGCCGCCCGGTCGCTGCCGTCCGGGGTCGGCAGCCAGGTCAGCGGCGACTTCTACGACGTCCACCCGGCGACGGGCGGCGAGTGGGCGTTCGTCCTCGGCGACGTGTCGGGCAAGGGGGTCGAGGCGGCGATCGTCACCTCGACGGCCCGGTACACGGTGCGGGCGCTGAGCGCGCAGGGCTGGTCGCCGCGCCAGGTGCTCGAGCAGCTGAACCTCGCGCTCGAGCCGGGCGAGGACCTCGAGCGGTTCTGCACCGTCGTCTACGGCCGGATCACGGCGGCCCCCGCGCCGGGGGAGGTGACCGGCGTCCGGCTCACGATCTCGCTCGGCGGGCACCCGGCGCCGTTCGTGCGGCGGGCCGACGGGTCGGTCTTCGCGGTCGGCGAGCCGGGGACCGTGCTCGGGCTGCTCCCCGAGGTGAGCATCCACGAGGTCGTCGTCGACCTCGCCCCCGGTGACGTCCTCCTCGCCTACACCGACGGGGTCACCGAGGCGCGCCGGGACGGCGAGGAGTTCGGCGACGTCCGGCTCGCCGAGGTGCTCGGCGGCACGGCCGCCGGGCTGCGCGGCCGCACCGGTGCGGCCGCGGCGTCCCTCGTCGCCGACGCGGTCGCCGACCGGGTCGTCAAGGAGGTCGTCGAGTTCGCGAGCGACCGGGACGACGTCGCGCTGCTCGTGCTCGCCGTCCCCTCACCGCCGCGGAGCCGGCCGCTCGGCAGCCGGACGACGCCGGACGACGCCGGACGACGGACGGCGCCGCCCGTGCGGACCGCCGGGGCGTGCGCGATATTGACGTGATGGACGCCCTCGCAGGTCGACGCCCCGGCTGGTGGATCGCCCCGGTCTACCTCGGCATGGCGGCGCTCATGGTGCCGTGGATCGTCCTGCTCGCCCAGACCCTGCCCGACCGGATGGTCAGCGCGAACTACCGCATCGCCTGGGTCGGGTTCGACGTGCTGCTCGCGGCGGCACTCGGCCGGACGGCGTGGCTGGCCTACCGGCGCTCGCCGTTCCTCGGCAACATCGCGAGCGCGACGGCGGCGCTCCTCGTCGTCGACGCCTGGTTCGACGTCACGACGTCGCCGGGCGGCCCGCCGCTCGCCGAGGCGGTCGCCGCCGCGCTGCTCGTCGAGCTGCCGCTCGCGGCGCTCTCGCTCGTGCTCGCCCGTCGGGCCGCCGCCGAGATCGCCCGCACGGGCGCCGTCCGGCGGTACCGCCTGGAGTTCCACCGGCAGTCCGAGCAGGTCTGACACCCGATCGCACGCTGCGCCGTCCGGGTGGCCTGCGGGCCGCCCCGGACAGGCTTGCAGGTTTCCGCGCGCCGGCTCCCAGGGTTCTCCCAGAACGCGTTGGGACGTTCCTCGGCGTCGGGGCACGCACGGTGCCGCGACGCGCTCCACCGACCGGGCCGGGCCCGCGGTGGCAGCGGTGGCGAGAGGAGTGTCCTGCGGTGAAGCGTCCGCCGACTTTCTGGTTGAACACGGGGCTGGCGGTCGCCCTCCTCGCCGCCGGCGGCGGAGCCTGGTACACGGTGCAGGGCTCCTCGGTCGCGCAGACCGCGACGACGAGCCGCACGTCCACCGTCCGCACCGGGACCCTCAGCGCGACCGTGACCGGCAGCGGCAACCTCGAGAGCGCCGCCTCGTCGACGGTGGACTTCACGTCGTCCGGGGTGATCACCGACGTCTACGTCACGACCGGCCAGACGGTGAAGAAGGGGCAGAAGCTCGCGCGGATCGATGCCGCGGCCGCGGAGCGCAGCCTCGCGAGCGCGAAGGCGTCGCTGCTCTCCGCGCAGGCCGCCTACGCGGACACCGCGGACGGCCAGAGCGCGAGCCAGCGCAAGCGTGACGAGATCTCGGTGTCGGACGCCCGGTCCGCGGTGACGAAGGCGACGAGCGCGCTCGCCACCGCCCGCTCGACCCGGGCCTCGGACCTGGTGAAGCAGAACGCCCTCGTCGCCGCCGCGCAGGCCGCGCTGGCCGCAGGCACCGGCACCGCCGTGGCGCTGACTGCCGCGAAGGCCACCCGGGCAAGCGTTCTCGCGAAGGACGACGACGCGATCGCCTCGGCGAGGACGGCGCTCGCGAGCGCGCAGGACAACTACGAGCTGCAGAAGCTGAGCGCCGCCGAGAACGCCGACTCCCCGACGGCCGCGGACCTCGCCAAGGCGCGCAGCACCGTCGCGGACGCGCAGGCCGCCGTCGACGAGGCGCAGGAGACGCTCGACGACACGACGCTCGTCGCGCCGCACGCGGGGACGGTGCTCTCGATCTCCTCGGACGTCGGGGACACCGTGGGCTCGGGCAGCAGCTCGTCGGGCAGTGGGTCGGGCAGCGCGGCGGGCAGCTCGTCGACGGCCGGTGCGAGCTCGACCGGCACGACGACGTCGACCGGGTCGTCGGGCTTCGTCGAGCTCGCCGACCTGACGAAACTCGAGGTGACCGCGAGCGTCGCCGAGGCCGACGCCGCAGACGTCGAGAAGGGCCAGTCGGCGACCGTCACGCTGTCGGCCACCGACACCGAGGTCGCCGCCACCGTCACCGACGTCTCCGTGAGCGGGACGACGAGCAGCAACGTCGTCACCTACCCGGTGACCGTGACCCTCGACGAGGTGCCGGACGGCGTCAGGCTCGGCGCGAGCGTCAGCGTCAGCATCACGACCGGCAGCGCCGAGGACGCTCTCATCGTGCCGACGAGCGCGGTGACCACGACGGGCAACCGCAGCACCGTCACCGTCGTCACCGACGGCGTCGAGAAGACCGTCGCCGTCGAGGTCGGCATCGAGGGTGACAGCGGTGTCCAGATCACGAGCGGGCTCACCGCGGGCCAGACCGTCGTCCTCACGTCGAGCTCGGGCTCCGCCGGCAGCAGCAACGGGTTCCCGGGGGCGGGCGGCCCCGGGCTCGGCGGCGTCGGCGGCGGACCGGGCGGCCAGCCGTGACCGGCGTCCGGGTGCCGCGGCCGGTCCTCGACCTGCGCGGCGTGACGAAGGTCTTCGGCGCCGGCGACACCGCGGTGCACGCCCTCGGTGGCGTCGACCTCGTCGTCGACCGCGGCGACTACGTGGCTGTCATGGGCGCGTCCGGCTCGGGGAAGTCGACGCTCATGAACATCGTCGGCTGCCTCGACGTGCCGACCCGCGGCCGCTACCTGCTCGACGGGGTCGACACCCGCCGCCTCGACGAAGGCCGGCAGGCCCTGGTGCGCAACCGGAAGATCGGCTTCGTCTTCCAGTCGTTCAACCTCATCCCGCGGACCAGCGCGCAGAGCAACGTCGAGCTGCCGCTGGCCTACGCCGGCGTCAAGCTCGCGCAGCGGCGGGAGCGGGCCGCCGCCGCCCTGGCCCGGGTCGGCCTCGCCGACCGCGGGCACCACCTGCCGTCGGAGCTGTCCGGCGGCCAGCAGCAGCGCGTCGCGATCGCCCGCGCCATCGTCACCGAGCCGGTGCTGCTGCTCGCCGACGAGCCGACCGGCGCGCTCGACAGCCGGAGCACGAGCGAGGTCCTCGACCTGTTCGACGACGTCAGCGCCGGTGGCCGGACGATCCTCGTCATCACCCACGAGGAGGAGGTCGCCGAGCGGGCGCACCGGGTCATCCGGTTCCGGGACGGCCACATCGTCAGCGACGAGCGGCGGGCGCCGCGCGGGGCCCACGCGGTCGTCACGGAGGGGGCGGCGTGAACGTCCGCGAGAGCGCACGGTTCGCCGTGCGCGGCGTCACCGCGAACCCGCTGCGGACGGCGCTCACGACGCTGGGCATCCTCATCGGGGTCGCGGCCGTCATCGTCCTCGTGGCGGTCGGCAACGGGTCCAGCGCTGCGGTCAGGGAGTCGCTGAGCCGGCTCGGCAGCAACACGTTGACGGTGCAGGCGTCCCAGGGCGGCACCGGCGGCCGGGCCGGTGGCTTCGGCGGGTTCGGCGGGTTCGGCGGCGGGCCGGGCGGGGTGAGCAGCGGCACCCAGACCCGCACCGCCGAGCTCACCCTCGACGACGCCGAGGCGCTCACCGACGCGACCCTGGCGCCGCACGTGCTGCGGGTGGCGCCGCGGGTCTCGGCGTCCTCGGTCACCGCGACGTACGACGGCGCGACCCACACCGTGAGCACCTTCCTCGGGACGAGCCCGAGCTACCTGGCGATCAACGACGACAGCGTGCAGAAGGGTGAGGCGCTCACCGCCGAGGACTGGACCGGACGCCGCCGGGTCGCGCTCGTCGGCTCGACGGTCGCCGAGGACCTCGTCGGCGGCGACGGGCTCGACGTCGTCGGGAAGACCGTGCAGTTCAACGGGATCGCGTTCACCGTCGTCGGCGTCCTCACCGACAAGGGCAGCACCGGCCCGCAGGACGAGGACGACCGGGTGCTCGCACCGCTCACCGCGGTGCAGGACACCCTCACCGGCTACGGCTCGCTCTCGGCGATCTCGGTGCAGGCGAAGGACGCCGACTCGGTGGAGACCGCGCAGGCCGAGATCGAGGACGTCCTCAACAGCCGGCACCACGTGACGAGCCAGGATGCCGACTACTCGATCCAGAACCCGACCTCGCTGCTCACCGCGGTGACGTCGACCTCGCAGACGTTCACCGTGCTGCTCGCCTCGGTGGCCGCGATCTCGTTGCTCGTCGGGGGGATCGGCGTCATGAACATCATGCTCGTCACCGTCACGGAGCGGACCCGGGAGATCGGCATCCGCAAGGCGATCGGTGCCCGGCGCGGTGACATCGTCGGCCAGTTCCTCCTCGAGGCGGTGCTGCTCAGCCTCTTCGGCGGCCTCATGGGCGTGCTCGTCGGGCTCGTCGGCAGCCGCTTCGAGATCGTCGGCGTCCAGCCGGTCGTGTCGGCGTCCTCCGTCGCGCTCGCCTTCGGCGTCGCCGTCGGCACCGGCCTGTTCTTCGGGCTGTACCCCGCCAACCGGGCCGCCTCGCTGCGGCCCATCGAAGCCCTCCGCTACGAGTGATCGGACGAGCGATGACGACACGGACCGACGGGCCCGACTGGTTCCACGCCACGGCGCCCGACGACGCGACGGCGCAGACCGTGGGCGACGGTGACGCCGACGGCGAGAGCGGCGAGGCGGACGGCGCGGCCGCCGCACCCGAGTGGGACGACGACGGTCTCCTCGACGCCGACTGGGCGCCCCGACGGCGCACGAACCGGC
This sequence comes from Actinomycetota bacterium, assembly GCA_016213575.1. Taxonomy (GTDB): domain Bacteria; phylum Actinomycetota; class Actinomycetes; order Actinomycetales; family Kineosporiaceae; genus R-H-3. The sequence continues at coordinate 7,464 of JACRAB010000345.1, forward strand.
TCACCGTCGTCCTCGCCGTCGCGGTCGTCGCGGCGTGCACGTTCACCGCCGGGGCGCTCGTCCAGCGTGAGTTCGGCGGGTCCACCGGCAGCGCGGCCGCGGCCGGCGGGTTGCCGTCGGGGTTCCCGGGCGCGTCGGGGTTCCCGGGCGGTGGCGAGGGCTTTCCCGGTGGCGCGGGCTTCCCCGGGGGCGCGGTCGCCGGGGGAACGGACCAGGCGGGTCGAGGCGCAGGGACGGGGCAGACCACGGCCGGGGCCGGCGGGACCGCGGCGGGCACGGCGGCGGCCGCGGCGGCACCGGTCGTCGTCGGCACCGTGACGTCCGTCGAGGGCACGACGCTCCTCGTCGAGAACTTCGCCGGCACGCGCGTGACCGTGACCGTCCCGGCGACCGCCACCGTGACCGCACCAGGGCTCGGCGGCGTGACGACCGGAATGACGGTCTCCGTCGTCGGGACGAAGAAGTCCTCCACAGCGGTCACGGCGACCGCGGTGACCGCCCGGAGGGCCTCGTGAACCGTGACGCAGCAACGACTCCCGACGACCGATCCCTACCGACACTCAGCAGGAGAGCTCTCGTGAGCAACGCACCCACCCGCACCACGACCCGGACGCTTCGCGTCCCCTCCCTGCTCGCCGCAGCCGTGAGCGGGGTCGCCGCGGTCGCCCTCCTCGCTGCGTGCGGCGGCGGCTCGACCGCGACGACGGCAGCGGCCGGGTCGACGACGGCGAGCGGCCCGAGGACCGTGACCGCGACCGACGCGGCGGCGGCCCCCGGCCAGGGCGGCGACGGTGACCGTGGCGCGGACTTCCAGAAGATCCAGCAGTGCCTCAGCGCCGCCGGCATCTCGCTCCCGACTCCGTCCGGCAGGCCGTCCGGCGCGCCCGCAGGTGACGGCACGCCGCCCGCGGGCGGCCCCGGCGGCGGCGTGACGCAGGGCGCGGACGGGAGGTTCACCGCGCCCGACGGTGACGTCTACACCGCCATGCCGACGCCGGGCGCGGACGGCGGCCCCGCCGGCGGTGACGGCGGTCCGGGCATGGGGCAGCTGTTCGACGACCCGGCGACGAAGGCGGCGCTCGAGGCCTGCGGGATCACGTTGCCGACGGGCCGGCCGACGGCGACGCCGACGAGCTGAGCGGGGCCGCTGCGGGCAGCCGGCTACAGGTAGAGACCGCCGTCGGGCTCCGTCGGCACCCCGAACGGCCGGGCGTACGGGCCGGCCCCGGGCTCCGGCGGCGCGGCCGGTCCGCCGACGCCCCCCAACAGCGAGCGGGTCAGCGACTCCCGCTCGTCTAGCAGCTCGTCGAGCGCGGTGCGCAGGTCGTCGTCCGTCACCGGGTGACCGGCCTCGGCGGCGACGAGTACCGCACGGCGCACGAGCTCCTTGAAGAAGGAGGCCGTCATCCCCGCTGTCCGCGCGGCGACGACCTCGAGGACCTCAGCGCCGAACGGCAGATCGCGCCCGTAGAGCCCGGCGAGCGCACGGCGGCCCGCGTCGTCCGGCAGCGGCACCTCGACGGCGAGGTCGACCCGGCCGGGGCGTTGCGCGAGAGCGGGTTCGAGCAGGTCGGCCCGGTTCGTCGTGAGGACGAAGGCGACGTCCGCGTCCCCGCCGAGCCCGTCCATCGCCTCGAGGACGGCGAACAGCAGCGGCTGCGCGTCGGGCGACAGGTCCCGGCTCTCGGCGACGAGGTCGACGTCCTCGAGCACGACGACGGCCGGCTCGAGCGCCCTCGCCAGCTCGACCGCCTCCCCGACGAACCGCAGGGACGTCCCGGACAGCAGCACCGCCGTCACCCCGGCGAGACGGCCGAGCAGGTAGCGCACCGTGTGGGTCTTGCCGGTGCCGGGCGGGCCGTAGAGGAGCAGGCCTCGCTTGAGGTGCTGCCCGGCGGCGCGCAGGACGTCGCGGTGCTGGGCCGTCCCGACGACGTGCCGCTCGACCCGCTCCAGCGAGCCGGCCGGCAGGACGACGTCCTGCCGGGTCAGCGCGGGGCGCGGGTGGAAGCCGATCCCGCCGACGCTCGGCGTGTACGCGTCGTCGCCGCTGCCGAGGGTGAGGATCTGGCCGCGGAAGACGCTGCGCTCGACGACGAGCCGCCGGACGTCGGCCACGATGTCCTGCGCGACGCCCTCGGCGGCGGCGACCTGGATCGTGGCCCCGACGTTGCCGAACCGCTCCTCGCCGACCGACTCGAGGACGGCGACGGGGGTGCCGCGGTAGCGGAAGAGGTGGACGCCGAACGACACCGCCTGGCGCTGGCTGTGCGGCCCGGTCGGCAGGCTGACCCGCTCGACCGCGCCCACGGTGAACGTGCCCCACATGCCCGACTCCTGGAGCATGCCGCTGAACGAGGAGTGGTGCCGCTGGTCGCCGCCGCCGACCCCGATGACCGTGCCGCCGCCGTGCTCGTCGACGAGCGCCTCGAGCGCGACGTCGAGGTTGACGTGCTGGTGTCGGTCGACGCGGTGGGTGACGACCGGGACCTGGCCGGCGTCCGTGCCGAGGTGGTCGCCGACGGCACGCGCGAGCGGGGTCCCCGCCCGGCGGCCGGCCCGTACCGCGTCGACGACGTGCTCCAGGTAGTCCGCCACCCCGGCGGCGACGCGCTCGGTCTGCTCGTCCACGGTTCCCCCCCACGACGACGCGCTGGACTGGTCTGCCTACGACAGGACGTCCTTCGTCGTCAGTCTGGCCCATGCGAGAGCGGTGAAGACAGCGACATACGCGAGCTGGAGCCGGCCGTTGGCGACGAAGGAGTCCCAGACGACCGGCGTCCGCAGCAGGTCGCCGAGGTCGAGCCAGTGGTGGCTGAAGAGGTACGGGTGCAGCCAGTCGACCTGGGGGATGCCGCCGAGGATCTGGGACGTCACCGCGAGCGTGACGGTCGCCGCCATCGCCCCGACCGGGATCTCGGTGAGGGTCGAGACGAACAGCCCGATCGCCGACATCCCGAGCATCGAGACGCTCACGTAGGCGGCGACGAGCAATGCCCGCACGAACGACTCGGGCACCGAGACGGCGTCGCCGGAGAGCAGCGTCACCGGCCGCAGCCCGAAGAGCGCACCGCCGACGACGGCCCCGGTGAGGACGACGGTGAGCGTCGCGGCGAAGCAGAACACCGCCGTGCACGCGTACTTCACGGCGAGCAGCCGCGTGCGCCCGGCCGGGGCGAGGAGCAGGTAGCGCAGGGTGCCGAGGTTCGCCTCACCGGCGATCGTGTCGCCGGCCACGACGCCGATCGCGAGCGGCACGAACAGGGGCACCGAGACGACGAGCGCGGTGACGCCGACGAAGAGGCCGTTCTGCGTCACCCGGTCGAGCAGCGGCGGACCCTCGCCCGGCCGCGGCGCCGAGGAGAGCTTCACCGCGACGGCGATGAGGATCGGCACGCCGGCGAGGACGCCGAGGATGGCCTGGGTGCGGCGGCGGCGGAAGAGCGTGAGCACCTCGGAGGCGAAGAGTCCGCCGGTGCGGCCGCGGGTTGGGGCGTCGGCGCCCACGGAGCCGGGCCGGTCCTGCGTGGTCGTCGGTCCCGTGTCAGCGGACAACGTCGAAGCCCTCCCCGGTCAGCGCCACGAAGCGGTCCTCGAGGCTGTCGTGCTCGACGGTGAACCCGCGCACCCGGACGCCGTCCGCGACGAGCGCGGCGACGACGTCCTCGGGGGCGGGTGCGGACCCGTTGAGCTGCACCGGGACCGCCGCGACGACGGCGTCCGCGGTGACGTCCGGTGCGCCGAGCCCGAGGCCGGTCAGCACCCGCGCGGCGTCGGCGCCGTCCGGTGTGGTGACCCGGACCCGGGAGCCGCCCGCCCCGCCGAGCTCGTCGAGCGTGCCCTGCGCGACGAGCCGGCCGGCGCTCATGACCCCGATGTGCGAGCAGATCTGCTCGACCTCGGCGAGCAGGTGCGACGACACGAACACCGTCGTGCCGTCGGCGGCGAGCGACCGCACGAGCGAGCGGACCTCGCGGGTGCCCTGCGGGTCGAGCCCGTTCGTCGGTTCGTCGAGGACGAGCAGGTCCCGGGGCCGCAGCAGGGACGCCGCGATGCCGAGCCGCTGCTTCATCCCGAGCGAGTAGGCACGCACCTTCTTGCCCGCGGCGTTCGACAGCCCGACCCGGTCGAGCGCCTGCGCCACCCGGGCGTCCCGGGTGCGGCGCGAGGCACCGGCGTCGGCCGCGTCGAACCGGCGCAGGTTCGACGCACCGGACAGGAACGGGTAGAACGCCGGGCCCTCGACGAGCGCCCCGACCCGGGGCAGCACCGCGCGCAGGTCGGTCGGCATCGGCCGGCCGAGCACCTCGACCTCGCCGTCGGTCGCGGCCGCGAGACCCAGCAGCACCCGGATCGTCGTCGTCTTGCCCGAGCCGTTCGGCCCGAGGAAGCCGTAGACGCTGCCGCGCGGGACGACGAGGTCGATCCCGTCGACCGCCGCGTGCCGTCGGAAGCGCTTGGTCAGCGCACGGGTACGGATCGCGAGGTCGGTCACCCGGTCAGGCTACGTCGGGGGAGGGCGACCTCGGGATTCCCGCGCGCGGGCCCGCACCGAACCTCCATACTCGGCGCACTCGATCATGGGCGACGGGCCCGGTCGCGCGGGACAGGGACGTCGGATGAGGCTCAGGCGCAGCGGTGTCGTCGTAGGACTGGTGGCGGCGGTCTCGTCCGTCGCGATCGCGGTGAGTGCGACGTCGGCGTCGGCCGCCGTGGGCGCGTTCAAGGCGCGGGTGCTCATCGGCGCCAAGTGCCTGGACGGCTGGACCCAGACGTCGTCCACCGGCGTGACGCGCGGCGTCATGCGGTGCGAGACGACGGCGACCGGCACCGAGCTGGTCCTCTTCACGGGGAACGGCACCACCTACACGAAGATCCGCACCGGGGTGAAGGGGATCCCCGTCGCCTTCGCCGACGACGGGACGTCCTACTTCGCGCTGTATGCGCCGGAGAACGGGCGCGGCGCAGTCATGCTGCTGAAGCGCAACCACACCACCGGCACCCAGACCAAGATCACGATCCGTGCGGCGACGGCGGCGACGGCCGACGACGGCCTCCACAGCGGGGCGCTTCTCGTGTCGGGCGGCAAGTACTGGGTTGCCTACACCATCAACAACGGCGCGATCCTCTGGGGGAAGACCTTCACCAAGCAGAACCTCATCCCGTCGCTGCCGGCGACGATGCCCGCCGTCTTCGGCTGGCAGCCGTCGCTGGCCCGGACCGGCACGGGTTCGGTGGCCATGGTCATCGCCGAGCCGCCGCCGTTCGAGGCGGGCATCATCGTCCGGTACCGCACGAAGGCCGACGGCACGTGGATCCGATACGTGGTGCGCTCCGGCGGCGGCGGGGTCGCCCCGCAGATCAGCTGGTCCGGTGGGGTCACCCGGATCTCCTGGCTCGAGCGGACGGCGACCGGTGACTACAAGGCCGTCTACCAGGACAACGCGACGGGCTCGTGGGTCCGGACGACGGTGCCCGGACTTCCCGGGAACGGCTGGCCGCGCCTGCGGATGTTCACCAGCGGCGGGAAGCTGACCCTCGTCTACAGCGGCCACCCGGTGGGCACGCGCACGACCGAGGGACAGGTCGTCGTCAGCCAGCGCTCGGGGGCGACATGGTCGACGACCGCGCTGAGCACCTCGTCGTACGGGAACCTGCTGCTCGGCGCAGGCAGTTCGGGCGGCAAGACGATCGTCGTCTTCTACCCGCGGTTCGACCCGGACCTCACCCGGGGCGTCTACTCACGCCGGCAGGCCTGCCGGCGGTCAGCGGGCCGCGGCGACGAGGGTCTCGACCGGCACCGCACCGGTGAGCACTCGGCCGTCGTCCGTGACGAGCACGCTGAACAGCGCCGTGCGCAGGGCGCGGCCGCCGTCCACCGGGGTCGTGAGCTGGGTGACGAGCGGGTTCGCGAGGAGCGCGGTGACGTCCGGTGCGCCCGCCGCGGCGGACGGCTTCGCGACGAGCACGGCGGCCCAGCCCGAGCCGACGACGCGGACGTCGGGTCGCTGCGCGTCGTCCGTGCCCTTCGACATGCCGTTCGACGACCCGTCCGGTCGGGTGGCCGGGCCCTTGGCCGACAGGTCCGCGGCGCTCGGCAGCGGCACGTTCTTCGTCGTCACCTCGGCGCCCTTCGGCGGGGTGAACGCGAAACGGCTCGCGGCGGGGCGGGCGTAGTCGATGTCGGCGAAACCGCTCTCGAGGACGGCCTCGGACTGCCCGCGGGCGTAGACCTGCACCCGGAGCGGGAGGCCGGTCGCGGCGTCCACGGCGAGGACGACCCGGTCGACGAGCGTCGCGTCCGTCCTCGGCGCGACGACGAGCGTGTACGCGGCGCGGCCGGCGACCGTCTGCGGCGGGTCGAGGGTGACGGCGGTCGTCGGGTCGAGCCGGGAGACGACGAGGTCGGCGAGCGCCTGCGGGGTCATCGACGCGAGGGCGTCCCCGGGGGTGCCGGTGGCGGGCGGGCGCCCGGCGTCGCCGGCACCGGCCTTGCGCTGCTCGGCGAGCGCGCGGGCGGCGGCCTCGTCGGGCAGCACGTAGTGGGTGCCGCGGGCGGCACCGGTGTCGAAGGTCCACACGTCGCGGCCGTCGTGGACGAACGCGACCTCGGCGAAGGTGTCGAGGAGCTGGACGCGCTGGCGCTGCGGGCCGTCGAGCCATACGCGCAGCGTCGTCCGCCCGGTGAGCAGCCGGGTGAGGACGGCCTGCGGGTCCGCGGCCGACCCGCTCGCGGGGTCCCCGCCGTCCGCTCCTGCTGCACCGCCGCCCGCGCCCCCGAGGGAGGGCAGGGCCGGCAGCCCGAGGTCGGCGCGCGTGCGGACGGTCCCGGACAGGGCCTGGACGTCGGACGTCGCGGCGAGCGCGAGCACCTGGGCGGCCGTCCGGGCCGGGACGTCGGGTGCGCCGCCGGCGGCGGCGGACGAGACGACGACCCCGCCGGCGACGACGGCGGTGACGGTGGCGGGGACGAGCCAGCGGGAGAGCCTCACCTCTCGACTGTACGTCCGTTCCGGCGGGACGTACCTCCCGGAGTCGTGGGGGAACTGTGGACGTCCGCGAGCGGTCCCCGATGCCCGTTCTGAGCACAGTTGCACACGCTTCGTGTTCGTAGCGACACGCCGAGTGAAAAAAGTTCGGCGATCCGCTTGGCAGAAAGGGTCGCCGTCAGTAATCTTCCACTCACAGAACGTTTACCGGGTGGGGTAGGGAAGGCGAGGTCACCCGGGGTCGAGCGCAGCGACCCCGGGTGACCCGCCCAATAGACCACGGTCGGCGGCGACGGCCCCCGACGTTCGCCGCCGACCGTGTCCACCGGTAGCCAGCACGAGAGCAGGGCCCGCCCACGCGGGCCCTTTTCGTCGTCCGGGCTGCAGGCCCGCCCTCGTCCTCCGGCCCGTCAGGTGCCGTTGCGCGAGAAGTGCATGTAGTCCTTGAGGGACTTCCAGTTCCCGCCCCAGACCCAGCCCTCCGCGGCGAACGCCCGCGCGGCCGGGCTGCCTCGGGTGATCATCCCGGGTCGGACGTCGGCGCGGTCCCGGTAGGTGCCGGCGAGCTCGGGCAGCGTGATGCCGCCTTTCACGTACGGGTTCATGAAGGGGTTGACGTCGACCGCGAGCCCGTACGCGTGCTGCGACCAGTGCGCCGTCCCGGCCGCGGAACGGCAGTTGAACGACCCGGTCGTGTTGCCGTCACCGGTCGGCGGCGCGTCGCGCTCCTCGGTCGTGGTGACGACCATCCGCTCGATGGGGAACCGGGCCGCGTAGAGCTTCCTGAACACGCGGACCATCGCCGGGGCGGCGGCCTTGTTGACGAGCAGCTCGCCGGTGTGGGGGCGGCCGTCGAAGCCGACGAACGAGACCGTGACGTACCGCAGGTCCTCGAGCGTCACCGGGCAGTCCGGACCCCAGGTCGAGCGGGCGACGACCGACGCCGGCACGGCCGTCACCGTCGAGCGGAAGGTGCCGCCCGCCGGCGGGGGCAGGGTGTCGACGGTGGCGATGTTCCGCGGGTCGAGCTCCGGCGGTGTCGGCCCCATGACGCCGTAGCCGTCCTTGCGGAGCTTCAGCACCCGGCGGCCGAGCCACGAGGGGGCCGCCGTGGCGCCTCCCGCGGGGGCCGGGGTCGTCGCCGCCGGGGTCACGGGCGTCGTGGCGGGCGGCGCCGGAGCCGGGGTCGTGCTCGGGACGGGCACCGTCGTGGGCACCGGCGTCGGCGCTGCGCTCGTCACGGTGCCCGGGGCGGACCCGGCGCCGGACGGCGCGGCGGTGGTCGTCGTCGGACCGCCGGCGCACGCCGCGAGGGTCAGGACCGCGGCTGCACCGGCCAGCGTGCGCGCGGCCCGGCGCGAGGGCGTAGCGCACCGACGCTGCGTGCCCCGTGCTGCGTCCATGGACCGTCCCTCGCCCTCGTCAGGTGCGACAGTCTGCCTCCTGCGGCTGTGCGCCGTCCCGGGTGCCGCAGGCCCGGGCGGGTGGCGCGTCGATCATCGTGCGCTCCCCGGCCGCCGCCGGATGCCAGACTGTCGGCCGTGGGTGCGGGGATGCGGTCGAGGTCGGTGCGGTCGGTGCGGTCCGTCCGGAGGGCGGTGCCGGGCGCGGCCGTTGTCGTCGGGCTCGCCCTGACGGCGGCCTGCGGGACCGGGTCGGCGGGCACCGTGACCGCCGGGGCGGTGTCGTCCGCTCCCGCCGCTGCCTCCGCGACGGCGACGCCGCCGGGCCCGTCGGTGACGGCGACCCCGTCCGCGGCCCCGTCCGTCGCGCCGGCGGCACCGGCGCCGTCCGGGACGCCGTCGGCGTCGGCGAGCCCGAAGCGGACGACGTCCGCCCCCGCGCGGCGCACGACGCGCTGGAACGAGCCGACGACCTTCCAGGCGCTCCCGGTCGTCCGCGGCCGCGCGCTCGCCGGCATGGTCGTCGTCCTCGACCCGGGGCACCAGATCGGCAACAGCCGGCACCTCGCGAAGGTGAACCGGCTCGTCGACGCGGGCAACGGCATCCGGAAGGCCTGCAACACGACGGGCACGCAGACGAACGGTGGGTACCCGGAGTCGAAGGTCGCGATGCGGATCGCGCTCGCGGCGAAGAAGCGGCTCGAGGCGCAGGGCGCCAAGGTCGTGCTCACCCGGCCGCGCGAGGACGTCGCGCTGTGGGGCCCCTGCATCGACGCCCGCGGCCGGGTCGGCAACGGGGTCGACGCGGACGCCGTCGTCTCGATCCACGCGGACGGCGCACCCGCCACGGCGCGCGGCTTCCACGTGATCCGGCCGGCCTCGGTCAAGGGCTGGACGGACGACATCGCCAAGCCCTCCAAGCGGCTCGCGATCGCCGTCCACGACGCGCTCGTCGACGCCGGTCAGCGACCCGCGACGTACATCGGCAGCCACGACGGCTACGACGTCCGCTCCGACCTCGGCACGCTGAACTGGAGCGACCAGCCGATCGTCATGATCGAGCTCGGCAACATGCGCAGCGCGCGCGACGCCGCGATGCTCACCGACCCGACGTGGCAGGACGGCGTCGCGGCCGCGGCGATCACCGCGGGCGTCGTCGACTTCCTGGGCTGATCGGACCTCCCGGGCCGGCGTCCGCCGGCGCCGCCGGCCCCCAGCCGAGCGGCTGGACGGCGTCGGTCAGCGGGACGACGGGCAGCTGCACGGTGAGCTCGAAGTGCTCGGTGCCGTCCCCGAACGGCAGCCCCCGCCAGGCCTCGAAGCAGGGCTGGTGCGCAGGGGCCCAGCCGGACGCGGGCAGCCAGGTGCGGTAGAGCAGGTCGAGCGCCGCGAGCTCGTCGGCGGCCGTGCCGCTGACGTCGACCTCCGCGACCGTCGTCGGCGGGAACACGGTGAACCCGACGACGAGGTCGTCCGGGCCCGTCGTGGCCGCCGGCCCGACGTCGTCCGGCACCTCGAGCCCGACGTCGTACCGGCACCGGTCCAGCGGAACGGTCTCCGGGTCGTCCCACTGGTACCCCAGCCACTGACCGCCGTCCAGGCCCCGGCCCCGGGCCCAGTCGACGAGGGCCGCCGCGGCCTCGGCGACCCCGCCCGAGTACGGCGCGACGACGCGGGCGTACGCGACGCGGCGGCCGGCCAGCGGGCGCAGCCGGACGGACGCGAGGGCGGCGTCCGCGGTGTCCGCAGCGTCCGCGGTGTCCGCAGCGTCCGCGGTGTCCGCGGCGTCCGCGGGCCCGGGGGCGCCGTCCTCGTCGTCGCTGCCGGTGAACCGCTGCCGCTGCCCGGCCGGCAGCGTGTCGAGCAGGTGCAGCCGGCGCTCGGCCCGGAACCGGTCGATGTCGAGGCCGCGCGGGGACACCCCGTAGTGCGCGCGGAAGGTGCGCGAGAAGTGCGAGCTCGACGAGAAGCCGCACGCGAGGGCGACCTCGGTGAGGGACGCCGTCCGGCGGTGCGCCATGAGGTGCAGCGCCCGCTCCAGCCGCACCCGGGTGACGAAGGCGTGGAGGGTCTCCCCGGTGGTCGCCGCGAACACCCGGTGGAAGTGGAAGGGCGAGAAGCCGGCGACGGCGGCGACGTCCTCCAGGGTCAGCGGGAGGTCGGGGTTCTGGACGACGTGGTCGACGGCCGCGTCGACCCGTCGCGCGTAGAGCGGGTTCGCAAGAATCGGCAAGTGCTCCGTCCTCGGTCCGGGCTAGCGTCGGCACACCCCGTCGATCACGGGGCCGTCGACCCCGAAAGGTAGCGTCCGTGGACCTCGGCACCTTCTCGATCAGCCTCACCGTCAAGGACCTCGAGGCATCCCGCGCCTTCTACGAGGCCCTCGGCTTCGAGGTGTTCGCCGGCAGCGTCGAGCACCGGATGCTCATGATGCGCAACGGGACGACGGTCGTCGGGCTCTTCCAGGGGATGTTCGAGCGGAACATGCTGACGTTCAACCCGGGCTGGGCGGCGGACTGCTCGCCGCTCGACAGGTTCACCGACGTGCGGGAGATCCAGCGCCGCCTCCGGGAGCGTGGCATCGAGCCGGTGGCCGTCGTCGACGAGTCGACGACCGGGCCGGGGAGCATCGTCGTCGTCGACCCGGACGGTAACCCGGTGCTGCTCGACCAGCACGTCTGAGCGCCGTCACGGCCGCGTGACCTGTGCGGCGGGGGACGTTGGTCCCTCGCCCCGCCGGGCGCCGTCCGGCAATCATTCGGTACCGAACGAATGGTGCCGAGGAGGCTGTGATGGGTGAGGTCGTCGGCGCGGGGCTGCTCGCGCACGTCCCGACGATGCTGATGCCGTACGAGGAGCGGCTCGCGCTCAACGAGGGCAAGGAGATCAGCCTCGTCCCGGGCATCGAGCAGGTGCGGCGGGACGTCTTCGAGACGCTCGACTACGACACGGTCGTCGTCCTCGACTCGCACTGGTTCACGACCGTCGAGTTCGTCGTCACCGCGCAGGACCGCCGCGCCGGGCTCTTCACGGCCGAGGAGCTGCCGCGCGGGATGTGCCGGATCCCTTACGACTGGCCGGGCGACCCGGAGCTCGCGCACGCGATGGCCGCGCACGGCGACAAGCACGGCACCTGGGTCACCGCGATCGACGACCAGTACCTGCCGATGTACTACGCGACGCTCAACCTCTGGCACTTCCTCGGCCGGGGCCTGCCCGACAAGCGCTGGGTGTCGGTGAGCGTCTGCCAGACCGGGGACACCCTCGACTTCCTCGCCGCGGGCCGCGCGCTCGGCGACGCGATCGCCCAGGTCGACCGCAAGGTGCTCCTCGTCGCGAGCGGTGCGCTCTCGCACACGTTCTGGCCGCTGCGCGAGCTGCGGGCGCACGAGGCGAGCGACCCGTCGCACATCTTCTCCCGGGAGGCCTACGAGGCCGACCAGGAGCGGCTGCGGTGGTTCGCGGACGGTGACCACGCCCGGGTGCTCGACACGATGCCGGAGTTCCTCGAGCACCGGCCCGAGGGCAAGTTCGCGCACTACCTCATGATGGTCGCCGCGCTGGGCGAGGGTGCCGTGACGGCGCCGTCGCGGCAGTACGGGGAGTACGAGAACTCCGTCGGCACCGGCCAGGTGCACCTGTGGTTCGACCGCCCCTCGGGTGGCTGGACGGTACCGCGCGCCTGACCGGCCCCGGGCGGCCGGAAACCCGCTGGGGGCGGCGCGGCCGCGCTGCCTATGCTGGAGCCGGCATGTCCACCCAGCAGTCCTCCCCGCGTGAGGCCCTCGCCGCGCTGCGCGAAGGGCTCGGCGAGGTGACCCTGCGCGACGCCCGCCGGCTCGGCCGCCGGCTCGACGGCGTCCGCGGCATCAAGGACCCGGCCCGGCAGGCGCAGGCGCTCGCCCAGGTCGCGGCCGACGTCGCGACGGCGCAGCAGCGGCTCGTGACCCGGGCGGCTGCGATGCCCCGCATCACCTACCCCGAGCAGCTGCCGGTCAGCGGCCGCCGGGACGACATCGCCGCCGCGATCCGGGACCACCAGGTCGTCGTCGTCGCCGGCGAGACCGGGTCGGGCAAGACGACCCAGCTGCCGAAGATCTGCCTCGAGCTCGGGCGCGGCGTCCGGGGGCAGATCGGGCACACCCAGCCGCGCCGGATCGCCGCCCGCAGCGTCGCCGAGCGGATCGCCGAGGAGCTCGCGGTGCCGCTCGGGGAGGCGGTCGGCTACAAGGTGCGGTTCACCGACAGGGCGAGCGACTCGACCCTCGTCAAGGTCATGACGGACGGCATCCTGCTCGCCGAGATGCAGGGCGACCGGATGCTCACCGGCTACGACACGATCATCATCGACGAGGCGCACGAGCGGTCGCTGAACATCGACTTCATCCTCGGGTACCTCAAGCAGCTCCTGCCGCGGCGGCCCGACCTCAAGGTCGTCATCACCTCGGCGACGATCGACCCGCAGCGGTTCTCCGCGCACTTCGGCGGGGCCCCGGTCGTCGAGGTGTCCGGGCGGACGTACCCGGTCGAGGTGCGCTACCGGCCGCTCGTGCAGCCGGCCGTGCTCGACGAGGAGGACGACCTCGACGACCTGGACCGGCCGGACGGGCGCCGCAACCCGTTGCTGGCCAAGGGCAGGGGCGGCCGGCCCGAGGCCGGGACCGACGTCGTCCGGGACCAGGTCGAGGCCATCTGCGACGCGGTGTCCGAGCTCGCCGCCGAGGGGCCGGGCGACGTGCTCGTGTTCCTCTCCGGCGAGCGCGAGATCCGGGACGCCGCCGAGGCGCTCGACCGGCTGCAGCTGCGGCACACCGAGGTGCTCCCGCTCTACGCCCGGCTGTCGGCCGCCGAGCAGCACCGGGTCTTCACCTCGCACACCGGGCGCCGCGTCGTCCTCGCGACGAACGTCGCCGAGACCTCGCTCACGGTGCCGGGGATCAAGTACGTCGTCGACCCGGGGACGGCGCGGATCTCGCGCTACAGCAACCGGTTGAAGGTGCAGCGGCTGCCCATCGAGCCGGTCTCGCAGGCCTCGGCGAACCAGCGTGCGGGCCGCTGCGGCCGCACGAGCGACGGTATCTGCATCCGGCTCTACGACGAGGAGGAGTACCTCGCCCGGCCCGAGTTCACCGAGCCGGAGATCCTGCGGACCAACCTCGCGTCGGTCATCCTCCAGATGACCGCGCTCGGCCTCGGGGACGTCGACAAGTTCCCGTTCGTCGACCCGCCCGACCGGCGCAGCGTCAAGGACGGCGTCGACCTGCTCGTCGAGCTCGGGGCGCTCGACCCGGCGAAGCCGGCCGCCGACCGGCTCACCCCGGTCGGGCGCCGGCTGGCCCAGCTGCCCGTCGACCCGCGGCTGGGCCGGATGATCCTCGAGGCGCACGCGAACGGCTGCGTCCGCGAAGTCATGGTCATCGCCGCGGCGCTGTCGATCCAGGACGTCCGCGAGCGCCCCGTCGACGCGCAGCAGCAGGCCGACGAGAAGCACCGCCGGTTCGCCGACGAGACGAGCGACTTCGTCACGCTGCTGCGGCTGTGGGAGTACCTGCGCGAGCAGCAGAAGAAGCTCAGCAGCAGCGCCTTCCGCCGGCTGTGCCGCAGCGAGTACCTCAACTACCTGCGCGTGCGCGAGTGGCAGGACCTCTACGCCCAGCTCCGCCAGCTCGCGAAGAGCCTCGACGTCACGCTCAACAGCGAGCCCGCGGACCCGCAGCGGGTGCACCAGTCGCTGCTCGCAGGGCTGCTCTCGCACATCGGGCTGCGGGACGCCGCGGCCCGCGACTACCAGGGCGCCCGCGGGGCCCGGTTCTCGGTGTTCCCGGGCTCGGCCGTCGCGAAGAAGCAGCCGTCGTGGGTCATGGCCGCCGAGCTCGTCGAGACCTCGAAGCTCTGGGGCCGCACGGTCGCGAAGATCGAGCCGGAGTGGGTCGAGCCGCTCGCCGGCCACCTCGTGAAACGCACCTACAGCGAGCCGCACTGGGAGAAGAAGCGGGCGTCCGTCGTCGCCGTCGAGCGGGTCACGCTCTACGGCGTCCCGATCGTCGCCGGCCGCACCGTGCAGTACGGGCGGGTCGACCCGGAGCTGTCCCGGGAGCTGTTCGTCCGGCACGCGCTCGTCGAGGGCGACTGGGAGACTCGGCACGCGTTCTTCGCCGAGAACCGCCGCCTGCTCGACGACGTCGAGGACCTGGAGAACCGGGCACGGCGCCGGGACATCCTCGTCGACGACGAGACGCTCTTCGCGTTCTACGACCAGCTGATCCCGGCGGACGTCGTGTCCGGGCGGCACTTCGACGCCTGGTGGAAGCAGGCCCGGCGGGAGACCCCCGACCTGCTGACGTACACCCCGGAGCTGCTCGTCAGCGACGACGCCGACGAGGTGAGCGAGGCCGACTACCCGGACGTGTGGCGCCAGGGCGAGCTGACGCTGGGGCTGACGTACCAGTTCGAGCCGGGTGCGGCCGCGGACGGTGTGACCGCGCACGTACCGGTCACGCTGCTCAACCGGGTCAGCCCGGACGGCTTCGAGTGGCAGATCCCGGGGCTGCGGCACGAGCTCGTCACGGCGCTCATCCGGTCCCTGCCCAAGGCGTTGCGCCGCTCGTTCGTGCCCTCGCCGGACACCGCCAAGGCGCTGCTCGGGTCGCTGCACCCGCGGCACGAGCCGCTGCTCGAGGCCGTGGCCCGCGAGCTCTCCCGGGTCGGGGGGTTCCCGGTGCCGCGGGACGAGCTCGACCTGGAGAAGGTGCCCGAGCACCTGCGGATGACGTTCCGCGTCGAGGACGCGCAGGGCCGGATGCTCGCCGAGGGCAAGGACCTCGACGCGCTCAAGGTGCGGCTGCGGCCGAAGGTCGCGACGACGATCTCCCAGGTGGCGCAACGGGTCGAGCGGGCCGGGCTCACCGACTGGTCGATCGGGGAGCTCCCGCGGACCTTCGCGGCGGACGGCGTCCGCGGCTTCCCGGCGCTCGTCGACCAGGGGACGTCGGTGGCGGTCAAGGTGCTGCCGACGCAAGCAGACCAGCAGCGGGCCATGGTCACCGGCACCCGCCGGCTGCTCCTGCTGACGACCCAGTCGCCGGCGAAGACCGTGCTCGGGCGGCTCGACAACCGGGCCAAGCTCGCCCTCAGCCACGCCCCGCACGGCGGCGCCGTCGCACTCTTCGACGACTGCCTCGCGTGCGTCGTCGACACGATCGTCGAGGACGCCGGCGGGCCGGCCTGGGACGCGGCCGGTTTCGCGGCCCTGCGGGACGCCGTCCGGGGCCGGGCCGAGCCGGTGCTCACCGAGGTCGTCACCGTCGTCGCGGACATCCTCGCGGTGGCCGGCGACGTCGAGCGCGCCGCCCGGAGCACGTCGAGCCTCGTGCTGCTGCCCGCGCTGACCGACGTCCGCGAGCAGCTCGCCGCGCTCGTGCACACCGGGTTCGTCACCGAGACCGGATACCACCGGCTGCGGGACGTCGCCCGCTACCTGCGGGCCGCCGTCCAGCGGCTTGAGAAGCTTCCGGAGCGGCCCGAGCGCGACCGCGAGCTCATGTGGCGCGTCGAGCTCGTCGACCAGTCGTACGCCGACCTGCGCGCCCGGCTCAAGCCCGGGGCCGCCGTCCCGCCCGCGCTCGACGAGATCCGCTGGATGGTCGAGGAGCTGCGCGTGAGCTTCTGGGCGCAGAACCTCGGCACCCCGTACCCGGTCTCGGAGAAGCGGATCCAGAAGGCCATGGACGCCGTCGCCGCGACGTTGCCCTAGCGCGCCCGCCGAGCCGCTCGTGCTCGCGCCGCGTACCGTTTCTGCGAACGTGTCGGCCGGTTTCCGGTACCGACCCCGAGCATGAGCGGAGTGGAGGACGGCGTGCGGCTCGTCGCGTACTTCGAGATCCCGGTGACCGACCTCGACCGCGCCGTCGCCTTCTACGAAGGGCTGCTCGGCGTCCGGCTCGAGCGGGCCGTCGTCGACGGCCACCCGATGGCGCTCTTCCCGCCCGCCGACGGGGTCGGGCTGGCGACGGGGGCGCTGGCCGCGGGGGAGAGCTACGTGCCGTCGGTCGACGGGACCCGGGTCTACTTCGAGGTGGACGACGTCCCCGAGGTCCTCGCCCGCGGCGTCGCGGCGGGCGCCCGGGTGCTCTACCCGCCGACGTCCGTCGGTGAGGGCGACCAGGTCGCCGAGCTCGAGGACTGCGAGGGCAACCGCATCGCCCTGCTGTCCCACGCCTGACCCGCCCCCGCTCAGGGCTCGACCAGGGTGATGCCTGATGCCCGGGACGTCTCGGGCTGCCTAGCGTGAGGGCATGCCCCCTCCCCGCCGGTTCGACCGTGCCGCGCTGAGCCTGGGCATCGGCGTGCCGGTGCTGTACTTCGTGACCCAGGGCGTGGTCGGGCTGCTCACGCCCGGGTACAGCTTCCGGCAGCAGGCGGCCAGCGACCTCGGGGTCGGAGAGTCGGTCCGGGCCACGTTCTTCAACCTCGGTGCGATCTCGACCGGGGTCCTGGCGTTGGCCGCCGCGTACGGGATGGCCGCCGCTCCCCGCTGGTCGCCGGTTCCTATGGTCCGGGCGGGACTGACCGCGCTGGCGGTCGCCTCCACGGGCGCCGCTGCCATCGCGGCCGGGGTGTTCCCGCTGCCGGACCCGCGGCACGGCGGAGGACCGATCGGCGCCGGCATGTTCGTGATCCCGCTGCTGATGGCGACCCTGCTCTGGAGGACGGCGTCGCTCTGGGCCCGGGTCTACCTCGGGCTCAACCTCGCCCTGTTCCTCGGATGCGCCGCCATGCTCAGCGGTGCGACGCCGGTCGACCAGGTCGCGAACGGCGGCCTGCTGCAACGGTTGCTCGCGGTCACCGTGTTCGGGGCGATCGGGATGGGGTGTGCGATCGTCACCGTCACCCGGCCGGGCGGCAGATCGGCCGGTTCCCGGTATCGGGCGCGAGCATGAGCGGGAGCGGGGCGGCCTGACCCACACGGCTCATGCTCGCGCCGGGTACCGGTTCCGGGCCCGCGGGAGGCGCAGACCGGTACCCGGCACGAGCATGAGCGGGTGGGGCGGTCAGTCGACGGCGAGGCCGCGGCGGCGGCGCATCCGGCGGGACTGGGACGAGAAGACCGTGTCGGCGAGCATGCCGAGCACGAGGATCACGACCATGTAGGCGATGAGCTCCGGGGCGTTGTTGAAGTCCTGCGCGAAGGACAGACGCGACCCGAGGCTCGGCTTGCCCTCGATGATGACGAGGAGTTCGCCGGCCAGGAGGCTGCGCCAGGCGAAGGCCCAGCCCTGGTTGAGGCCGGCGACGTAGGACGGCAGCGCGGCCGGGATGACGAAGTGCCGGTAGAGGTCCACCGAGCCGGCGCCGAGCACGGTGCCCAGGCGGGTGAACGCCGGGGGCACGTGGTCGATGCCGGAGATGATCCCGTTCGCGATGCTCGGGGCGGCGCCGAGGATGACGACGAACGTGATCGCCTGCTCGTTGAGGCCGAAGAGCAGGATCGCGAGCGGGAACCAGACGATCGAGGGCATCGTCTGCAGGCCGGTGATGAGCGAGCCGATCGCCGCGCGCACCGGTCGGAACCGGGAGACGGCGATGCCGACGACCGTGCCGATCGCGATCGCGAAGGCGAAGCCGACCAGCGCCCGGCGCAGCGTCGTCCCGATCGCCTGCCAGAACTCCGGCTCGCGGACGAGGTCGCCGAGCGTCTGCGCGACGGTGAGCGGCGCGGGGAGGACGAACTCCGGACGCCAGCCGGACAGGACGACGGCCTGCCAGATCGCGACGAACGCGACGACGGCGCCGACCTTGGGCCAGGTGCCGGCCCAGACCTGGGTGAGGGCGCGTGACCGGCCGGACTCGGCCCCGGTGAGGGGGGCGATCGGGCCGGGGCCGGACGCCGCACCGATCGCGGTGGCGAGCGCACCGGACGGGCCGGTGCCTGCGGGGCGTTCGTCAGCCGACATGGCGGGCCACGTCCTCTCGCAGGGCGGCGGTGAGCGAGCCGGCCCGGCGGGCCACCTCGGGGTCCTCCATGCGGCGGGGCCGCGGCAGGTCGATGTGCTCGGTGTGCACGACGCGCCCCGGGGACGAGCCCATGAGCACCGCGCGGTCGCCGAGCCGGACGGCCTCGCGGACGTTGTGCGTCACGAACAGCACCGTGAGCCCGGCCTCGCCGGCGACCCGCTCGATCTCGTCGTGCATGTGGTCCCGGGTCATCGCGTCGAGGGCGCCGAGCGGCTCGTCCATGCAGACGACCGACGCGTCCTGGGCGAGCACCCGGGCGAGCGCCACCCGCTGCCGCATCCCGCCGGACAGCTCGTGCGGGCGCTTGTCGGCGTACGCGCCGAGCCGGACCCGCTCGAGCAGCGCGTGCGCCTGCGGCGTCCGCTCGGCCCGGGCCACGCCGCGCAGCTTGAGCGCCAGTGCGACGTTCTGGGCCGCGGTGAGCCACGGCAGCAGGGTCGCCTCCTGGAACATGAGGGCCACCCGGCCGCCCACCTCGAGCGTGCCGGTCGTCACCTGCTCGAGCCCGGCGACGAGCGAGAGCAGCGTCGACTTGCCGCAGCCCGACGCGCCGACGATCGTCACGAACTCGCCGGGCCGGACGTCGAGGTCGACGTCCTGCAGCGCCGTCGTCGCGCCCGCCCCGCGGCCGAACACCTTCGTCACCCCGGTGAGCCGGACGCCGCCGTGCGCGACGGGCTCGGGCGCCGCGCCGGACGCCGGCCGGGCCTCGTTCTCGGTCACCGTCACAGCGCCGCCACCTCCGCCTGGCCGCGGGACTTCAGTGCGGCGTTGAGCTGGGCGAGGTCCCACAGCTTCGCGAAGTCGTCCGACGGCGCCTTCTCGAGCAGGCCGACCGCCTGGGCGTGCTTCGCGGACTCCTTGAGCGTCGCCTGCAGCGGGTCGGCGCCGAAGGTGAGGTTGCCCCACGCGGCGGCGAGCGTGGCCGGCTTGACCTCCTGGCCGGTGATCGCCGAGATCTTCGTCGCGACGTCCGTCTGGGCCTTGGCCGGCTCGGCCGCGATGAAGTCGATGGCGTCGAGGTTCGCCTCGAGGAACGCCCGCACGGTGTCGGGGTTCTTCTGGAGGAACTCGGTGCGGACGACGACGTTCGTCGTGACGAACTTGCCTCCCGGCCACAGGGTCTTCTCGTCGACGAGGACCTTGCCGCCGGCGGCGACGAACTGGGTCGCGAACGGCTCGGGCACCCACGCGCCGTCCACCTGACCGGACGCGAACGCCTGCAGCGCCGCCGAGTTCTTCTGCGGCTTGATGCTCACGTCCCCGCCGCCGTCGACCGTCGTCGTGAGGCCCTGCTCCTTGAGCCAGTGGCGCAGCGCGACGTCCTGCGTGTTGCCGAGCTGCGGGGTGGCGAGGGTCTTGCCCTCGAGCTGGGCGGCGGTCGTGATCTCCGGCTTGACGACGAGCGAGGCCCCACCGGAGGTCGCGCCGGAGATGACCCGGACGGCGGCCCCGCCGGACTGCGCGTACGCGTTGATCGTCGGGTTGGGGCCGATGTACGCGATGTCGAGCGAGCCGCCGAAGAGCGCCTGGACGACGTCCGGCCCGGCGTTGAACGACTGGGTCTTGACCTTGCCGTCGCCGATGCGCTTGGTGAAGAAGCCCTCCGCGTCGGCGACGAGGCCCGGCGCGTGCGTGAGGTTCGGGAAGTAGCCGATGTTCACCGCGACGGTCTTGTCGGTCGACGGGGCGGTGGCCGCGGGGGCGGCACCCGTGGCCGCCGTGCTGCCGCCGCCGCACGCGGCGAGCGACAGCAGGGCCACGGCCGACAGGGTGGCGGCACCGGTCCGCAGCAGCGTGCGGCGGGCGGGGGAGGCGGAGGTCTGCACTGTGTTCTCCAGGTCCGGGTCGGGGTCCGGGTGGTCAGATGGTTCACCGGATTCTTGTCCAGCAATCCGGTCTTGTTAATCAATACAGTAGAGAAGATGTTCCCGGACCGCGTGGGCCGTCTCGGTGAATGGGACGACCGGGGATCATGGGGGCGGGGCGGGGCGGGGCGGGGCGGGATGTCGGGGCGGCGGGACGGGTCAGGCCCCCAGCGGGTCGAGGGCGGCGGGTGCCTGCCGGCGGCGCTCCGCACGGAACACCCAGGCCTTGAGCAGGACGAACCGGACGAGCGTGGCGAGCAGGTTGGCGACCACGAGCACGCCGACCTCGACGGCGCGGGCCGGCGTGGCGGTGACCATGTGGAGCGCCGCGAGCGCGCCGCTCGTCAGGGCCAGCCCGATCCCGAAGACGACGAGGCCCTGCGCCTGGTGGCGCACCTGCCCGCCCCCGCCGCGGACGCCGAACGTCAGCCGGCGGTTCGCCGCGGTGTTCGCGACCGCCGTGACGAGCAGCGCGAGCAGGTTCGCGGCCTGCGCGCCGGTGCCGAGCCGGAGCAGGGCGTACAGGCCGACGTACGCGAGCGTGCTGACGACGCCGATCGCGCCGAACGTGAGGAGCTGGCGGGGCAGCCCGGCCGGTACGCCGGGCAGGGTGCCGGCGGCGCCCGGTCCGGCCTGGATCGGGGACCGCCCGAGCTCGGCCCGCAGCCGGGCGACCGGCAGGCTGCCGTTGCCGAGCGCGCGACCGAGCCGCCAGATCCCCTTGAGGTCCGCGGTGGCCGTCGCGACGATGTCGACGCGGCTGTCGGGGTCGTCGACCCAGTCGACGGGCACCTCGTGGATGCGCAGCCCGGAGCGCTCGGCGAGCACGAGCAGCTCGGTGTCGAAGAACCAGCCGGTGTCCTCGACGAGCGGCAGCAGCCGGCGCGCGACGTCCGCCCGGATCGCCTTGAACCCGCACTGCGCGTCGGAGAACCGCGCGGCGAGCGTGCCCCGCAGGATGACGTTGTAGCAGCGCGAGATGACCTCCCGCTTCGGCCCGCGGACGACCCGCGAGCCGCGGGCGAGCCGGCTGCCGATCGCGACGTCCGAGTGCCCGGAGATCAGCGGCGCGACGAGCGGCAGGAGGGCGGCGAGGTCGGTCGACAGGTCGACGTCCATGTACGCGAGGACCTGTGCGTCCGAGTGCGACCACACCTGCCGCAGCGCCCGGCCCCGGCCCTTCTCCGGCAGGTGGACGACGTCCACGTCGGTCAGCTCGGCGGCCAGCCGGCGGGCGACGGCGAGTGTGCCGTCGGTGCTCGCGTTGTCGGCCACCGTGATCCGGAAGGGGTACGGGACGTGGGTCTCGAGGTAGGCGTGGAGCCGGCGGACGCACGGGCCCAGGTCGACCTCCTCGTTGTGGACGGGGACGACGACGTCGAGCACAGGGGCGGTCGTCCGGAGGTCGTGGGGCGACGTCTCGAGCTGGAGCGTCATGGTCGGGGTCCTCTCGTCGGGCAGGTGGGACGGGCAGGCGGACGGGGCAGCTGGACGGGCAGGTGAACGGCAGGGACGGCGGGTCAGGAGGCGACGGCGTACCGGCGCGGCCGCGGCACGGCCGTGCCGTGCGGTCGGACGTC
>JACRAB010000346.1 GCA_016213575.1 Actinomycetota bacterium
CGACCAGACCGTGGCCCGGGCCTACGCGAAGATCCTCCACGGCATCACGGGCGAGAAGCCGGTCGTCGTGCTGTCCGACGACCCGAGCGCCTCGGACGCCATCGAGTCCTACGCGGGCGGCGACCAGCGCTGGATGGTCGCGGTCCGGATGGTGTCCGAGGGGGTCGACGTCCCGCGCCTGGCCGTCGGGGTCTACGCGACGTCGACGTCCACGCCGCTGTTCTTCGCGCAGGCCGTCGGGCGCTTCGTCCGGGCCCGCAAGCGCGGGGAGACGGCGTCGGTGGTCCTCCCGAGCGTGCCCGTGCTGCTCTCGCTCGCCGCCGAGCTCGAGGTCGCGCGGGACCACGCGCTCGACCGCCCGGCGAAGGCGGACGACGACTGGTCGCCGGAGGAGGACCTCCTCGAGAAGGCCAACCGCGAGGAGAAGGCCTCCGACGAGCTCAACGGGGCCTTCGAGGCCCTCGAGGCGCAGGCGACCTTCGACCGGGTGCTCTTCGACAAGCAGGAGTTCGGCACCCAGGCCGAGGTCGGCAGCGACGAGGAGCAGGACTTCCTCGGCATCCCGGGGCTGCTCGAGCCGGAGCAGGTGACGACGCTGCTCCGCCAGCGCCAGGCCGACCAGGTCGCGGCCCGCAGCCGCAAGGCCAAGGCCGGCGGCGGCGAGGGCGGCCGGGTCGTCGAGGTCTCCATGCACCGCGAGCTCACCGCGCTGCGCAAGGAGCTGCACAGCCTCGTCGGGGCCTGGGCCCGCCGGACGTCGCAGCCGCACGGGACCGTTCACGCCGCCCTGCGGTCCGAGTGCGGGGGACCCGAGGTCCCGAAGGCGAGCGCGGACGAGCTTCGTGCCCGAATCGATACTCTCCGTAGATGGTTCGTTGGCAAGAAGTGATCATCTCGCTGTGCGACCACGTCGATCGGTGACATCCTGAGCGCTGTGAGCAGCCCGGACGTGTCGGTGGTCGTCGTCGCCCACGACGTCGCCCCCTACCTCGGGCAGTGCCTCGACTCGCTCGCCGACCAGACGCTCCGCGGGAGCATCGAGGTCGTCGTCGTCGTGGGCGACACGGACGACGAGACGGGCAAGGTCGCGGCCGCCACGGTGGCCGGGCGGTACGGCTGGAAGGTCGTCCAGGGCGACCCCGCGGCCGGCCCGGGCGGCGCCCGCAACGTCGGCGTCCGGCACGCGACCGGCACCTGGCTGACCTTCCTCGACGGGGACGACCTGCTGCCCCGCCGCGCCTACGAGCGGCTGCTCCGCTCGGCCCGCGCCACCGGCTCCGACCTCGTCGCGGGCGCGGTGCGCCGGTGGGACGGCGAGTCCCTCACGACGTCCCAGCTGCACCGGCTGTCGCTGAGCGAGCCGCTCTCCGCCGGGCACATCACCCGGGACACCCGGCTCGTCTACGACAGCACCGTCTGGAACAAGGTCATCCGGCGCACGACCTGGGACGCCGCGGGGATCACCTTCCCCGAAGGGGTCGTCTACGAGGACATGCCCGTCGCCTTCGCCATGCACCTCGCGGCGACGAGCACGGACGTCGTCGCCGACCCGGTCTACGTGTGGCGCCGGCGGACCGGGCCCGACCGCTCCATCACGCAGCGGCTCGACGAGCACGACAGCCTCGAGCAGCGGATGGCGTCGCTGCGCACGATCGACGACCTCGCGGCGGCGAGCGGGTCGCAGACGCTGCGGGACGCGCACGACGCGAAGTTCGTCGACATCGACCTGCGGCGGATGGTCACCTTCCTGCCGGCCGCCGACGAGCGCTACGTGCGGCGGTTCCTCGAGCTGACCCGCGCGTTCCTCGAGCACGTGCCGGAGCGGGTGCTGTCCGGGCGGGACCCGCTGCGCCGGCTCGTCGTCGACTCGGTGCTCAGCGGGGACACCGAGACCCTCCTCGACCTCGCGGTGGCCCGCAACGTCGAGGACCGCCCCGACGGGGTCGGCCGCCTCGCACTGCTCGGCCCCGACATGCGGGTCCAGGCGAAGATGGCCAGCCACGGCCTGCTCACCGGGCTGCCCTGGGTCCGCAGCACGGCGAACCGGGTCGCCTACCACCTGCTCCCCGGCAGGGTCGGGGACCAGGCGGCCGCGCTGCGCTACGGGCACACCCGCGCGGACGCCGTCGACGTCCTGTCGATCTGACGGTCCGGCGCAGCGGGCCGGCACAGCGGGCCGGCGCAGCGGCCGGACGGCGCTCAGCCGCGGGTGTTGGCCCGCTCGAGGTCGTCGGGGAAGTCCACCTCGACCGCGAAGTGCGCGGTGATGTCCACCGGCGACACCTCGAGGCCGTCGACCGCGATCGCCGTCTCCAGCCCCCGCTCGAAGTAGTCCTGCTCGTCGCAGGCGGCCAGGTGCCGCACGAGCGTGGCCTTGTCCCGGCCGGCGACGTAGTTGATCCCGATCGCCTCGCCGAGCGCCCGGCCGCGGATCGTCTTGGACAGCTCCGCGACGAGGCCCCGTTCGTCGACCGTGTACTTGACCTCCTCGTCGGCGGTCGTCGCGGTGTTCACGCAGACCGCCGTCCGGTCCGCCGCGACGGCCGGGCGCAGCGCGTCGAGGATCGCCGGGTCGAAGACGACGTCGCCGTTCATCCACAGCACGCCCTGGCCGGGCTGCGTGAGCCGCAGCGCCTTGAGCAGGCTGCGGTTGGTGTTCGTCTGGTCGTAGCTCTCGTTGTAGGCGAACGTCACGTCGGGGAAGGCCTCCATGACGACCTCGTACTTGAAGCCGACGACGACGAGCACCCGGTGGTCCTCGCCGAACGCCGCGCGCAGGTTGTCGAGCTGCTGGCCCATGATCGTGCGGCCGTCGTCGAGCCGGGTGAGCGGTTTCGGCAGGGGGCGGCCCAGGCGCGTGCCGAGCCCTGCGGCGAGGATGACGGCCTGCAGTGCTGCTGCCACGGGACGGCTCCGATCGAGGTCACGCCGGGTGCCGGCGGGGTGCCGTGGGGGGTCGCCGTCCCGGCCGTCGGACGGCGGCGGCCCGCCGGGTCAGGGGGCCGCGAGGACCGCCGATGCTAGCATCGGGGCCGTCCCGCGACCTGCGGCGACGCCGCTCGGCCAGACAGATCAGGACTACTCCGCGATGCTCATGCTTGACCGCGGCCGGGAGCTCGTGGAACGACGACGGATCCTCTGGCTCCTCGTCGTCCGGGATCTCAAGGTTCGCTACTCGTCGTCCGCGCTCGGTTATGTGTGGACGATCCTCGACCCGCTCATGATGGCGCTGGTCTACTGGCTCGTCTTCGGTTTCATCTTCGACGGGTCCAAGCGGGGGATCCAGCCGTACATCCTGTTCCTCGTCGTGGGCGTCCTCGCATGGCAGTGGTTCAACGGCGGCGTCATGGACACGACCCGGGCGCTGCAGCAGGAGTCCAAGCTCGTCCGGTCGACGAACCTGCCCCGTGAGATCTGGGTCGTGAAGATCGTCCTCGCGAAGGGCGCCGAGTTCCTCTTCTCGCTGCCGGTCATCGTGCTCTTCATGATCCGGTACCGCACGCCGCCGACCTGGGACACGCTGTGGGCGCTGCCCGCCGCGCTCGTCCTGCAGGCCGTGCTCATCACCGGGATCGGCCTGGCCCTGTCCGCGGTCACCGTCCTCGTCACGGACATGCAGCGCGTCGTCCGGATCCTGCTGCGGGTGCTCTTCTACCTGACACCGGTCGTCTACAGCATCCACGTGCTGCCGCACGCGTTCCTGCGCGACGTCATGGCCGTGAACCCGATGACCGGGGTCATCGACCTCTACCGGCGGTGCGTCTTCCCGTCGACCGAGCTCGGTTGGCACGTCCCCGCGATCAGCGCGGTCGTGACCCTGGTGATCTTCCTGCTCGGCTCCGCGCTCTTCCGCCGGCTCGAGCCCGCCGTGCTCAAGGAGCTCTGACGATGGCCGTCCCCAGCACCACGCAGACGGCCCCCGGCACCGCTGAGGGGCCGGTCATCGAGGTCCGCAACCTCGGGATCGAGTTCCAGCAGAACCGCAAGCGCCGGCTGTCCGTGCGCGAGATGCTCTTCACCGGCAGGTCCTCGTCGCCCGCGGGCACGTTCTGGGCGCTCAAGGACGTGTCGTTCGACGTCTCCGCCGGGGAGGGCGTCGGCCTCATCGGCGCGAACGGCTGCGGCAAGAGCACCCTGCTGCGACTCGTCGCGGGCGTCATGCTCCCCGACACCGGCACGGTGACGGTGCGGCAAGGGGTCGCCCCCCTCATCGAGCTCACCGGCGGCTTCCTCGGCGACCTCACGGCGCGGGACAACATCTACCTCACCGCCGGTCTGCACGGGCTGTCCCGGGAGCAGGTCGAGGAACGCTTCGACGAGATCGTCGACTTCGCCGAGGTCCGCGACCGGCTCGACACCCCGTTCCGGCACTACTCCTCCGGCATGCAGGTGCGGCTCGGGTTCGCCGTCGTCACGACGCTCGACGAGCCGGTCATCCTCGTCGACGAGGTGCTCGCCGTCGGCGACCGGGCGTTCCGGGAGAAGTGCTACACCCGGATGGAGGAGCTCATCGGGGCCGGTCGGACGCTGCTCTTCGTCTCCCACAGCGAGAAGGACCTCAAGCGGTTCTGCACCCGCGGCATCTACCTGCGCAAGGGCGAGGTGGTCGCCGACGGGGGCATCGAGGAGTCGTTCAAGGCCTACGTGAAGGACAGCGACAAGGCCTCCGGGAAGTGACCCGCCTCGTCGTCGTGGGAGCGGGCGACGGCGGGAGCGAGGCCCTCGCCGACCAGGCCCGGGGC
>JACRAB010000351.1 GCA_016213575.1 Actinomycetota bacterium
CCTGCGGCGACAGCCCCGGACGCCGCCGACCCGGCAGGCGGACCGCCTGCCGGGTCGTCGTGGAGCGGGTGCGTCAGTGAGCGGCGAGCGGCGGCAGGTCGACCGGGCGGAGCACCCGGTTGATGCCGTGGGCGATCTGCTTGTTGCCCTTGTTGATGTTCACCTTGTTGACGACCGGGTTCTTCGCGTTCGTGTCCTTGTCGCGCAGCGTGATCGTCGGCGTCCACCAGTGCCACGTGACCTTGACCTTGATCGTCCCGCCCTGGGCGGTCGTCAGGCTCGCGCCGTTGAGCTTGAGCGCCTGCTTCGCGGTCACGGTCGCGCCGGGCACGACGTGGTAGAGCAGCACGGTCTCGACGGTGTCGATGCCGAGGCCGGCGACGGCGGCGAAGACGTCCTTCTCCTTGCTGACCCACTTGCCGGTCAGCGAGTGCACGAGGTACCGGAACGCCTGGTCGTTCGGGATGAACGCCGTCACGGCGACGTCGCCCTTCGTGAGGACGCCGACGGCCGACTTCGGCTTCGCGCCGAGCACCGCGAGGACGGCCGCGGTGACGATGTCGTAGTCGTACTTGTTCGTGTCGAAGCCGCTCTGGTCCGCGGTGAGCACCGCGGCGAGGGACTTCGTGCCGGTCGTCGTCGCGCTGGCGGACGGGGCGACGGCGGCGGTGCCCGCGAGGGAGAGGGCCGCAGCGGAGGCGACCAGGGCGAGGCGGCGCGAGAGCTTCATGGGCGAGACCTTTCGGATCGACGGCCGGACGCCGTTGTCGACCCCACTTCCGCGCCGGTCGATCATCCGGATGCAGCCGCCGCGAACTTTCTCGCGGACCTCCGCGCACAGTCGGCGTGACGTCGGTGAAAGCGCTTGTAGTGTGGTCGGCCGTGACGTCCGAGACCACCGACACGGCAGCCGACCCGACGACCGGCACGGGCCCCGCCACGGCCCCCGCGCCCGTTCCCGCCGCGACCCGCACGGACGACCCGTGGTGGCGCTCGGCGGTGACCTACCAGCTGTACATCCGCAGCTTCGCCGACGGCAACGGCGACGGCCTCGGCGACGTCGCCGGGATCCGGCAGCGGCTGCCGTACCTCGCGGCGCTCGGCGTCGACGCGATCTGGGTCAACCCGTGGTATCCGTCGCCGCAGGCCGACGGCGGCTACGACGTCTCCGACTACCGCGACATCGAGCCGGCGTTCGGCACCCTCGACGAGGCGCAGGCGATGATCGACGAGGCGCACGCCCTGGGTCTGAAGGTCATCCTCGACATCGTCCCGAACCACACCTCGGACGAGCACGCCTGGTTCGCGGCGGCGCTCGCGGCCGGGCCCGGGTCGCCGGAGCGGGCGCGCTACCTGTTCCGGCCCGGCAAGGGCCCGGACGGCGCGCTGCCGCCGAACGACTGGAAGGCCGTCTTCGGCGGCCCGGCGTGGGAGCGGGTCACCGAGCCCGACGGGACGCCCGGCGAGTGGTACCTGCACCTGTTCGACCCCAAGCAGCCGGACCTCGACTGGGAGAACCCCGAGGTCCGCAGCGAGTTCCTCGACATCCTGCGGTTCTGGTTCGACCGCGGCGCCGACGGCTTCCGGATCGACGTCGCGCACGGGCTCGTCAAGGACCCGGCGATGCCCGACCTCGGCGACGACGAGGAGCACCTCCTCGGCACCCCCGACCGGGCCGACCACCCGCACTGGGACCTGCCCGGCGTCCACGACATCTACCGCGAGTGGCGCGTCCTCGCCGACTCCTACGACCCGCCGAAGCTGTTCGTCGCCGAGGCCTGGGTGTCCTCCCCCGAGCGGCTCGCGGCGTACCTGCGCCCCGACGAGCTGCACACGGCGTTCGACTTCGACTTCGTCCGCGCGGCCTGGGACGCCGCCGAGCTGCGGGCGACGGCGACGAGCTCGCTCGCCGCCCACGACCGGGTCGGTGCCCCGGTGATGTGGACCCTGAGCAACCACGACATCACCCGGCACGTGAGCAGGCTCGGCCGCCCGCAGTCGGAGCGCTCGGCGGACCCGCTGCACGGCGCGAACGGCGAGACGGACGTCGCGCTCGGCCGCCGCCGGGCCCGCGCCGCGCTGCTCCTCGAGCTCGCGCTGCCGGGCGGGGTGTACCTGTACCAGGGCGAGGAGCTCGGCCTCGAGGAGGTCGAGGACCTGCCCGAGGAGCTGCTCCAGGACCCGACGTGGGAGCGGTCGGGCCACGTCGAGCGCGGCCGCGACGGCTGCCGGGTGCCGCTGCCGTGGGCGCCGGACGGGCCGTCGCTCGGTTTCGGCGACGCCGCGCCCTGGCTCCCCCAGCCGGCGTCGTGGTCGGCGGTGTCCGCGGCGTCCCACGAGGGCGACCCGACGTCGATGCTCGCGCTCTACCGCGAGGCGCTGCGGCTGCGCCGGGACCTGCCGGCGCTCGGCGCCGGGACGGGCGCCGACGTCACCTGGCTCGACCTCGGGGACGACGTCGTCGCGTTCCGTCGCGAGCCGGGCGTCGTCTGCCTGGTGAACTGCGGGTCCACGCCGGTGCCGCTGCCGGCGGGCACCGTGCTCCTGGCGAGCGTCCCGCTCGACCTGTCGGCGTCGCCCGCGCTGCCGGCCGACACCGCCGTCTGGCTGGCGGTCTGACGGGACCGGCCTCCCGGGCGGCCCGGCGGGGCCTAGCCTGGCGCCGTGATCGTGGGCGGGGGCGGAGGCGGGCGCTGCGCCGTCCGTGAGTGGGGGGCGCAGCCCGCGGCGCTGCTGCGGTGCCGGGTGCGCTTCCTGCTCGTGGCCGCGCTCGTCATCGCCCTGCTCGGGGCCGGCTTCGTCCTCGAGGGCGACGGTCCGGCGGCCGTCGCGCTCGTCGTCGGGGCGCTGGGCCTCATGGCCGTCGCGACGGCCGCCGTCCGGCAGCCGGTGTCGAAGGGGACCGCGCCGCCGCGCCGCCCGGTGACGACGGATCCCGCGGTGACCCCGCCGCCCGGTCCGGCCGACGCCGCGGTCGAGCGCCGGCACCGGCGCGCCCGGGTCCTCGCGAGCCTCGTGCTCGTCGTCGCCGCCCCGCTCGGCCACCACGTCTCCCGGCACCCCGGCGAGGACCCGACGCTGTTGTCTGTCTTCGTCGGCGTCGGCCTCTACGTGCTGCTCACCGTCGACCTGCCCTGGCTCTACGACACCCGCCGGCTCGGCGACCGCCCGCTCGTCCGGACGACGCTCACGGTCCGCGCCGTCGGCGTCCCCGGCCGCGGCCTGCTCGTGCTCACCTCCGACACCCTCGCCTGGACGGCGCTGCGCACCGGCGTCCTCGCCCACGCGGTCGTCGGTGACGTCCTCGTCGCCGACGTGGACGCCCGCGACCACGACCCGGTCGTTCTCACCCTCGGCGACCGGCGGACCGTCTCACCGAAGGTGCACCCGCTCACCGCGGTGCGGCTGCGCGCGGTGGTCGGTGACGTCGCGCCGGAGCGGGCCGCGGCGTGACAGCCGACGCGACGGACGAGCCTGCGGACGGCGCGACGCAGCGGCCGGAGCTCGAGCCGGGGCTGCTGCGTCGGGCCCGTCCCGACGGCTACTGGGGGCGGGCGTTCCGGCGGCGGCCGTGGGCGACGTCCGCGATGGTGCTGGCTCCGCTGTCGGTCGTCGTCGGGGTTCCGCTCGTCGCCGAGCCCTGGGTAGGTGTCCACCTGACCGGTGGCGCCGTCATCGTCGGGTGGTTCGTGTTCTCGCGCCTGCGCGACGGGGTCCGGGCCACGGCCGACGCCGCGGACGAGGCGGAGGGTGTCGATCCCGGGCGGTCGCCGGTCGACGTCCGCGCTGACGCGGCGGTCCGTCCCGCGTTCGGCCCGGGCACCGTGACGGGCGGCCAGGTCCGCGATCTCACCGTCGCGGCCCTGGTCCTCCTCGGTGGTCCGGGCGCGCTCACGCTCGTCGTGGCCGTCGTCCGCAGGCCGCTCGACCTCGACCTCGTCGGCATCGGCGGGGCCTTCGTCGGGGCGGCGCTCACGGCGGTCGTCCTCGCCCGCGTCCCGCTCCGGCGGCGGACGGCCGCGCTGCTCGACCGGACCCTCGAACCGGTCCCGGTCCGGGTCGTCGGGCTGCGCACCGACGGCCTGTCCTGGGTCGTCGAGCCGGTGGACGGCGGCGCCCGCAGCGACCTCGTGCTCCACAGCGGCGACGACCTGCTCGTCGCGGGTGACGTCGTCCACGCCTGGGGTGACGCCGTCCCGCAGATCGGCGCCACGCCGCGGCGACGACGGCTCGCGCTCACCGGACCGTTCGGCACCCTCTGGGTCGCGCGCGTGCTCGACGAACGCACCGTCGAGATCCGCGACCGCACCGGTTCCGCCGGGGCGGCGTCCGACGCCCCGTCGCCCGACGGCGTCGTCGAGGTCGTCGTCCCCGGAGCCGGCCGGCTCCCTGACGTCCGTCGCGCGGACGGCACCGTCGTCCGCGCGCGCCGCACCTCGTCGCCGCGATGAACCTGATCCCGGTGCGGCGCGGTCCGCAGCCGCTGCGCATGGTGCGCGAGCTGGTCCGGCCCGGGACCCTCGCGTGGTTCGGCGTCGGTGTGGCCGCCACCGGGCTCCTCACCTGGTGGGGTACGCCCGGTGCCGGCCTCGTCGGTCCGCTCGTCGGTGGCGCCGCCGGCGCGCGGACGTTGGCCACGGCAGCTCGGAGCGACCGCGAGCGGTACGCCCGCGGCGAGCTCGGGCTGCGGGCGCCGCGGGCCGCCGACCCCGGCGCCGCACCGCTGCCGTCGTCGGCGGACCTCGCCCGCCGGTTCCGCCGCTCCCGCTTCGCGGTCCGGGCGTCGACGCCGCTCGCGCTCGTCGCGCTCGCCGCGACCCCGGTCCTCGCGCGTGACCCGTCGACCGGACCGTTCGGACTGCCGAACGAGGTCTGGTGGGCCGTCGGCCCGGTCTTCGCGCTGTGGTGGGCCTGGCTGGTCCGCTCGGAGCTGAAGCGGCTGGCCCCGCTGCGCGGCAACGCCGTCGAGGCTCTGCCGCGCGGGGTCGTCACGGTGCTCGGCTTCTCGAACGACGTCGGGGAGGGCGTCCGGTTCGTCGTCGCGGACGGTGCGGTCGCCGTCCCACGGGACCCGACGACCGGTGCCTACGACGAGGTCTGGGCGGGGTGTGTCGCCCGGCGCGCGTGGCGTGACGTCGTGCCCGGGGACGTCCTCGTCCGCGACGGGCACCTCGTGGGCGGCGAGGTCGTGGCGCTCTCCGACGGCACGGAGAGCGGCTGGGTCACCCACCTGGAGCGGGTGCCCCGGTCTGAGTTCGGCGGCCCCCGGACGTGGCGGGAGGACCTCGAACAGCTCGAGGCGCGGGGCCGCGACGCGTGACGTCCGGACCGGGCACTGTCCGCCCGCCGAGCCCCGATCGACCCGTCAGGTTCCCGGCATTCACATCCACGGGCCCGTCGGACGGCCCGATCGTGTGCACCCGGAGAGCCTGAGCACCAGCGGCCGCGGGGGCGGACGGCCTGGCGTCAGACGGTGATGCGGATCGCGGCGCCCTGGCTCACGTCGGTGCCGCGGCGGCGCTGGGCCCACATGGCGACGGTGTACATGAAGCCGTAACGGGCCTTGACGAGCTGCGCCGTCCGCTCGACATCGGCGAGGTCGGTGAGCAGCTCGGCCGTGGCCTCGACGTCGGTGACGCCGGGCTTGACCCGGCCGCGGCCGTCGCACGGCGCGAGGAGCACGCGCGAGGTGTGCCCCAGCCGCTTCGCCTTGCCCGTGCCGAGGGCGGTGATGACGAGCAGGTGGTCCGCGTCGCGGACGAGCCAGACCGGGGTCGGCACCGCCGTGCCGTCCTTCTTGAAGGTCGTGAGGCGCACGTACTTCGCGCGGCCGAGGACGTCGAGCGTCTGGGCGTCGGTCATGACACGCAATCTACGGTCGACCGGGACGCGCATCAGGTCAGCGGGTCGCTGTACTCGGGCAAACGGCCCTGTAGCCGGACCGGCACGCCCGGTGCGAGCCGGCCGACCGCGGCCAGGACCTGCGCGCCGTCACCGACGTTGTCCGGCAGCAGCCGGCGGTCCGCCGTGCCGTCCCGGTGGTCGACCTGGAAGAACCAGCCGAACCTGTTCTCGCGCTTGTCATCGACCTCCACCTCCCAGATGAGGCCGTAGGTGCGCACCCCTGCCACGTCCTGCCACGCCGTCCGGTACTCCGCGGCCGTCCGGTGCTGCACGCCGATGTCCCGGGGCAGCTCGCCGAGGGTGACGCCGTCGACGTCCACGCGGATGATCACCGCACGTCGCACGGCTCGGGAGACATTCCGGAAGAACGCCCACGAGAACGCCGCCAGCATGGGGCCCAGGAAGGCGACGCTGACGAGCGTGCCCGCGAGCGGGTGGGGCTGCAGCTCTCCGCTCAGGTAGCCGGTGACGACGAGGTGCAGCAGCCAGCCGATGAACCCCATGGCCGCGCCGATGCCCGCGATGTGTCGGGCGGAGGACAGCAGGCCCTCGGTGAGGAGGAAGGAACCGTCGGCCTGCCAGAAGCGGCCTCGAGGGCCGGCCCGATCCACCATGGCAGACACATACCGGCCCTGGATGAATGATCGGTGAACGCCGGCGCGGGGCGTCACGTGGCCCGCGCCGTCAGCGTGGCGGGTACCGCGCCAGCTCGCGGGTCCAGCGCACCGCGGCGGCGGCCAGCGCGTCGCCGGCCGTCACGAGGGTCACCGTCACGTGCGCGGCGCGGGCCGCGTCCGGCGGGAGCGCCTCGGCGGCGAGCGTCACGCGGACCGCGACCCTGCCGGCGCCGGGTGTCGTGTCCGCGAGGTCGAACGCGAGAGCGGGCTCGGTGAAGGTGATCCTGCCGCCGTCGAGCCAGGCGTCGGTGACGTCGGCCGGGACGTCGTCCGCGACCGCCCGCAGCCACGCGCCGAGGTCGGCCGCCTCCCAGGCGGTGAGGCAGCCGTCCTCGAAGGACCAGTGCGCGCCGTCCGCCGTCGTGACGTCGCCACGGACGACGAGCCAGTTGAGGTCGTCCTCGTCGGGCTCGGCGTCCGGGTCGGCAGCCGCGAGCGCCTCGACGTCCGGGAACTCGTACCCGACCACTGTGAGGGCGAACCGCGCGCCGTCGTCCGAGACGAGCTCCATGTCAGACCCCCGGTGCCGGGGCCGGGGCGGCCACCGGCGGCAGGAGCCGTTCGCGCAGCGCGACCACTCCCCCGACGACGACGATCGCCGGCGGCCGGACCCCCGCGGCGGTCGCGGCATCCGCGATGCCGGCGAGGGTGCCGGTGACGACGCGTTCGGTCGGCAACGACCCGTCCTGGACGACGGCGGCCGGGGTCTGCGGGTCGCGGCCGTGGGCGAGCAGGACCTCGGCGATCTGCGGGAGCCGGTCGACGGCCATGAGGAGCACCAGGGTGCCGCGCAGCCGGGCGAGGCCGGGCCAGTCGACGAGCGAGCCGGGGTCGTCGGGGGCGAGGTGGCCGGAGACGACGACGGCCTCGTGCGCGACCCCGCGGTGCGTGAGCGGGATGCCGGCGAGGCCGGGGACCGAGATCGCGCTCGTCACTCCCGGGACGACGGTCACGGGGACGCCGGCGACGACGCAGGCCTCGACCTCCTCGGACCCGCGCCCGAACACGTACGGGTCGCCGCCCTTGAGCCGGACGACGAAGCG
>JACRAB010000352.1 GCA_016213575.1 Actinomycetota bacterium
CTGGTCGCCCGTGACGACATCGACCTCGTCTGCGTCGCGGGGCCGAACTACACCCACCGCGACGTCGCGGTGGCCGCGGCGAAGAACGGCAAGCACATCTGGGTCGAGAAGCCGGCCGGCCGCAACCTCGCCGAGACGGTCGAGATCGCCGACGCCGTCGAGGCCGCCGGCGTTGCGTCCGCGGTCGGCTTCAACTACCGCAACGCCCCGGCCGTCGAGCTGGCCCGCAAGCTCGTCTCCGAGGGCCGGATCGGCGAGGTGCGGCACGTCCGGGTCCAGATGCTCGGCGACTACTGCGCCCACCCCGACGGCGCGCTCACGTGGCGGTTCGTCCGCGAGCTCGCCGGCAGCGGCGTCATCGGCGACCTCGCCTCGCACGGCCTCGACCTCGCCCAGTACGTCGCCGGCCCGATCGGCGCGGTGCTCGCCGAGGCCTCCACCTTCATCTCCGAGCGCCCGCAGGCGGCCGCCGCGGCATCGCACTTCTCCCGCGGCGGCGACGGCCCGCGGCTCCCGGTCGAGAACGAGGACCACGTGCTGGCCCTGCTGCGCTTCACCGGCGGCGCGCGCGGCGTCCTGGAGGCCAGCCGCGCCTCGGTGGGAGAGCAGAACTCCTACGCCTTCGAGGTGCACGGCAGCACCGGTGCCCTCGCGTGGGACTTCCGGCGCACCGGCGAGCTCCAGGTCTGCCTCGACCAGGACTACCAGGGCGCGGCGTGGTCGACCCACCGGGTCGGTCCGTCCGACGGCGAGGCCGGCGCGTTCCAGCCGGACACCGCCATCCCGCTGAGCTTCGACGACCTCAAGGTCGTCGAGGCCAAGCGGCTCCTGACCTCGATCGCGACCGGGCGCCCCGAGGGCGCCACGATCGCCGACATGGTCTCCACCGCACGTCTCGTCGACGCGACGCTGCGCTCGGACGCCGAGCAGCGCTGGGTCACCCTGTGAGCAGAGAGGCCGGCACCGCCATGACCGAAGGTCTGATCCTCGTCGACGGAGACTGGGTCGCGAGCAAGGGCGGGAGGACCGAGGAGGTCCGTTCGCCGTACGACGGCCGCGTCGTCGGGCAGGTCGCCGTCGCCGACGTCGACGACGTCGAGAGCGCCCTCGCCGCAGCGGAACGCGGCGCCGCGGTCTGGCGCGAGACCCCGGCCCACGCCCGGCTCGACGTCCTCATGCGCGCCGCTGCCCTCGTCGAGGAGCGCGCCGACACCATCGCGACGCTGCTGTCCGCCGAGAACGGAAAGACCATCACCGAGGCCCGCGGCGAGGTCGGCCGCGCGAGCGACATGATCCGGCTCGCCGGCTACGAGGGCACCCAGCTCTACGGCGACACCCTGCCGCTGGACGCCAACCGTGGCACCGGGCAGGACAAGATCGGCTTCACGCTGCGCCAGCCGTGCGGGGTCGTCGTGGCCATCACGCCGTTCAACTACCCCTCGCTCCTCGTGCTGCACAAGGTCGCGCCCGCGCTGGCCGCCGGCAACGCCGTCGTCCTCAAGCCGGCCCGCAGCACCCCGCTCACCGCCCTCGCCCTCGCCCGCGCCTTCACCGACGCCGGGCTGCCGGCGGGCGTCCTCAACGTCCTCACCGGCCCCGGCGGCGCGCTCGGCGACGCCCTCGTCAGCGACCCCCGGGTCCGCAAGGTCTCCTTCACCGGCTCCACCACGGTGGGCGAGCACATCGCCCGGACCGCGGGGGTGAAGAAGCTCTCCCTCGAGCTCGGCGCCTCCTGCCCGGTCGTCGTCCTGCCGGACGCCGACATCGAGGCCGCGGCCGACGCCATCGCCGCCGGCGGCTACATCAACGCCGGCCAGGTGTGCATCTCCGTGCAGCGGGTCATCACCCACCCCGACGTGCACGGCGACCTGCTCGACGCCCTCGTGCCCAAGGTGCGGGCGATCGCGATGGGCGACCCGTCCTCGGCCGACACCCGGCTGGGGGCCCTCATCAGCGAGGCCGAGGCCCGCCGCGTCGAGGCCGCGCTGCGGGCCGCGGTCGACGGCGGGGCCCGGCTGCTCACCGGCGGCGAGCGCGACGGTGCCGTCCTCACCCCGGCGGTCGTCGACGGCGTCGACCGGGACGCGCCGCTCAACCAGGACGAGCTCTTCGGGCCGGCGGTCGCGGTGACCACCGCGGACGACTGGCAGTCCGCCATCGCCTACGCCAACTCGACCGCGTACGGCCTCGGCGCCGGCGTCTTCACCAGGGACGTCTCCGGCGCGATCCGCGCGATCCGGCAGATCGACGCCGGGGTCATCCACATCAACTGGACCCCGCTGTGGCGCGCGGACCTCATGCCCTACGGCGGCCTCAAGGCGTCCGGCATCGGCAAGGAAGGCTTCCGGACCGCCGTGTCGGAGATGACCGAGGAGAAGACGGTCATCCTGCACGGTCGGCCCTGGTGACCCTGCTGGCCCTGCTGACCCTGCTGACCCGAGAGCGCACGTCCCGAACCCGTTGCACGAGAAGGAGAACGACATGACCAGCGCTGCGGCGACCGTGCGCCTCACCACGGCCCAGGCCCTCGTGTTGTACCTGTCCAAGCAGTACAGCGTCGCCGACGGCGAACGCCGTCGGCTCGTCCCGGCGTCCCTGGGCATCTTCGGCCACGGCAACGTCGCCGGGCTCGGGCAGGCGCTCGACCAGTACGCCGACGAGCTGCCGTTCGTCCAGGGCCGCAACGAGCAGAACCTCGTGCACATCGCCACCGGCTTCGCCAAGGCGTCCAAGCGGCGGGCGACGCTCGCCGTCACGGCGTCCATCGGGCCGGGCGCGCTCAACATGGTCACCGGCGCCGCGCTGGCCACGGTCAACCGGATCCCCGTCCTGCTGCTGCCCGGCGACTCCTACGCCACTCGCCGGCAGGGGCCCGTGCTGCAGCAGCTCCAGCACCCGGTCGAGGCCGACGCCAGCGTCAACGACGCCTTCCGCCCGGTCTCCCGGTTCTTCGACCGGATCACCCGCCCCGAGCAGCTGCTCACCGCGCTGCCCGCCGCGATGCGGGTGCTCGTCGACCCGGTGAACACCGGCGCCGTCGTCCTCTCGCTGCCGCAGGACGTCCAGTCGCACGCCTACGACTTCCCGGCGGCGTTCTTCGCCGAGAAGGATTGGGCCGTCCGGCGCCCGGTCCCCGACGAGAGCGAGGTCGCCGCCCTCGTCGAGCTCTTCGCGCAGGCCCGGCGGCCGCTCGTCGTCGCCGGCGGCGGCGTCGTCTACTCCGGCGCGAGCGAGGAGCTCGAGCACCTCGCCGAGACGATCGGCGTCCCGGTCGCGGAGACGTTCGCGGGCAAGGGCGCCGTCCGGACCCCCGCCTGGTGGCAGCTCGGCGGCATCGGCCTCGAGGGCAACCCGGCCACGAACCGGATCGCGCGCCAGGCCGACCTCGTCCTCACCGTCGGGTCCCGGCTCACCGACTTCGCCACCGCCTCGCACTCGCTGTTCGCCGACCCGGACGTCACCTTCGCGAGCATCAACGTCGACCCCCGGGACGGCGACCGGCTCGGCGCCGTCTCGGTCCTCGGCGATGCGCGGCTCACCCTGGAGCTGCTCGCCGACGCCCTGCAGGCGCGCGGGATCTCGACCGACGCCGGCTGGCGCGCCGAGGTGACCGCGGCCAAGGAGGCCTGGGCCCCGGTCCGTGCCGCCGCCCTCGACGCCGACACCCCGGCGGACCTCGCCGCGATCCGCGCGCAGACGACCGACGTCGTCCCGGACACCGACGCCGTGCTCACCCAGGGCCAGCTCATCGGCCTGCTCCAGGAGCACGCCCGGGCCGGCGACACCGTCGTCGCCGCGGCCGGCGGCCCGCCGGGCGACCTGCTCAAGGTCTGGGACGCCACCGCAGGGCAGGACTGCCACCTCGAGTTCGGCTTCTCCTGCATGGGCTACGAGATCCCCGGCGGGATGGGCGTGCGCCTCGCGGACCCCGACCCGGCGCACCGGGTCACCGTCCTCATCGGCGACGGCACGTTCCTCATGGCCCCCACCGAGCTCGCCACCGCCGCCCAGGAGGGCCTCGCGGTCACCGTGGTCATCCCGGAGAACCACGGCTACCAGGTCATCCACCGGCTGCAGATGTTCACCATGGGCCGCGAGTTCGGCAACGAGTTCCGCTACCGCGCGGACCCGCTCGCACTGCAGCCGGACGACGCCAAGGGCACCGGCCTGACCGGCGACTACCTGAAGCTCGACCTCGTCCAGGTGGCCGCCGGGCTGGGCGCCCGCGCGCTGCGGGCCACGACGGCGCAGGAGGTCCGGACGGCGCTCGACGAGACGCGCGACCACGCCGGCCCGGTGGTCGTCGTCGTGCCGGTCATCCCGCACGCCGACCTGCCGTCGGCGGGCTGCTGGTGGGACGTCGCACCGGCCGAGGTGTCGCAGTCCGACTCCGTGAAGGCCGCCCGCTCCCAGTACGAGGCGGGCCTGACGACGCAGCGGTGGCACGGGTGACGCCGGTCGCCGCCGTGCGGTACGCCCTCGACCGCGGCGCGCTGCGCCGCCGGCTCGCCGCGGGCGAGGTCACCTTCGGGACGTTCGTCGGCGCGGCCACGCCGATCACGGCGGAGGTCTGCGCGGCCGCCGGCGTCGACTGGGTGCTCCTCGACCTCGAGCACGGCGCCGGCGGCGAGGAGCAGGCCCGGGACGTCGTGCCCGCCGCCGCGTCCTACGGCGTCCCGACGGTCGTCCGCGTCGAGTCCACCGAACGGATCCGCGCCGGCCGCCTGCTCGACGTCGGCACCGCCGGGGTCATGTTCCCCCGCGTCGACACCACCGACGAGGCCGCCACCTGCATCCGCCACCTGCGCTACCCGCCCGCAGGGGACCGGGGCGTCGCGACGTACAACCGGATGTGCGGGTACGGCCTCGACCCCGGGGCGCTCGACCGCTCGGACGGCGACGTGCTCGGCGTCGTGCAGATCGAGACCCTGCCGGCGCTCGGGGCGGTCGAGCAGATCGCCGCCGTCGACGGGGTCGACGTGCTCTTCGTCGGCCCCCGCGACCTCAGCCACGCGCTCGGCGTGCCCGGGCAGCTCCAGGCGCCCGCCTACCTCGCCGCCCTGGACCGCGTCCTCTCGGCGGCGAAGGAGCACGGCAAGGCCGCCGGCCTTCTCGTGCCGGACGGCGCGGCCGCCGCCCGGCTCGCGGCCGCCGGGTGGCAGTTCCTCGCCATCGGCTCCGACACGACGCTGCTCGCGAACGCCGTCGTCGCCGAGCTCCGCCGGGCCGGGCAGACCCCGTGAACCTCAACGCGTCGGCGCCGGTCGTCGTGGCGCTCGGGGTCGTCGACCCTGCGCTCGTCGTCGGTCACCTGCCCCCGGGCAGCCGGTTCGTCGCGGAGCCGACCGACGCCGACCTTCGCGCAGCGGTCGGGGCGGTCGTCCGCGCCGACGCGGACGTCGACGTCGCACTGCTCGACCGGATGCCTGCCCTGCGGGTGCTCGCCCGCACCGGTGTCGGCGTCGAGCGGGTCGACGTCGCCGAGGCCACCCGGCGCGGGATCGCCGTCGTCGTCACCCCGGGCGCCGGCACCCATGCCGTCGCGGAGGGGGCGATGGCGATGGTGCTGCACCTCGTCAAGCGGTTGCGCGCCACCACGGAGTGCGTGGCGCAGGGCCGCTGGGCCGACCGCGGCAGGCTCGTCCTCGGCGACCTCGAGGGCGCCACGATCGGCATCGTCGGCTTCGGCCGGATCGGACGCCGGGTCGGCACGCTCGCGGCCGCGTTCGGGATGACCGTCGTCGTGCACGACCCGTACCTCGGTACCGGGACGTCCCTCGACGGCGCCGAGCTCGTCACGCTCGACGAGCTGCGCTCCCGGGCGCACGTCGTGACGCTCCACCTGCCGCTGACGCCGCAGACCCAGCACCTCGTCGACGACGCGTTCCTCGCCGCCGTGCCGCCCGGCGCGGTTCTCGTCAACTGCGGCCGCGGCGGCCTGCTCGACCTCGACGCCGCGGCGAAAGCCCTTGCGGACGGCCGGCTCTCCGGTCTCGGGCTCGACGTCTTCGATCCCGAGCCGCCCGTGCACCACCCGGTCTTCGACCACCCGGACGTCGTCCTGTCGCCGCACGTCATGGGCCTCAGCGTCGGCGCCACCCGCGCCACCTTCACGGCCGCCGCGCAGGGCGTCACCGACGTCCTCGCCGGCCGGCGTCCGGCGGCGCTCGCCGACCCCGCATGGGACGTCCCCGACCGCACCACCCAGCAGCAGGAGGAACAATGAACGACGTCGACCGGATCGCCGGAGCCCCGATCAGCTGGGGCGTGTGCGAGGTCCCCGGCTGGGGCTACCAGCTCCCCGCCGGCCAGGTGCTGCGCCAGATGAACGAGATCGGGCTGGCCGCGACCGAGCTCGGCCCGGACGGGTTCCTCCCGTCCGACCCCGACGAGCTCGCCGCGACCCTCGCCGACCACCACCTCACCGCGGTCGGCGGCTTCACCCCGTTCGTCCTGCACCGCCCCGACGTCGACCCGATGCTCGAGCTCCAGCGCCTGCTCCCCGGGTTCGTCGCCGCTCGGGCCGGCGTCATGGTGCTGTCCGCCGACTCAGGCCTGACCGGCTACGACTCCCGGCCCGACCTCGACGACGACGGCTGGAACCTGCTGCTGCGCAACCTGGACCGGGTCGCCGCCGCTGCCGCCGAGCACGGCATCCGCGCCGTCCTGCACCCGCACGTCGGCACGATGGTCGAGACCGGCACCGACGTCCAGCGCGTCCTCGCCGGCTCCGCGGTGCAGCTCTGCCTCGACACCGGCCACCTGCTCATCGGCGGCACCGACCCCGCCGTCCTCGCCGGGCAGGCGCCGGACCGGATCGCGCACACGCACTTCAAGGACGTCGACCTCACCTTCGCCCGCAAGGTGCAGGCCGGGAAGCTCACCTACACCGAGGCCGTCCGGGACGGCATGTACCGGCCGCTCGGCAGCGGGGACGTCGACGTCGCCGCCATCATCGGGCACCTGCGCGGCAACGGGTACGACGGCTGGTACACCCTCGAGCAGGACACGATCCTCA
>JACRAB010000354.1 GCA_016213575.1 Actinomycetota bacterium
CTGACGAGGCGGGCGGCGGCCCGCGGCACGCCCTCTGCGGGCATGCCGCACACCGCGGGCCCGGGGTTCCGGGCGGCGGAGGGCAGGCCGGCGGTGACCCCGCCGGTGCGCCGTCCGACGCCCTTCCGGGGCCGGCGGAGCACCACAGCACGACGTGCGCGCCCACCGGGCGCGCGTCCAGAGGCGGATTCGCCAAGGGCTGTCCGGTTCTGGCACACTGTTCAGGTTGTTCGGTGCGCTGAGGTCCTTGCCTTGCGCGCCGCTGTCCGGCTCCTGCCGGGTCGACGACCATCTCGAGATCGAGGCACCGGAAGGTGCCGGGGCCAGTCCGTGCGAAGCGCGCGACACGCCCGACCTCGGGGGTCGGAGACCCACGGCGGTCGGCGGCCGCGAGGAACCCGTGACGAGAAGCACCGGATCGAAGAGAGAGAGCACAGCGAAGCGATGGCGGGACAGAAGATCCGCATCCGGCTGAAGGCCTACGACCACGAGGTCATCGACAGTTCGGCGCGCAAGATCGTCGACACGGTCGTTCGTACCGGTGCGTCCGTGGCCGGCCCGGTGCCGCTGCCGACCGAGAAGAACGTGTTCTGCGTGATCCGTTCTCCGCACAAGTACAAGGACAGCCGCGAGCACTTCGAGATGCGCACGCACAAGCGGCTCATCGACATCATCAACCCCACGCCGAAGACGGTCGACTCGCTCATGCGGCTCGACCTCCCGGCCGGGGTCGACATCGAGATCAAGCTCTGAGGGACCTCGCAGTCATGACGAAGCAGATCAAGGGTGTCCTGGGCGAGAAGCTCGGCATGACGCAGGTCTGGGACGACGCCGGCAAGCTCGTGCCGGTCACCGTCGTCCAGGCCGGGCCGTGTGTCGTGACCCAGGTGCGCACCGCAGACAACGACGGTTACGACGCCGTGCAGATCGCCTTCGGGGCGATCGACCCGCGCAAGGTGAACAAGCCGATGTCGGGGCACTTCGAGAAGGCAGGCGTGACTCCGCGCCGCTTCGTCGTCGAGCTCCGAACGCCCGATGCGGGCGAGTACACGCCGGGCCAGGAGGTGACCGCCGAGCTCTTCGAGTCCGGGCAGGTCGTCGACGTGGTCGGCCGTACCAAGGGCAAGGGCACCGCGGGTGTCATGAAGCGCCACGGCTTCAAGGGCCTCGGCGCCTCTCACGGCACGCAGCGCAAGCACCGTTCGCCCGGTTCCATCGGCGCCTGCGCGACCCCCGGTCGCGTGTTCAAGGGCGTCCGGATGGCCGGCCGGATGGGCGCGGAGCGCCAGACCACCCAGAACCTCACCGTCCACGCCGTCGACGCCGAGCGCGGGCTGCTCCTCATCAAGGGCGCCGTCCCGGGCCCCCGGGGCGCCGTCGTCCTGGTGAAGACCGCTGCGAAGGGAGCCTGACATGGCGACCGTCGACGTGCTCGACCCCACGGGCAAGAAGGCCGGCACGGCCGACCTGCCCGACGAGGTGTTCGACGTCCAGACGAACGTCCCGCTGATCCACCAGGTCGTCGTCGCCCAGCTCGCCGCGGCGCGCCAGGGCACGGCCTCCACCAAGAACCGTGGTGAGGTCTCCGGCGGCGGCAGGAAGCCGTACAAGCAGAAGGGCACCGGTCGCGCCCGTCAGGGCTCGACCCGTGCGCCGCAGTTCACCGGTGGTGGGGTCGTCCACGGCCCGACGCCGCGGGACTACTCGCAGCGGACGCCCAAGAAGATGAAGGCCGCCGCCCTGCGCGGTGCGCTGTCGGACCGGGCCCGCCACGGCCGGATCCACGTGCTGTCCAGCCTCGTCGAGGGTGAGCAGCCGTCGGCGAAGTCGGCGCTCGCGGCGCTGCTCAACGTGTCGACCCGCAAGAACCTGCTCGTGGTCGTCGAGCGTGACGACAACGTCGCGTGGAAGAGCCTGCGCAACCTCGAGCAGGTGCACGCGATCGTCGCCGACCAGCTGAACACCTACGACGTGCTCGTCTCCGACGACGTGGTGTTCACCGCCGGTGCGCTCGAGGCCTTCGTCGCCGGCCCGGTCAAGGGCAAGGGCCTCAAGGCCGTCGCGTCCGAGAGCGAGACCGAGGAGGCCGCGCTGTGAGCACCATCGGCAACGTCCACAAGGACCCGCGCGACATCCTGCTCGCGCCGGTCGTCTCCGAGAAGAGCTACGGGCTCCTCGACGAGGGGAAGTACACCTTCCTCGTCGACCCGCGGGCGAACAAGTCCGAGATCAAGCGCGCCGTCGAGGCTGTCTTCGGCGTCACGGTGTCCTCGGTCAACACGGCCAACCGTCAGGGCAAGACACGCCGGACCAAGTTCGGCACCGGTCAGCGCAAGCACACCAAGCGCGCGATCGTCACGCTCAAGGACGGCACCATCGACATTTTCGGCGGTCCGGTCGCCTGACGGCCCGGCTGATCTGACTCGAGGACTGAAACCCCATGGGAATCCGCAAGTACAAGCCGACGACGCCGGGCCGACGTGGCTCGTCCGTCGCCGACTTCGTCGAGATCACCCGGACCACGCCTGAGAAGTCGCTCGTCCGTCCGCTGTCGAAGAACGGCGGGCGGAACAACGCCGGTCGTGTCACGACGCGGCACCAGGGCGGCGGCCACAAGCGTGCGTACCGCGTCATCGACTTCCGTCGTCACGACAAGGACGGAGTGCCGGCCAAGGTCGCGCACATCGAGTACGACCCCAACCGCACGGCGCGCATCGCGCTCCTGCACTACGCGGACGGCGAGAAGCGCTACATCCTCGCGCCGAACAAGCTGTCGCAGGGTGACCGCATCGAGAACGGCCCGTCGGCCGACATCAAGCCGGGGAACAGCCTCGCGCTGCGCAACATCCCGGTCGGTACGGTCGTGCACGCCATCGAGCTCCGCCCCGGCGGCGGCGCCAAGATCGCCCGCTCCGCGGGTGCCTCGGTGCAGCTCGTCGCGAAGGACGGCCCCTACGCGCAGCTGCGCATGCCGTCCGGCGAGATCCGCAACGTCGACGTCCGCTGCCGCGCGACGGTCGGCGAGGTCGGCAACGCCGAGCAGTCGAACATCAACTGGGGCAAGGCCGGCCGGATGCGGTGGAAGGGCAAGCGCCCGACCGTCCGTGGTGTGGCCATGAACCCCATCGACCACCCGCACGGTGGTGGTGAGGGCAAGACCTCCGGCGGCCGTCACCCGGTCAGCCCCTGGGGCCAGGCCGAGGGTCGCACGCGCAAGCCGAACAAGCCGAGCGACTCCCTCATCGTCCGTCGCCGTCGTACCGGCAAGAAGCGCTGACAGGAGCCCTGAA
This sequence comes from Actinomycetota bacterium, assembly GCA_016213575.1. GTDB lineage: Bacteria > Actinomycetota > Actinomycetes > Actinomycetales > Kineosporiaceae > R-H-3. The sequence goes on from JACRAB010000354.1 coordinate 3,291, forward strand.
CGATGCCTCGCAGTCTGAAGAAGGGCCCCTTCGTCGACGACCACCTCCAGAAGAAGGTGGACGTGCAGAACGAGAAGGGGACCAAGAACGTCATCAAGACCTGGTCCCGTCGCTCGATGATCATCCCGGGAATGCTGGGTCACACGCTCGCGGTGCACGACGGCCGCAAGCACGTCCCGGTGTTCGTCACCGAGTCGATGATCGGCCACAAGCTGGGGGAGTTCGCTCCGACCCGGACGTTCCGCGGCCACGAGAAGGACGACCGTAAGGGCCGCCGCCGCTGACGCGGTGGCCGGTCGTTCACAGAAAGCTCAAGGACAACCCCAGTGGTAGAAGGCAAGGGGACAGCGATGGAAGCCAAGGCGCAGGCGCGGTACGTCCGCGTCACGCCCATGAAGGCCCGCCGCGTCGTGGACCTCATTCGTGGCCGGGACGCCCAGCAGGCGCTCGCGGTGCTCGAGTTCGCCCCTCAGGCGGCGAGCGAGACCGTTCGCAAGGTCGTGCAGAGCGCGATCGCGAACGCGCGGGTGAAGGCCGACAAGGCGTCGGAGCCGTTCGACGAGCGTGAGCTCTTCGTGTCGGCGGCCTACGTCGACGAGGGCCCGACGCTCAAGCGCTTCCGGCCACGTGCGCAGGGTCGCGCGTACCGGATCAACAAGCGCACGAGCCACATCACGGTCGTGGTCGCACCGCGGCCGGCCAAGTCCGGCGCCGGGGCATCGCCCGCGGCGAAGTCGAGTACGAAGGGGAGGACCCGATAGTGGGGCAGAAGGTCAACCCGCACGGGTTCCGCCTCGGTATCACCACCGAGCACAAGAGCCGTTGGTTCGCCGACTCCACGAAGACCGGTCAGCGTTACCGGGACTACGTGAAGGAGGACGTGGCGATCCGCAAGCTCATGTCCAAGGGCATGGACCGTGCAGGCATCAGCCGTGTCGAGATCGAGCGCACGCGGGACCGCGTCCGTGTCGACATCCACACCGCCCGGCCGGGCATCGTCATCGGCCGTCGCGGCGCGGAGGCCGACCGCATCCGCGGCGAGCTCGAGAAGCTCACGGGCAAGCAGGTGCAGCTGAACATCCTCGAGGTCAAGAACCCCGAGATCGACGCCCAGCTGGTCGCCCAGGGCATCGCCGAGCAGCTCGCGAGCCGCGTGTCCTTCCGGCGCGCGATGCGCAAGGGCATGCAGTCGTCGCTGCGCGCGGGTGCCAAGGGCATCCGGGTCCAGTGCTCGGGCCGCCTCGGCGGCGCCGAGATGAGCCGGTCGGAGGTCTACCGCGAGGGTCGTGTGCCGCTGCACACGCTGCGCGCGAACATCGACTACGGCTTCTACGAGGCCCGCACCACCTTCCGCCGCATCGGCGTGAAGGTCTGGATCTACAAGGGTGACGTGACGAGCCGCGAGCTCGCCCGCGAGCAGGCGGCTGCGCCGCGCGCTCCGCGGCGCGAGGGCGGCCGTGACGGCGGCCCGCGCGGCGACCGCGCGGCCCGTCCGCAGCGTCGCCGTCCCGACAGCGCTCCCGGCCAGGACGCGGCCCCCGCCGCGGCCGC
>JACRAB010000348.1 GCA_016213575.1 Actinomycetota bacterium
CGGTCCCGCGGGACGCCGGCCCGCTCGAGGCTGCCGTCGACCTCGGTGCCGATGACGTCGACCGCCTCCTGGGGGTCGGTGAGCGCCGGTCGCCGCCAGCGGGAGACCGTCGCCCCGCCCAGGTCGGCGAGCACGAACGTCGTCGCGTCCGCACCGAGCTGCACCCCGAGCGCGTACCGCGCGGTCGGCTCGATCCGCAGCAGCGTGCGCGGCTTGCCGCCGGTCGACGCACCGCGACCGACCTCGACGACGAACCCGTCCTCGAGGAGCCGCCGGACGACGTTCGACACCGTGGCCTGGGTGAGCCCCGTCGCCTGCGCGAGCTCGACGCGGCTGATCATCCGCGACGCACGGATGATGTCGAGGATCATCGTGCGGCTCTGCGTCGGGTGCGTCGCCACGGAAGCCACGTCGACACAGTACAAGCGGGCCCGCCGCGCACCCGGTGCGACCGGCCCCGCGAGATCCTTTCCCGCAACCGGTTCGACGAGGAGCGCACGATGAGCACGCTGCACGACGGGTGGACGGTCCGGGCCGCCGGCGGGGGCGCCGTCTCGCCGGAGATCGCCGGCCGCACCGTGCCCGCGGCCGTCCCCGGGTGCGTGCACACCGACCTCATGGCGGCCGGTCTCATCGGCGACCCGTACCTGGACGCCGCCGAGCAGGACCTGGCCTGGATGCACCGCGTCGACTGGCGCTTCGCCCGCCCGCTGCGGCTGGAGCCGGCGGAGCCGGACGAGCGGGTCGACCTCGTCCTCGCCGGTGTCGACACGGTCGCGACCGTGCGGCTCGGTGACGCCGTGCTGGGCCGGACGGCCAACATGCACCGCGGCTACCGGTTCGACGTCCGGGCCCTGGCGGACGGCCGGGAGCGTGAGCTCGTCGTCGACGTCGCGTCGGCGACGACGTACGCCGAGGGGGAGCGGGACCGGCTCGGGGCCCGGCCCAACGCGTACCCGACGCCCTTCAACTACGTGCGCAAGATGGCCTGCTCGTTCGGCTGGGACTGGGGCCCCGACCTGCGCACGGCGGGGATCTGGAAGCCCGTCACCCTGCACCGCTGGCGGGTCGCCCGGATCGCGGAGGTCCGCCCGGTGGTCGGGGTCGAGCCGGACGGCACCGGTGTCGTCGAGCTGCTCGTCGAGGTCGAGCGCAGCGGGCTGGCGGCCGCCGGTGCGCTGCAGCTGCGGGCCGAGGTCGCCGGCGTCGCCGCGCGTACCGTCGTCCCGGCGGACACCGACGGCGCCGCGCTCGTCGTCCGGGTGCCCGACGCGCCGCTGTGGTGGCCGGTCGGGTACGGCGACCAGCCACTCTCCGACGTCGTCGTCACGCTGCTCGACGGCGACGCGCCGGACGACCCGCTGGACGGCGACCCGCTGGACCGCTGGACGTCGCGGGTCGGCTTCCGCACCGTCGGGCTGCGCACGGACGACGACGAGCACGGCACCGCGTTCACCCTCGTCGTCAACGGGCGCCCGGTGTTCGTCAAGGGCGCGAACTGGATCCCGGACGACCACTTCGTCAGCCGGATCACCCGCGAGCGGCTCGCGGCCCGGTTCGACCAGGCGCTCGGGGCGAACCTCAACCTGCTGCGGGTCTGGGGCGGGGGGATCTACGAGTCCGACGACTTCTACGACCTCGCCGACGAGCGCGGCCTCCTCGTCTGGCAGGACTTCCTCCTGGCCTGCGCCGCGTACCCCGAGGAGGAGCCGCTCGCCGGCGAGCTCGCGGCCGAGGCGCGGGAGAACGTCGTCCGGCTCATGCCGCACCCCTCGCTCGTGGTGTGGAACGGCGGCAACGAGAACGTGTGGGGCCACGAGGACTGGGGCTGGAAGGCCGAGCTGGGCGGGCTGACCTGGGGCGGCGGGTACGCCCACGAGCTGCTCCGGGACGTCGTCGCGCAGACCGACCCGACGCGGCCGTACTGCGACAACTCGCCGTACTCGCCGCGGCGCACGCCCGACGAGGTGCACCCGAACGACCCCGACCACGGCACCCACCACCAGTGGGAGGTCTGGAACCGGGTCGACTGGACGCAGTACCGCGCCGAGGTGCCGAGGTTCTGCTCAGAGTTCGGGTTCCAGGGCCCGCCGACCTGGCGCACGCTGTCCGAGTCCGTCCACGCGGCGGACGGCGGCCCGATCGAGGATGCCCCGGACCCGAAGAACGACCCGGTGTGGCTCGTCCACCAGAAGGCCGAGGACGGCAACGGCAAGCTCGACCGGGGGATGGCCCCGCACGTCGGGGTGCCGCAGCGGTTCGTCGACTGGCACTGGGCGGCGCAGCTCGTCCAGGCCCGCGCGGTCCGGTACGCGCTCGAGCACTACCGCTCGTGGTGGCCGCGGACGGCCGGCGCGATCGTGTGGCAGCTCAACGACTGCTGGCCGGTGACGAGCTGGGCCGCGGTGGACGGCGCGGGCCGGCCCAAGCCGCTGTGGTCCGCGCTCCGCACGGCCTTCGCGCCGCGGCTGCTCACGGTCGTCGAGCGGGACGGCGCGACGTGCGTCGCGGCGGTCAACGACACCGACGAACCCTGGGTCGGCGACCTGCGGGTGCGTCGCGAGACCCTCGGCGGCCGGCTCGTCGCGGAGGAGTCCGTCGCGGTCGCCGTCGACCCCCGGCAGGTGCACGTGCACGTCGTCCGCGCGGCCGTGGCCGGCTGGGACGACCCGGTGACGGAGGTGCTCGTCGCGACGATGGGGGACGACGTCGCCGTGCACCCGGGCACGGAGGACGTCCGGCTCGCCCTCGACCCGGACCCGGCCGAGTACGCCGTCGAGCGGACGGCGACCGGTTACCGTCTGCGTGTGCAGGCCCGCAGCCTCGTCCGTGACCTCGTGGTCCACGCCGACCGGATCGACCCGGACGCCGTCGTGTCCGACGCGCTCGTCACGCTGCCCGCCGGGTCGACCGCCACGCTCGAGGTCACGTGCCGCGAGCTGGACGACCCCGCGGTGCTCCTCGCCGCGCCGGTGCTGCGGACGGCCAACGACCTGCAGGCGGCCCGCGTCGGCGACGTGGCCGCCGCGGCGGCCGGCACGTGACGGGGGCGGCGGTCGGTCTCGTCCTGGCCCGGCCGGCACGGCTGCTCGGCGAGGAGGCGTTCTTCAGCGAGCTCGTCGCCGGCATGGAGGAGGCGCTCTCGCCGCACGGGCTGTCCGTGCTGCTCCACATGGTCCCGGACCACGAGGCCGAGCAGGCCACGTGGCGGCGCTGGGACGCCGACCGGCTCCTCGACGCGCTCGTCGTCGTCGACCTGCTCGTCGACGACTCCCGGCTGCGCACGCTGGCGGACCTGCGGCTGCCGGCCGTCGTCCTCGGCGGGCCGCCCGACGGCCTGCCGGTGTCCAGCGTGTACGTCGACGACGACGCGGCTGCCCGGGCCGTCGTCGAGGGCCTGGCCGACCTCGGGCACCGGCACC
>JACRAB010000349.1 GCA_016213575.1 Actinomycetota bacterium
GATTCACCCGGAAGAGGTCGACGAGGGCGTCGACGACGAGGAGCGACACCCGTGATCCGACAGTTCCCGGCGCCCGCCGCGCTCGCGGCCCAGCTCACCGGCGCGCGGCCCGGCGCGGGCGGCAGCCCTGCCGGGCCGGCCCCGGTGCGGGACGCCGCCACCGTCATGCTCGTGCGCGACGGCGCCGACGGCGTCGAGGTCTTCCTCTTCCGCCGGGTGCGCAGCATGGTCTTCGCCGCGGGCATGCACGTCTTCCCGGGCGGGCGCACGGACGCCGCCGACGCCGACCCGGGCGTGCCCTGGGAGGGGCCGGACCCGGCCGTGCTCGGCGGCGCGCTCGGGGCGACCCCGGACGCCGCCCGCGCGCTCGCCGTGACCGCCGGCCGGGAGACGTTCGAGGAGTGCGGCGTCCTCCTCGCGTCACCACCCGGCGGCGGCCCGGTCGTCGGTCTGCCCGGCGGCTGGGACGACGCCCGGCGGGCCCTCCTCGACGGCTCGACGACGCTGCCGGACCTGTTGCGGGACAACGGCCTCGTGCTGCGGGCCGACCGGTTCGCGGCCTGGGCCCGCTGGGTCACCCCGCCCGGTGAGGTCCGCCGCTACGACACCCGGTTCTTCCTCGTGCCGATGCCGCCGGAGCAGACCGCGCACGACCTCGGCGGCGAGGGCGAGCGGGCCGAGTGGGTGCCCGCGCGGGAGGCGGTGCGGCGCTGGGAGGCGGGCGAGGCGGCGATGCTGCCGCCGACGATCGTCTGCTGCGAGGACCTCGCCGCGGCGCCCGACGTCGCGGCGCTGCGGGTGACGCCCCGGGCGATCTCGCCGGTCATGCCGTGGGCCGTGGCCGGCGCGGACGGCGGGGTCGTCGTCCGGGTCGTGCTCGACGGGCGCGGCGGCGGTGCCTACGGCGACCCGGCCGACGGTGCCACCGGTCCGGACGCCGCCGAGTTCTCCGACGGCCGGTCGTGAGCGCGCGGCCACCGGCCGGGATGCCGATCGGCGCCTGGACCGGCGGAGCGGCCGGTCCGGCGGCGCTGTGCGTGCTCGCCCCGAACGCCTCGCCGATGACGCTCGACGGCACGAACACCTGGATCCTCGGCACGCCGGGCGGGCCGTGCGTCGTCGTCGACCCCGGACCGGACGACGCGACGCACCTGCGCGCCGTCCACGGGGCCGTCGGTGCGCGGGGCTCGACGGTCGCCGCGGTGCTGCTCACGCACGGGCACGCCGACCACAGCGAAGGGGCGGCGGCCTTCGCCCGGGCCTGCGGGGCCGGCGTCCGCGCGCTCGACCCGGCGCACCGGCTCGGCGCCGAGGGGCTGGCCGCCGGGGACGCCGTCGACCTCGCGGGCGGCCGTCTCGACGTCGTCGCCACCCCGGGCCACACGAGCGACTCGCTGTGCTTCGTGCTCCGCACGGACGAGTCGCCCGCCGTCCTCACCGGGGACACCGTGCTCGGGCGCGGCACGACGGTCGTCGCCCACCCCGACGGCCGGCTCGCGGACTACCTCGCCTCGCTGCGCCGGCTCGAGGCGCTGGTCCGTGACGAGGGCGTCGGCGCGGTCCTGCCGGGGCACGGCCCGGTGCTCGCGGCCCCGGACGTGCTGCCCGCCGACGTCGTCGCGTTCTACCTCGCGCACCGCGCCGAGCGGCTCGACCAGGTGCGCGCCGCCGTCGCCGCGGGTGCGACGAGCGCGCGCGAGGTCGTCGAGACGGTCTACGCCGAGGTGCCGCGCGCCGTCTGGCCGGCCGCGGAGCTCAGCGTGCTGGCCCAGCTGGAGTACCTGAAGGCGCAGGGGTGACGCCGTTCGCGACCGCGCTCGCCTCGTCGCGGCAGCGCGGATCGCCCGGCAGTCACGGGGAGACCCCATCGGCAATCTGCCGCCGGAGCTTCCCCACAGGCGGAATGCCGGGAGTGCCGCCGCGGAACGTCTCGCGGTAGGCCCGCGGCGTCGTCCCCGTCCGTGCGAGGAAATGGCGGCGCATCGACTCGGTCGAGCCGAACCCGACCGAGTGGGCGACCTGGCTCACGGTCAGCCCCGACTCCTCGAGGAGCGCGCAGGCCCGCTCGACGCGCACGCGGGCGAGCCGCGCGCCGAGGCTCTCCCCGGTCTCGGCCCGCATCCGGCGCTCGAGGGTGCGTTCGCTCATGTGGGCGTGCGCGGCGACGTCCGTCAGCGTCAGCGGCTCCGTGGCGTGCGCGTCCACCCAGTCGAGCACCGGTCCCAGCGGCCCTGACGCGGGCGCCCGCAGCGGGCGGGCGTACTGGGCCTGACCGCCCGTGCGGTGCGGAGGGCTGATGAGGACCCGCGACACGTCGTTGGCGTACGCCTGCCCGTGGTCCTGGCCGAGGACGTAGAGGCACAGGTCGGCGGAGGCGAGCATGCCGCCCGAGGACAGGAACTGACCGTCGTCCACGTACAGCGCGTGCTCGACGAGGGTCGCGCGGGGGAACGCGGCGCGGAACTCGTCCGCGAGCGCCCAGTGCGTGGTGACCCTCCGGCCGTCGAGGACCCCGGCCTGGCCGACGACGAACGCCCCGGCGCACAGGGAGACGATCCGTGCCCCGTCGTCGGCCGCCTTCGCGATGGCCGCGAGCACATCAGGGTCCTGCTGCACCCAGGGCGCCTCGAGGCCCGGCACGACGACGGTGTCGGCACCCGCGATCCAGGCGATCGGCTCGAGGTCGGCGATGGTGAAGCCGAGGGACGTCGGGGTCAGTGCCTGCCCGCACACCCCGACCTCGTACGGCGGCCGGGCCTCGTCGCGGATCTTCGCGAACACCGAGGGGCGGCGGCCGAACGCCTGGACGGCAACGGCGAGGTCGAGCACGAACGTGCCCCCGAGGACGATCAACGCCACGCGATGGGGCACGAGCCCTCCCTGACCGGATCCGTGGCACATCTGGCGCGCACCGTGGTGCACCAGCGACGCCGCGGGACGGACGATCTGACCATGGAACCCGACACTATTGTCCTCGTCCACGGCTTTTGGGTCACCCCTCGCAGCTGGGAGCACTGGATCTCCCACTACGAGGCCAAGGGGTACCGCGTCATCGCGCCCGGCTATCCCGGGTTCGAGATCGAGGTCGAGGGGCTGCGTGAGAACCCGCAGGTCATCGTCGACGTCACCGTCCCCGCGATCATCGAGAAGATCGAGAAGATCATCCGGGGGCTCGACCGGGCGCCGATCATCATGGGGCACTCCGCGGGCGGGGCCTTCACCCAGATCCTCCTCGACCACGGTCTCGGGGCAGCCGGCGTGGCGCTGAACTCCGCCCCCACCGAGGGCGTCCGCGTCGTCCCGCTGTCGCAGGTGCGGTCGACGCTGCCGGTGCTGAAGAACCCCGCCAACCGGCATCGGGCCGTAGGCCTGACGCTCGAGCAGTGGAGGTACGCGTTCACCAACACGTTCTCCGACGAGGAGTCCGCGGCACTGTACGAGCGGTACCACGTCCCGGCGAACGGCGGCATCCTCTGGGGCAGCGTCCTGGCCAACTTCCAGCCGGGGCCGCAGGAGACGTACGTCGACTACGCGAACGACGCCCGTGCGCCGCTGCTGTTCGTCTCCGGCAGCGAGGACCACATCATGCCGCCGGCCGTCCAGCGCTCGAACCTCAAGCACTACCGGTCGACGACGGTCACGGAGCACCGGGAGTACGACGGGTACGCCCACCTGCTCCCTGCGCAGCAGGGCTGGGAACGGATCGCGGACGACGTGCTGGCCTGGGCCGTCGAGCACGCCCGGTGATCATCACCCACGTCGGCGGCCCGACCGCGCTCGTCGAGGTCGAGGGCTGGCGCCTGCTCACCGACCCGACGTTCGACCCCGCCGGCGGGCACTACGCCTTCGGCTGGGGGACGGCGTCCGACAAGACCACGGGGCCTGCGGTGGCGCTCGGTGACCTCCCGCCGGTCGACGTCGTGCTGCTGACGCACGACCACCACGGCGACAACCTCGACACGGCCGGTCGGGCGCTGCTCCCCGGTGCCGGGACGGTGGTCACCACGGTCGCCGGTGCCCGTCGGCTGGGGCTGCCCTCCGCCCGCGGTCTCGCGCCGGGGCAGGTCACCCGGATCAGCGCGCCCGGCCGGCCGGACCTCGACGTCCTGGCGACCCCGGCGCGTCACGGCCCGCCGCTGTCCCGCCCGGTCGTCGGTGACGTCGTCGGGTTCGCCGTCCGGCGCGCGGACGACGACCGGGTGCTGCTGTGGGTGACCGGCGACACCGTGCTCCACGGCGGGCTACGACGGTTCGCGGCCGGTCTGTCGGTCGACGTCCTGCTCGTGCACGTCGGCGGGGTGCGGTTCCCCGTCAGCGGACCAGTGCGGTACACGATGACCGGCAGGCAGGCCGTGGCGCTCGTCGACCTCGTGCGGCCGCGCGTCGCCGTGCCGGTGCACTACGACGGGTGGTCGCACTTCAGGGACGGCGCGGCCGGGCTGGACGCCGCGATCCGGGCGGCCCCGCGGGCCACGCGCGCGCGGATCCGTCGGCTCGTGCCAGGCGCGGCGACCGACGTCGGTGCCCTGACCACGTGACCCTGGTCCTGCGGCGGGCGAGCGGGTCAGCGGGCGCGGCGGCGCATCCGCTCGATGTCGAGCAGGACGACGGCGCGCGCCTCGAGACGCAACCAGCCGCGGGACGCGAAGTCCGCGAGGGCCTTGTTCACGGTCTCCCGGGAGGCGCCGACGAGCTGGGCGAGCTCCTCCTGCGTGAGGTCGTGCGCGACCCGCAGGCCGTCGTCCGTCGGGCGGCCGAACCGCTCGGAGAGGTCGAGGAGGGCCTTGGCGACCCGGCCGGGGACGTCGGAGAAGACGAGGTCGGCGAGCGCCTCGTTCGTGCGGCGCAGCCGGCGGGCGAGCGCGCGCAGGAGCTGGCGGGAGACGTCGGGGCGGCCGTCTAGCCAGGAGCCGAGGTCGTCGGTGCCGAGCCCGATGAGGGTGGTGTCGGCGACCGCGGTCGCGGTGGCGTTGCGCGGGCCCGGGTCGAAGAGGCTGAGCTCGCCGAACATCTCGCCGGGGCCGAGGATCGCCAGGAGGTTCTCCCGGCCGTCGCCCGAGGCGCGCCCGAGCTTCACCTTGCCGTCGACGATCACGTAGAGGCGGTCCCCGGGGTCACCCTCGTGGAAGAGGATCTCGCCACGGCCCAGCTCGACCTGCGTCATGGTCGAGCGCAGGGCCGAGGAGGCCTCCTCGTCCAGGGCAGCGAACAAGGGCGCCTGGCGCACGACGTCGTCGTCCACCGCTCCTCCTCTGCGACCGTCCGCCGGGTTCCGCCCCCGGCGTGCCAGGACGCAGTCTGCCGCACCGGACGCCCCGCCGGGTGGGCGGGGTCACACCGTGTGCCGCAGATCCGGCCCGCTCGCCCGCTCCGACGGGTGCTCGCACCCACGAGAACGGATGAATCGGACCTCTCGCCACTCGCGCCCGCGGGCGGCGTGTCGGTGCGCTCAGGAACCGTCGGCGGCGGGCCGCGGGGGCGGGACGAGGCGCGGCCGGAACCGCCCGTCGCCGTTGTCGGCGGTCGCGAGCCGTGGCGTCCGGCGGGTGCCGGACGCCGCCCTGGACGCCCTTGTCCGGGGCGGCGTGCTCGTGGGGCGGGCCGGGGCGGCCGCCATCCGGGCCCGCGGGAGGCCGGCGGCGCGGGCCGCGGCGCTCACCCCGGGCCGCAGGGCGCCGGCGTAGGCGTCGAGCTCGTCGAGGGCGGCGCGCAGCCGCAGCAGGACCGCGGCCTCGGTGCAGGCGTCCTCGACGTGCGGGATGCCGAGCAGCCCGCGCAGGTCGACCGGCGGCGGGCAGCCGCCCGGCAGCGGGTGGCTCGCGAGCTCGTCGATGTCGGTGACGGCGGCGACGGCCAGGTCGAGCCGGGCGGCGACGAGGCGGCGCCAGTGCTCGACGTCGCGCAGCTCGGCGACGAGCTGCTGGTACGCGTCGAGGGCGTCGTCCCGGGTCGATCCGCCGGGCAGTGTCACCGACATGCCGTGTCCCTCCTGTTCGCCCGTCTCGTCGGGGTGCTGCTGGTGCGTCGTGGTCCGTTCGTCGTGCCGGGTGCCGGCAGGAAGGGGTTCGTCGGCGGCGGGGGGCCGCTTGAGGCGGTGATCCACCGCACCACCCCCGTGGCGCAGGGCGCTCACCCGGTTGCGCGCGCACGACCCGCTCGGCGGGCGGCGCCGTCCACCCGGACGGGCGACGGCGGGGGCGCCGGGGATCGTAGGCTGGGCGGGTGAGCACCCCCGAGACGCCGCTGGCGCGCACCCGCCGGGCCCGGCGGATCAACACCCTCCTCGGGGAGCGGTACCCGGACGCGCACTGCGAGCTCGACTTCCGTGACCCGCTCGAGCTGCTCGTGGCGACGATCCTGTCCGCGCAGACGACGGACAAGCGGGTCAACCTCGTGACCCCGGTGCTCTTCGCGAAGTACCGGACGGCGGCCGACTACGCCGCGGCGGACCGCACCGAGCTCGAGACGATCATCCAGTCGACGGGCTTCTTCCGGGCCAAGCCGGACGCCCTCATGAAGCTCGGGGCCGCGCTCGTCGCGGACTTCGGCGGCGAGGTGCCGGGCCGGCTCGACAAGCTCGTCACGCTGCCGGGGGTCGGCCGCAAGACCGCGAACGTGGTGCTGGGCAACGCGTTCGGCGTCCCGGGGATCACCGTCGACACGCACTTCGGCCGGCTCGCCCGCCGCTTCGGGTGGACCGAGGAGGAGGACCCGGTCAAGGTCGAGGCCGAGGTCGGGGCGCTGTTCCCCAAGCGGGACTGGACGATGCTGTCCCACCGGCTGATCTTCCACGGCCGCCGCACCTGCCACGCCCGGCGGCCCGCGTGCGGCGCCTGCCCGGTCGCCCGGCTGTGCCCGGCCTACGGCGAGGGCGAGACCGACCCGGCGAAGGCCGCCAAGCTCCTCAAGGACGCCGCGTTCGAGCACACCCTCTCCGAGGCCGCGCTCGTCGCCGGGGCCGGCCGCGGTGCGGGGGCCGGTGACCGCGCGTGACGGCCGACCCCGTGCAGCACGCGCCGTCGGCCCGCGCGGAGCAGCCGGACGGCGGCTGGCCCGACTGGTTCGTCCCGCTCGCCGACATCATCGGCCGCACCCCGGCCGACGCCCTGAGCCGGTTCCGCCCGCCCCCGGGGCACCGGCGCGCGTCCGCCGTCCTCATGCTCTTCGCCGACGGCGAGCACGGGCCCGACGTCCTGCTCACCGAACGCTCGGCGACGATGCGCTCGCACGCCGGCCAGGTCGCGTTCCCCGGCGGGGCGATCGACCCCGGGGACGACGGCCCGGTCGGCGCGGCGCTGCGCGAGGCGCAGGAGGAGACGGGCCTCGACCCGGCGGGCGTTGTCGTCGCGGGCACCCTGCCCGACCTCTACCTCCCGGTGAGCGACTTCGCGGTGACCCCGGTGCTCGCCTGGTGGCGGACACCGTCCCCGGTGGGGCCGGTCGACGCCGCCGAGGTCGCCAAGGTGGTGCGGGTGCCGGTGGCCGAGCTCGTCGACCCGGCCAACCGGTTCCGCTGGCGGCACCCGAGCGGGTACATCGGCCCCGGCTTCCGGGCCGGCGGCCTGTTCGTCTGGGGGTTCACCGCCGGCATCGTCGACCGGCTGCTGCACCTGTCCGGCTGGGAACGTCCGTGGGACGCCGCACGTGTGGAGACCATGAGCCTGCCCCGGGACGACGCCTCGTGATAGACCTCGTCCTCGTCCTCGTCCTGCTGGCCTACTCGGTCTCCGGGTACCGCCAGGGCCTCGCGCTGAGCGCGCTGTCGCTCGGCGGCTTCGTGATCGGCGCGTTCGCCGGCATCCTCGCCGTCCCGCTGCTCGCCGAGCGGCTCGAGGCCGGTCCGCAGCGCTCCTTCGCCGTGCTGGCCGCCGTCCTCGTGCTCGCCTGGCTCGGGCAGGTGCTCGGCGCGATGATCGGCGGCCGGCTCCGCGACCAGCTGCCCAAGGGCGGCGCGCGGCACGTCGACCAGGCGCTCGGCGCGGTCGCGGGCATCGTCGCAGCGGCCGTCGTCATGTGGTTCGTCGGCGGGGCGCTGCGCAGCGTGCCGGCCGTCTCCAGCGCCATCGGCTCCTCGCGGGTGCTCCAGGGCATCGACGCCGTCATGCCGCAGAAGGCGAGCACGCTCGCGAGCCGGTTCCGGGAGAGCGTCGCCGCGAGCGACTTCCCGCGGGTGTTCAGCGGCGCCGGGCCCGAGCAGATCTCGCCCGTCGACCCGCCGAGCGAGAGCGCGGTCTCGGCCGCGGTCGCCAAGCGGGTCAAGGCCGCGACGGTGAAGATCACCGGGGACGCGCGCAAGTGCGGGCAGACCCAGGAGGGCAGCGGCGCCGTCGTCGCGCCCGAGCGGGTCGTGACGAACGCGCACGTCGTCGCGGGCGTGAGCCGGCCGCAGGTCCAGCTCGGCGGCACGGGCCGGCGCTACGCGGGCAAGGTCGTGCTCTTCGACCCGCAGCGCGACCTCGCCGTCATCGCGGTGCCGGGGCTGCCGGCGTCCGCCAAGCCGCTGCCGATCGGCGCCGACATCGCGCGCGGCGCGGACGCGGCCTTCGCCGGCTACCCGCGCAACGGGCCCTACGTGCTCGGCGCCGCCCGCGTGCGGTCGGTGCTGCGGGCCAGCGGCGACGACATCTACGGCAAGCCCGGCGCCGTCCGGCGGGTGTACTCGCTCTACGCGACGGTGCAGCCCGGCAACTCGGGCGGGCCGGTCGTCGACGCCCAGGGGGCGCTCGTCGGAGTCGTCTTCGCGAAGTCGCTCGACGACGCGAACCCCGGCTACGCGCTGACGATGCAGGAGGCCCGCTCCGACATCGACGCGGGGATCGGCGCGGTCGACGCGGTCTCCACCGGGGGCTGCGCGGCGGGCTGACGCGCCCACCGGACGTCCCGGCCGGCCGCACCTGCCGGATCGGCTCAGGCGTCCAGGCCCTTGAGCCACGTGAGGAGCGCCTGGGTCACGGCGTCCGGGGCCTCCTCGGGGAGGAAGTGCCCGGCCCCGGGGACGACCTCGTGCGTCCACGGTCCGGCCACCCACTGCCGCGACCGCTCGACGGCCCCGGCGGGCACGAAGCGGTCCTCGGCGCCGGCGAGGGCGAGCACGGGGACCTCGATCGGCACGTCCACACCGGCGGCGAACCGGCGGCCGTCGCGCCGGTAGCGCGAGCGCAGCGCCCAGCGCAGGTACTCCAGCGAGGTGTGCGCGACGAACGGCACCTGCATGGCGCGCTCGTAGCGCTCGAGCGTCGCGGCGTCCGGGTACCCCGGGCCGCCCCAGGCGGTGAGCAGGTCGCGGACCTCGGTGCCGTGCGCGAGCCGCCGCTCGGGGAGCATCGGCACCTGGAACGACAGGACGGCGGCCGCGGCGGCCCGCTCGTCGGCACCGCGGAACGGGGCGGCCGCGAAGTAGGGCCGCAGGAGCAGCGGGTGCGCCGCCGACACGACGGCGACGGCGCGGGTGACGCGCGGCGACAGGCCCGGCATCGACCAGGCGACCCAGCCGCCCCAGTCGTGCCCGACGACGACCGCGTCGGACTCGCCGAGCGAGCGGACGACGCCCGCGACGTCCGCCGCGGTGGTCATCGTGTCGTAGCCGCGGGGCGGCTTGTCGCTCGCGCCGTAGCCGCGCAGGTCCATCGCGGCCACCCGGTAGCCGGCGGCCGCGATCGCGGGGAGCTGGTGCCGCCAGGCCCACCAGAACTGCGGGAAGCCGTGCAGGAGGACGACGAGCGGGCCGTCACCCGTCTCCGCGACGTGGAAGCGCGAGCCGTTCGCGGCGACGAACCGGTGCCGCCACGGGCCGTCGACGAGCACCTCGGAGGAGTCGACGGTCATCCGCCGGCCGCCGGGGGCGTCATCCGACGCGGGCGGATCCCGGCTTGACCGCCGCGATCGCCGCCTTCGTCGAGCGGATCGTCCGCTCCGGCGGGCGCACCTTGGAGACCTGGCCCTTGCCGACGAGCGCGAGGATCCCCGCGACGACCAGCAGCGCCACCCCGAGCACGAGGAACGCCGCCCAGGCCGGCAGCCCGGCCTCGGTGAGGCCGTAGCCCGCGGAGATCGTCAGGATGATCGAGGCGAGGAAACCCAGGTAGCCGGCGGCGCCGAACATGCCGGCCCCGACGCCCACCCGCTTGGCGTCCTGCGCGAGCTCGGCCTTCGCGAGGGCGATCTCGGCCCGGACGATCTCCTGGACGTCGGCCGTCGCCTCGGCGACGAGCTGGCCCAGCGTGCGCTCCGTCATGGCTGCCTCCCTGCCCGCGCGCGGCGTGGCCGAACCCTTCGGGCGGCGCCCGGGGGCCCGGACCGCCCTCCGTACGAGCCTAGAGGGTGATCGCGGGCCCGCCAGGGCGGGAGGGCATCGGCTCTACCCGCCCGACCGCCCCGGGGCGGCCGCCTCCCGGGCCTCCGCCTCGGCGAGGAGGCGGTAGTGCCGGTCACGGCGGCGCAGCACCACCGCGGCGAGCGCGGCGGCGACGAGCGACCCGGTGAGGACGGCGGCCTTGACGTGGTCGTCGCGCTCGCTGCCCGCGCCGAAGGCGAGCTCGCCGATGAGCAGCGACACGGTGAAGCCGATGCCCGCGAGCAGGCTCACCGCGAGGACGTCGCTCCAGTCGAGGTCGTCGGAGAGCTCCGCGCGGGTGAAGCGGGCCGTGAGCCACGTGCCCCCGAGCACCCCGACGGCCTTGCCGAGGACGAGCGCGACGGTGATCCCGAGGAACACCGGGTCGCGGACGGCCTCGCCGAACCCGCCGCCGACGACGGTGACGCCGGCCGCGGTGAGGGCGAAGACCGGGACGGCGACGCCCGCGCTGAGCGGCCGGACGACGTGCTCGAGGTGCTCGCCGATGCTGTGCTCCTGGCCCGCGCGGGCGACGACCGGGACGGCGAAGCCGAGCAGGACGCCCGCGACGGTCGCGTGCACCCCGGAGGCGTGCACGAGCGCCCAGGTCGTGACGGCGAGCGGGACGAGCAGCCACGGGGTCGTCGTCCCGCGGCGGGTGACGAGGGCGAAGGCCGCGAGCGGCACGAGCGCCCCGGCGAGCGGGAGCAGCGCGAGGTCGCTCGTGTAGGCGACGGCGATGATCGTGATGGCGATGAGGTCGTCGACGACCGCGAGCGTCAGCAGGAAGGACCGCAGCGCCGTCGGCAGGTGGCTGCCGAGGACCGCCAGGACGGCGAGGGCGAAGGCGATGTCGGTCGCGACCGGGATCGCCCAGCCCTGCGCCGTCCCCGGCTCGCCGGCCGCGAACGCGAGGTAGACCCCGGCCGGCAGCAGCACGCCGCAGATCGCCGCGACGACGGGAAGGGCGGCCTTGGCCGGGTCGCGCAGGTCGCCCGCGACGAGCTCGCGCTTGAGCTCGACCCCGGCGACGAAGAAGAAGATCGCGAGCAGCCCGTCGGCGGCCCAGGCGGCGACGTCGAGCCGCAGGTGCAGCCCGTCGAGCCAGGCCGGGCCGAGCGTCGTGCCGAGCATCGCCGAGTAGCCCTCGCGCCAGGGCGAGTTGGCCCACACGAGGGCGACGAGGGCGCCGGCGAGCAGGAGGGCGCCTCCGACGGTCTCGGTGCGCAGGATGTCCGCGACGTAGGTGCGCTCGCGGTCGGTGACCTTGTCGAAGATGCGGCGGACGGCACGTCCGGGCGTGGGCAGGGTCATGGAGGCTCCCTGGGTCGGAGGTCGGGGCGGTGCATCGACGGCGACGCATGACGTCGTCCGTGCCGACCAGGCTTCCCGGCGCTCCGTGACCCATTGTATGCGGCGATCACGATCCGCTGCCGGGTGAGACGGCGAGACGCGGCTCACCCGGATGCATGTGACCGGCGTCACATCGACGTGGTCCCTCCGCGACCGGACCCGGGGGCGTGGGAGCGGTGAGAGGGTGTCGCGGTCGTGGCGCCCCGGCGGGAGGGGACGGCAGTGCTCGGACGGCGGTCGGCAGCGGACGGCGCGGAGGAGTCCTTCCGCGCGTTCGTCGTCGCGCGCCGTCCGGCCCTGCTGCGGACCGCGTGGCTGCTCACCGGCAGCCGGGACGACGCCGAGGACCTCGTGCAGACCGCGCTCGTGCGGGCCGCGCGGCACTGGGCGCGGGTCGTCGCGGCCGGTGACCCGGAGCCGTACGTGCGGCGGGTGCTCGTCACGGTGCACGTCTCGGCCTGGCGGACCGCGTCCCGGCGGGTCGTGACGACGCCGCTCGACGGGTCGCCCGGCGGGTCGCCCGACGGGCCGCTCGGGGAACCTGCCGACCGGCGGCCCGGCGACAGCGAGCGGGCCGACGACCGGCTCGTCCTCGCCGCGGCGCTGGCCCGCCTGACCCCCCGGCAGCGCACCGTCCACGTGCTGCGGTTCTACGAAGACCTCACCGAGACCCAGACCGCCGCGACGCTCGGGATCGGGGTCGGGACCGTGAAGTCGCAGACCCGGCACGCGCTCGCGCGGCTGCGCGACCTCGCCCCCGAGCTCGCCGCGTTCGCGCCGGCCCGCACGCCCGACCACGAGGAGGTGACGTCATGACCGACCGGGACCCGTTCGCGGAGAACGACATCCGCTCCGTGCTGACCCTGCTCGCCGAGGAGCGGCCGGAGCCCGCCGTCACCGACCTCGTCGCGGCGCAGCAGGCCTGGGCGCTCGCGCACCGGCCCGCGCTGCCGCTGCGGCTCGCGCGGTCGGTACGGGGCGCCGTCCGCACGGCGGTGCGCGAGCACCCTCGGCTCGTGCTTCCGGCGCTCGCCGGGCTGGCGCTCGTCCTCGTGCTCGGCGCGCTCGCGCTGCTGCCGGCGGTGCACGTGTCGAGGCCGCAGCCGGCGACGACGCCGAGCGGGCCGGGCGCGTTGCCGGACCGGGTCTGGGCACCGCCGCCGGGCACGCCTCTCGTCACCGACCGGCCGCTGTCGCGGGCGGCGTACGTCATCCGGGCGAGCGACGAGCAGCAGACGGTCGAGGAGGCGCGCGCCAGCGACGGGAGTGGCGGGGCCGGCGAGGTCCGGTCCTATGTGGTGGGCGCCGACGCCGGGGAGTACCGACGCCTTCCGCAGTCCTCCGAGTCGACGGTGCTGTCCCCGGACGGGCGCCGCGTGGCGTGGGCGACGGCGCCGGAGGTCGACGGGTTGCGCACCCGACCGTCGACGACGGTCGTCGTGCTCGACCTGCCCACCGGATCGCAGCGTGAGGTGATTGTCCCCGGCGTCTGGAACGCCGGGAGCTCGGTCGACGGGCTCGCGTTCGACCGGAGCGGGACCCGGCTGGCGGTCTGGGGCGGGGCCAACTACGACCCCTCTGCCGGCGTGTCGACGGCCCATGTCGTCGAGATGGGCGCTGTCGGGAGTTCTGCGGCGCTACGGCTGCAACGACTGTGCATGGAGTGCGCGGGGCCGCTCGCCTGGTTCGCCGACGGCCGGCTCGGGGTCGAGGTGGTCGACGAGCAGCTGGCGGTCACCGGAGGACCCGGTGTCACGGTGTCGCCGATGCCGGCCGCACGATTGCCCCGCCTCGGGGGACTCGATGTCGGGCGGGAGGTGCTCATGCCTGCCGACGGGTCGGTGCGCTTCGGGGTGACGATGCGGGAGGAGCCGCCGGCGGACGACACCAAGGAGCGCTACACCCTCGTCGCCTGGCCGGTCGCCGGCGACGAGTGGGAGGGCGACCTCGGTATGGCGTCGGAGGTCCGGGGCCTCGCTGCCGTGTCCGACGGTGTGGTCGTCGAGCGCTGGGACCTCGACCCTGAGATCGGTCTGGGCGCAGGCATCCGGCCGCAGGTAGAGCTCGTCACACGATCGGGCCGCGCGCCGCTGACGACGACCGACGACAGCCTGCTCGTCGTCGACGTGGCGACCGACGTGGTCGAGGGCGGCCGCGTCGTGCCGGGGGTGCGACCGCAGCGCGCGGATCTCGCGGCCGGGCTCGTGTCCTTCGCTCGCGGCGCGCTGCTCGTCGTCGGGGTGCTGCTCGCGGGTGCGGCCGGTCTCGTGGGACTCGCGGCGGCGGCCCGGCGGTCACGGCGTGCCCTGCGGGCCCTGCTGACGTTCCGCACGGCCGGGATCGTCGCTCTCGCGGTGACCACGGTGACCGGGTTGGGGCTGCTCGCGGCCCCGGCCGTCGTCGAGCCGCTCTGGGCCTCGCAGCAGCCTCGGGCAGAAGAGGGCGCCCCGGCCCTGGTGCCGCAGATCGTCGACGACCGGCGGGTCAGGCCGCTGCGCGCCTTCGACCGTTCGGCGAACCCGCGGACGACCCGGGTCGCGGCCGCGTTCGTCGCGACGGTGGGTGGCAGGCACGGCGTCTACGGCATCGACCCGGCCACGGCGTCGCTCGTGCGGCTCGAAGACCTGCCCGGCGTCCCGGCCGCCTACCGGGAACGCGCGGCGGGCGAGGGACTCGCACTCAGCCCGTCGGGGCGGTGGGTCGCGCTCTGGGCGGACGGCGTCCCGGAGCGCCGGGTCGCCGTCGTCGATCTGGCGCGCGCGCAGGTCACTCTTCGTCCGAGGGATTCCGGCACGGCCTGGGTCTCCATCGACGACGGCGGGGCGCTGCGGTCCGTGGCCCCGCCGTCCGACCCCGCACGGATCCCGCCGATCCCGACGACCGTCCGGCTGCCCGTCGAGGGGCCTTTCCTCGTCGCGCCCGGTGTTCTCACCGACGTGCACCAGACCGCCTTCATACCGCTGGACCAGCCGTGGTGGACCTGGCTCGGCACCCCGCAGGCGGCTGCCCTCGGCCGGATCCTCGCCATCGCGGGCGGCCTGGTCTGGCTCGGGCTCGGGCGGACGTGGCTCACCCGGCGCATCGGTCCCGGGTCCACCCGTCCGCGGCTCCTGCGACGTGTAGGAGGCTGACACCGACCTCCCGGGGGGACCATGACCGCCGACCGCACCGCGCCCGTGCTCGACGTGGACCGGCTCGACGCCGCCGCCGACACGGCGCTGGCCGGCGTCCGGCTGGACCTGGTCGCCGTCCGGGCCCGGGCCGGCAGTGCGCGCCTCGGCCAGGTGCGCACGTGGGGGCTCGTCGCTGCGGCCGCGGCCGCCGTCCTGCTCGCGGGGTCGATCCTCGGCGGGGTCGTCGGGGCGCTGCGCGGGGCTCCGCGGCCGGCGGCGACGCCGACCGGGCCGGGGTCGCTGCCGGAACGCGTCTACCCGCTGCCGCGGGTGGTGCCGAGCGTCACGGACCACCCGGTCGCCCGGGTCGCCCTGGTGCTCGCGGGCGAGGTGACGGACCTCGGGTGGCGCGGGCCGTCGACGGTCACCGGTGCGGTGCTCGTCTCCGCGGACGGCGGGGAGTACCGGCGGCTGCCGGGCGGCCGCGCCGTCGCGGTGTCGGTCAGCGATGACGGCCGGACCGTGGCGTGGGCCGAGGCCCGCGAGGAGCTGCCCGACGGTGCCCCCCGGGATCTCTACGGCCAGATCCAGGCGCAGGACGCGGTGCGCTGGGTCGACGTCCGCACCGGCAGGGTGCGAGCGGTGACCCTGCCGCACCCGCCGGACGACCTGCTCGCCGTGACGTGGACGTCGCTGTCGCCCGACGGCTCGGCCGTCGCCGTGGCGACCATCCGGGCGAAGCGTCAGGAAGGTGAGATGGCCCGCAACGAGGTGTGGACCGTCGACACCCGCACGGGCGCCGTCCGGACGGTGTGCGAGGCCTGCGAGGCGGACCTGGCGTGGGACGGCGCGGGCCGGTTGCTGGGCCGCCACGACAACGGCACCGTCCCGGCCGAGGCCGCAGGGCCGATCCCGCCCCGGGGGGACGTCGCCGACAGCTGGTCGACGATCGTCGCCTCCCACGCCTCGTTCGTCAGCGCCGACGGGAGGCACCGGCTGCTCCTCGTGCAGGGCGACCCGAGCACGCTCGGCACCCCGGACGACTACCGCCTCGAGGAGGTCGACCTCAGCGGGGCGACGGTGCGGTCGCTCCCGCTCGGGAAGCAGATCGGCGCGACGATCCTCGCGTGGACCGGTGACCAGGTCCTCGTCAGGCTCGACGAACGGGACGAGGCGTCGGCGCCCGGGCTGCGCAGCCAGGTGCTGCGGGTCGACCTCCGCACCGGTACCAGGACCCGGCTGCTCGACGCCGTGGACCCGGACGGCTCCGGCTACCCGGTCGTCGACGCCGTCGCCCGGGACGTCGCCGCGACCGGCCGCGTCGTGGCGACCCCGGCGCCGGCGTCCCCGTGGTGGTCGCCCGCCTTAGCGGTGCTGGACGTCGTGCTGACGCCGTTGTTCCTCGTCGTCGTGGGCCTCGTCGTCGGCCCGTTCGTCGTCGGGATCGTCGTCCGCACCGTGCGGCGCCGTCGGCCGCGGCGCGGAGCAGCCGCCACCGAGGTGGAGCCGCAGTCCCGCCTCGCGGGGGTCGCCGCCGAGGCCGGCCGGGACTTCTTCGGCGGTGCGCTCGACCGCCGGGCGCGACCGGGCACGCGCAGCACCGCCCCGCGCGAGGCCGGCCGGCCGGACGACGCCGGACCGGCGGACGAGGAGCCGGCGCCGTGAGCGCCGTGACGCTCGAGGAGTTCGTCGCGGCCC
>JACRAB010000353.1 GCA_016213575.1 Actinomycetota bacterium
GACTTCGGCGCGAACTGGGACGGCGGGCCGTTCGGCATCCCCTACGGCGTCGGCGCCGGGACGCAGGCGAAGGTGCCGGTGCGCTTCGAGTACGCCGACGAGAGCGACCGCGGCCCGTACCCGGTGCCGCGCAACGCCCCGGTCGAGGGCGGCGCCGGCGCGGACGGCGACCGGCACGTCATCGTCGTCGACCGCGACCACCAGCGGCTCTACGAGCTGTACGCGGCCTACCCCGTCGACGGCGGGCGGTCCTGGCGGGCCGGCTCGGGCGCCGTCTTCGACCTGCGCACCGGCGCCTCCCGGCCCGCCGGCTGGACGAGCGCCGACGCCGCGGGGCTGCCGATCCTGCCCGGCCTGGTCCGCTACGACGAGGTCCGGGCCGGCCGCATCGACCACGCGCTGCGGTTCACCGTGAGCCGTACCCGCAAGGGCTACGTCGCCCCGGCCCGGCACTGGGCCAGCAGCGACCCGAGCACGGCACTGCCGCCGATGGGGATGCGGGTGCGGCTCAAGGCCTCGTTCGACGTCTCGAAGTACCCGCCGCAGGCCCGCGTCGTCCTCGTGGCCCTGCAGCGCTACGGGATGATCGTCGCGGACAACGGCAGCGACTGGTACCTGTCCGGGGCACCCGACCGGCGCTGGGACGACGAGCAGCTGAACGCGCTCAAGAACGTGCCGGGCAGCGCGTTCGAGGTCGTCCGGATGGGCCCGGTCACGACCCGCTGACGGTCCCGGCCGCCGCCTCGGGCCGGACCACGAGCCGGTTGTCGGCGCCCTGGTCTAGGTTCGCGGACGTGACGACAGCAGCGGGCCCGGGGCGCGGAGCGGCGGGGAGCAGGCAGGCGGCCAAGGCGGCGGCGAAGACCGCGCGGGACGCCCGGCCGACGTTCCGGTGCGGCGAGTGCGGCTGGACCTCGACCCGCTGGGTCGGGCGCTGCGGCGAGTGCCAGGCGTGGGGCACCCTCGAGGAGGCCGGTGGCGGCGGCACGGCCGGGGTCACCCAGGCGAGGAACGCCGCCGTCCCGGCGCAGCCCATCGGCGAGGTCGAGGCCTCGCACGCGGCCACCTGGGCCAGCGGCGTCGACGAGCTCGACCGGGTGCTCGGCGGCGGCATCGTCAGCGGCGCCGTCGTCCTGCTCGCCGGCGAGCCCGGCACCGGCAAGTCGACCCTCCTGCTCGACGTCGCCTCGCGCGCCGCGTCGCACGGGCGCACCGTGCTCTACATCACCGGCGAGGAGTCGGCGGCCCAGGTGCGGCTGCGGGCCGAGCGGATCGGGGCGCTGCGCCCGCGGCTGCTGCTCGCCGCCGAGACCGACCTGTCGACCGTGCTCGGCCACGTCGAGCAGTGCTCGCCGGACCTGCTCGTCGTCGACTCGGTCCAGACCATCGCGAGCGACGCGGTCGACGGCACGCCGGGCAACGTCGGCCAGGTCCGCGAGGTCGCCGCGTCCCTGATCCGGGTCGCCAAGGCCCGCGGGATGGCCACCCTGCTCGTCGGCCATGTGACGAAGGACGGCTCGATCGCCGGCCCGCGGGTCCTCGAGCACCTCGTCGACGTCGTCTGCCAGTTCGAGGGCGACCGGCACTCCCGGCTGCGGCTGCTGCGCGCGGTGAAGAACCGCTACGGGCCCACCGACGAGGTCGGCTGCTTCGACCTGTCGGACACCGGCATCGTCGGGCTGCCCGACCCGAGCGGGCTGTTCATCTCGCGCCGCGGCGCGGCCGTCGCCGGGACGGCGGTCACCGTCGCGCTCGAGGGACGGCGCCCGCTCGTCGCCGAGGTGCAGGCCCTCGTCGCGGCCTCGACGACGCCGAACCCGCGGCGCGCGACGTCCGGGCTGGACTCCTCCCGGGTGGCCATGGCGCTCGCCGTCCTCGACAAGCGGGCGGGGCTCGGGGTCTCCGGAAAGGACGTCTACGTCGCGACCGTCGGCGGGGTGCGGCTCACCGAGCCGTCGGCCGACCTCGCCGTCTGCCTGGCCGTCGCGAGCAGCAGCTACGACGCGCCGCTCGTGCCCGGGCTCGTCGCGATCGGCGAGGTGGGCCTCGCGGGCGAGGTGCGCCGGGTGGCCGGCGTCGGCCGCCGGCTCGCCGAGGCGGCCCGGCTCGGCTTCGACAAGGCGATCGTGCCGGCCGGCACCGACGACGCCGCGCCCGACGGGATGGTCGTCCTCGAGGTCGAGGACGTCGGCTCGGCCTACCTCAAGGCGACGGCCGGGCGGGGCTGACCGCACCCGCCGGAGCACCCGCCGGAGCGGTTCTCGTGCAGGTGCACATGCAGGCTGGCGAGGCGCCTCGCACAGCGGCCCCGGCGGGCGTCGTCGCAGGTCGCGCGGGGTGAGGGTCTTGTCACGGCACGCCCTCCGATGACCGCATCGGGGCCTTCGCGCGGATACACTTCCCCCTGACCGGAGGCCGCGGAGCTGTTGCGCGGCCTGACGCCGATCGCCGTGGGGGTACCTCGTCGTGGCACCAGATCGCTCCCCCGAGGAGCTGCTGCGCGCCACCCTGGCCGCCGTGGCCCCGGGTACCGAGCTGCGGGACGGGCTCGAGCGCATCCTGCGCGGCCGGACCGGCGCGCTCATCGTCCTCGGGCACGACCGCACGGTCGAGGACGTCTGCACGGGCGGCTTCGTCCTGGACGTCGAGTTCTCCGCGACGCGTCTGCGCGAGCTCGCGAAGATGGACGGCGCGATCGTCACCGACACCGCGCTGACCCGGCTGCTGCGCGCCGCCGTCCAGCTCGTCCCCGACTCGTCCATCGAGACGAGCGAGTCCGGCACCCGGCACCGCACCGCGGAGCGGGTCGCGAAGCAGACCGGCTTCCCGGTGATCTCCGTGAGCCAGTCGATGCGGATCGTCGCGCTCTACGTCGGCGGCCTGCGCTACGTCCTCGAGGGCTCCGACGCGATCCTCGCCAAGGCGAACCAGGCCCTCGCGACGCTCGAGCGCTACAAGGCGCGCCTCGACGAGGTGACCGGCACGCTCTCGGCGCTCGAGATCGAGGACCTCGTGACGGTCCGCGACGTCTCCATCGTCGTCCAGCGCCTCGAGATGGTCCGCCGGATCTCGACCGAGATCGCGCACTACGTCGTCGAGCTCGGCACCGACGGCCGGCTGCTGTCGCTGCAGCTCGACGAGCTCATCGGCGGCGTCAGCCCCGACCGCGAGCTCGTCATCCGGGACTACATCGACGCGGCCCGCAGCGAACGCACCGTCTGGGAGCTCCTCGACGACGTCGCGCAGATCCCCTCGACCGAGCTCGTCGACCTCGCGCTCGTCGCGCGGGTCCTCGGCTTCTCGACCGGCGGCGAGGCGCTCGACGCCGCCGTGAGCCCCAAGGGCTACCGGCTGCTCAACAAGGTCCCGCGGCTGCCCCCGACCATCATGGAGCGGCTCGTCGACCACTTCGGCGACCTGCAGAAGCTCCTCGCGGCCAACCTCGACGACCTCATGACCGTCGAGGGCGTCGGCGAGCAGCGCGCCCGCGCCGTCCGCGAGGGTCTGTCCCGCCTCGCCGAGTCGAGCATCCTCGAGCGCTACGTCTGACCCTCCCCGCACCACCGGCGACCTTGTCGCGACACCCGGTTCTGTCTAGACTGTCCAGACGGAGGTGGGGCCATGACGTGGCAGGTCCAGGAGGCCAAGCAGCGGTTCAGCGAGCTGCTCCGGAAGGCGCACGAGGAAGGCCCGCAGGCTGTCACCCGGCACGGTGAGGAGGTCGCGTTCGTCATCGATGCCGCGTACTACCACCGGCTCACCGGCGTGACCGTCGACTTCAAGGACTGGTTGCTCCACGGCCCGAAGAGCGACGACCTCGCCGACATCCTCGACGAGATCGTCGAGGAGCGCCGCGCCGGCGTCCTGCCCGACGACGGGTCGAGCATCTTCGACGAGGAGTGAACGCGGTGAGCGGTTTCCTGCTCGACACGAACGTCGTGTCCGAGCTCTTCCGCCGGGAGCCGGACCCCCGGGTCGTCGAGTGGTGGCGCCGCACACGCACCCCGTCGTTCCTCAGCGTCCTCGTGCTCGGCGAGCTACGACGAGGAGTCGAACGCCTCGCGCCTCGCGACCCCTCCAGGGCCAGGTCCTCGACGCGCGGGTCGATGGCATCGTCGCCGACTACGCCGACCGGATCCTGCCCGTGACCTCGGCCGTCGCGGACGAGTGGGGCAGGCTGGGTGCACTGCGGCCGGTCCCGGTCGTCGACGGCCTGCTCGCCGCCACCGCACTGGTGCACGGGCTGACGCTGGCGACCCGGAACGTGAAAGACGTGGCCGACCTCGGCGTCCCGTACGTCGACCCGTTCTCCGGCTGACTCATCGAGGCCCGGCACGCGGCGGCGCGGGGCACCGTGCGACGATGCCGCCGATGCCCGCGCACCCGCTCCACGCACCGGTCCTGGCCTGGTACGCCGTCCACCAGCGCGACCTGCCGTGGCGCCGTGACGACCGGACGCCGTGGGGCGTCCTCGTCAGCGAGGTGATGGCCCAGCAGACCCCGATCGCCCGCGTCCTGCCCGCCTGGGAGGCGTGGATGCGGCGCTGGCCGACCCCGGCGGCGCTGGCCGCGGACGCCCCCGGCGAGGCAATCCGGATGTGGGACCGGCTGGGCTACCCGCGCCGCGCGCTGCGGCTGCACGAGGCGGCCGCGGCGCTCGTCGAGCGGCCCGGCGGCGAGGTCCCGCCCGACGAGGCCGACCTGCGGGCGCTGCCCGGCGTCGGCAGCTACACCGCCGCGGCGGTCGCGGCCTTCGCGTTCGGCCGGCGCACGTGCGTCGTCGACACGAACGTCCGCCGGGTGCTCGCCCGCACCGTGACGGGCCCCGAGTACCCGGCCCCGGCGCTCACCGCCGCCGAGAGCGCGCTCGCCGCGGCCCTCGTCCCGGACGACGCCGCGACGGCGGCGACGTGGGCCGTCGCGAGCATGGAGCTCGGCGCGCTCGTCTGCACCGCCCGGTCCCCGCGGTGCGGCGACTGCCCGGTGCTCGACCGGTGCGCCTGGCAGGCGGCCGGGGCGCCCGCCCACGACGGGCCGCCGCGGCGCGGCCAGTCCTACGCCGGGACCGACCGCTTCGTCCGCGGCCTCGTCCTCGCGGTGCTGCGGTCGGCGTCCGGCCCGGTGCCGCCCGGCGACCTCGTGGCGCGGGTCCCGGACGACGTCCTGCGCGACCCGCTCCAGCGCGACCGGTGCCTCGGCAGCCTCGTCGCGGACGGTCTCGTCGACGTCCTCGACGACGGCAGCCTCACTCTCCCAGGGTAACCGATCACTCTACGCGCACAGGCGATTACACGTGGCCTCGATCACGTTCGCGGGCACGAACACCTGATTTTCACCTGTTCCGGCGATCCCTCGTTCATCGTCCGTCTACCTTTCTGAGCATCGGGGGCGTTCGACAGGGAAAGGCAGTTCATTGAAGGTCTGTGTCACCGGAGCCGCCGGGTTCGTCGGCTCCCACCTCAGTGAGTCCCTCGTCCGCGACGGGCACGAGGTCGTGGGGCTGGACTCCTTCGTCCCCTACTACGACCGTTCGCTCAAGGAGCGCAACCTCTCGCACTGGCTCGAGGCGGCGCCCCGGTTCACCCTCGCCGAGGTCGACCTGCGCGACGGCGACCTCGACGCCGTCCTCGACGGGGTCGAGGGCATCGTCCACGCGGCTGCCATGCCGGGCCTGGCCAAGAGCTGGAGCCAGTTCCAGCTGTACCAGGACTGCAACCTCCTGGGCACCCAGCGCCTGCTCGACGCGGCGCACCGCGCCGGCGTCGGCCGCTTCGTGCAGATCTCGACGTCCTCGGTCTACGGCCTCGACGCCACCGGCGACGAGTCGGTGCCGGTGCTGCCGGTCTCGCCGTACGGCGTCACCAAGCTCGCCGCCGAGCAGCTCGCGCTGGCCTTCCACCGCACCCACGACCTGCCGGTCACGGTGCTGCGGCTGTTCTCGGTCTACGGCCCGCGGCAGCGGCCGGACATGGCCTACAACATCTTCACGGACGCCGTGACGAGCGGCCGGCCGGTCGTCGTCCACGGCGACGGGCTGCAGAGCCGGTCGAACACGTACATCGACGACGCGGTGTCGGCGATCAGCGCGGCGCTCGCGCTGGGCCCGGCCGGCGAGATCTTCAACATCGGCGGCGGCAAGCTCATCACCCTGCTCG
The DNA here is from genome assembly GCA_016213575.1 of Actinomycetota bacterium. Classification (GTDB taxonomy): domain Bacteria; phylum Actinomycetota; class Actinomycetes; order Actinomycetales; family Kineosporiaceae; genus R-H-3. Next base: position 6,156 of record JACRAB010000353.1, read on the forward strand.
AGGCGCTCTCGATCATCGGCGAGCACGCGGGCGTGACGCCGGAGATCACCTGGGCCCCCAAGCGCCCGGGCGACCAGCGCTCCACGAGCGCCGTCGTCGACAAGGCGCGCGAGCTCCTCGGGTACAACCCCTCGGTCGAGCCGTACGACGGCCTCAAGCGCCAGGTCGAGTGGCAGCTCGAGGAGCGCTACGCGATGTCGTCCGCGGGCGTCTGACCGCACCACCCGCACGAACAGCACCACCCACGTCTCGAGCCCCGGCAGCCCTCGGCTGCCGGGGCTCCGGCGTTCCCCGGTGCCGGTGCCGGGCCGTCAGAGCGACTTGACGAGCACGAGCGAGTTGCGGCGCTCGTTGTAGCCGGCCCGCTTGGCGGCCGGCAGGTCCTGCGGCCCGCCCCGGACGAACCCGTGCTCGACGAACCAGTGCGGCGTGTGCGTCGTCAGCGCGAACAGCCGGGTCAGGCCGCGCTGCCGTGCCGTCACCTCGGCCCGCTTGAGCAGCGCCTCGGCCCGGTCGCGGCCGCGGTAGCTCGGGTGGACGGCGACCGCTGCGAACTCCGCCGCGCCGTCCTCGTCGTACGGCACGAGCGCGCTGCAGGCGATGACCATGCCGTCCCGCACCATGACCGAGAAGCCGTCGACGTCGAGCTCGAGCTGCTCGCGCGAGCGGGGGACGACGATCCCGGCCTGCTCGAGCGGCCGCAGCAGGGCGAGGATGCCCGCGACGTCGGCGATCGTCGCGTCCCGGGTCGACTCGTAGTCCTCGTCGGCGTAGAACATCAGCCCGGCGCCGTCCCGGGTGTAGAGCTCGCGCAGCAGCGACCCGTCCGAGCCGGCCCCGACGAGGTGCACCCGGCGCACCCCGGACCGGCAGGCGGCGAGCGCCGCGCGCACGCAGTTGCGGTCCTCGGCGGAGAGCTGCCCGAGCACCTCGTCGCTCGCGAGGAACCGCTCGGCGTCGGACAGCAGCAGGTGCCCGGCGTCCCCGGCGGACCGCGCGAGGTCCCACGTCGCGGGGTCGGACTCCAGGACGAACACGAGCTTGTCGGCGTGCAGCCCGGCGGCGAGCGCCTCGGCGACGTCGGCGTTGCGCAGGTTGAAGGCCTCGCCCGTCGGGGAGTAGCCGACCGGCGACAGCAGCGCGATCCGCTCCGCGGACAGGGCCTCCTGGACGGCGTCCAGGTCGATCCGGCGGACGGTGCCGGTGAGCAGGTGGTCGACGCCGTCCCGCACGCCGACCGGCCGCGCGGTGACCCACGTGCCGCCGACGACCTTGACCTGCGCGCCGCCCATCGGGGTGCCGGCGAGGTTCGACGAGAGCTTCGCCTCGATGTCCATCCGCAGCGCGCCGACCGCGGCCTTGACCGCCGCCATCGCCGCCTCGTCGGTGACCCGCAGGTCCCCGACGTACTGCGGCTCGAGTCCGCGCAGTGCGAGCTCGGCGTCGATCTGCGGGCGGGCGCCGTGGACGATCGCCACCCTGAGCCCGAGGCTCGACAGCAGGGCGATGTCGGAGAGCAGGCGCTCGAAGTCCGGCCGGGCACAGGTCTCGCCGGGGAACGCGACGACGACGGTGCGGCCGTGGTGGGAGTGCACGTAGGGAGCGGCGCCACGCAGTGCTGCCACGAAGTCGCCGGGTTCCACGGCGCAAGGCTAGCCAGGGCGGGCCCGCTTCCGCGGGAGCGGGGTCGGCCAGCCGCGGCACGTCCGCCGTCCGGCCTACTCCTCGCCGCGCCGCAGCCGTTTGACCTGGGAGCGGCGCTTCTTGCCCTCGAGCCGGCGCAGCTGGGAGCCGCGCGTCGGCCGGGTCCTGCGGCGGGCCGCGGGCGGTGGCGCGACCGCCTCCCGGACGAGCGCGGCGAGCCGGGTGCGGGCCGCGTCCCGGTTGCGCAGCTGCGACCGGAACTGGGACGCCGCGATCGTCACGACGCCGTCGACGGACCGGGCGGCGAGCCGCTCGAGCGCCCGCTCCCGCACGCCGTCGCCGAGACCGTGGAGCGCGACGGACGCGACGGCGTCCCAGCCGAGCTCGACGCGCGAGTCGGTGGTGTTGACGCCCTGCCCGCCGGGGCCGGACGAGCGCGAGAACCGCCAGCGCAGCTCGTCCGCGGGGATCCGCACGGCGGGCGTGACGACGAGGTCGCCGTCCATCACGACTCCGGCGGGACGGCGGGCTTGGGGACGCGGCGGCGGGCCGGGCGGGCGGCGGGCGCGACCGACGCTCCGGCGCTCTCCCGGATCCGGGTCGCGACCGCGCCGACGAGGGTGTCGAGCACCTCGTACGCGGCCGCCTCGTCGCCGGTGACGACGAGCTGGAGAACGGCGCCGTCGACGGTCGCGACGACCCAGCGCGCCAGCCGGGCCGGCTCGCCGGCCGGCAGTGGCAGCCCGGCCCCCGCCGCGACCCCGCGCAGGAAGGTCTCGACGGCCGCCAGGCAGGCCGCGTACTGCTGCCGGGCGCGGCCCTCGAGGCGGGGCGTCCGCATCGCCGTGAGGGTCAGCTCGTAGCCGACGGCCTGCTTGCCGCGGTCCGCCCCGACGACCGGCCAGAGCACGTCGAGGCCGCTGCGGAGCATCGCCACGAGGTCGCCGTCCGGCAGCGGAGCACCGCCGCCGGCGCCGAGCA
>JACRAB010000359.1 GCA_016213575.1 Actinomycetota bacterium
CACGAGCGCACCGGCGAGGAGCGGGACGACGGTGCTCGCGGCGCGCAGCGCGAGGGCGGGGACGGGACGCGCCTGCCACCGGTGCGCGTGCGGCGCGGTCGCGGGGGTGCGGTCGCCGTCCACCTGCGGTGGATCGGCGCCCGGGTGCACCGGCTTGACCGTTCGCCGCCCGGCTCAGCCCGGCGGCTCAGCCCGGCGGAACAGCGGCGGGCCGCCGAGGCGGCCGCCATCCCGCGTCGACCGGCAGCCACCGGGCGCCGTCCCACCGGCCGAGGCCGCGGGAGCTGATCTGCGAGGGCCCGGCCGTGGCGGGTGCCGGCTCCAGGCAGTCGAGGCAGAGCACGGCGTGCCAGCGGCCGCCCTCGTTCTCCACGCCCCAGATCACCTCGCCCGCGGCGCCGCACGCCTCGCACGGCAGGGGTCGTGCGGACGCCAGGACCTCGGCGACGCTCGCCTGCCCGCCGCACCAGCGGCCCCAGCGCAGCTCGAGGTGCTCGACGCCGGCCCGGTCCTGCGGTGCGGGGGACAGGAAGGCCCGGTGCCGGACGCAGACCGCCTCGTCCAGCCGTCCGGGGGCGCGTCGGGCGAGCACGGCCGGGCCGCCGCAGACGTCGCACGTGACGACGTCCGGCGGCCGGGCCGGAAGGTCGAGCACCGTCCGGCACCTCCTCCCCGCCACGGACGACGGCGCGCACCCGCCGCGGGGACGCGCGCCGGCACCATCCTCGCGCGGGCCTGCGACGACCTTCGGCGCAACCCCTGCGCAGGGGACGCCGGCCCCCGGTGTCGTGGCTGTTTCGGGAACGTGTCCGCCCGGGACCTCTGAGGCCTTCCTCACGTCCCGGATCTGGAAGGATTGCCCCCGGAGACGCTGCAGCGCCGCAGCGCAGCGGGGCGTCGTCCACCAGACGACGCCGTCAGCACCGCCGGGCGCGACCGCGTGCGGCGAGGATCAGCACAGGAGCGATCGCATGCCCATCGCAACCCCCGAGGTCTACAACGAGATGCTCGACCGGGCGAAGGCCCAGTCGTTCGCGTACCCCGCCATCAACGTGACCTCCTCCCAGACGCTGAACGCGGCCATCGCGGGCTTCGCCGCGGCCGAGAGCGACGGCATCGTCCAGGTGTCGACCGGTGGCGCGGAGTACCTGTCCGGCCCGACGGTCAAGGACATGGTCACCGGTTCCGTCGCGCTCGCCGCGTACGCGCATGAGGTCGCGAAGAAGTACGACGTCAACATCGCGCTGCACACCGACCACTGCCCGAAGAACAAGCTCGACGGGTTCGTCCGCCCGCTGCTCGCGATCTCGGCCGAGCGCGTGAAGAACGGCCAGGAGCCGCTCTTCCAGTCGCACATGTGGGACGGCTCGGCCGTGCCCCTCGGCGAGAACCTGGAGATCGGCAAGGAGCTCCTCGCCCTCACCGCGGCCGCCCGGATCATCCTCGAGGTCGAGATCGGCGTCGTCGGTGGCGAGGAGGACGGTGTCGTCGGCGAGATCAACGACAAGCTGTACACGACGGTCGAGGACTGCATGGCCACGGCCGAGGCCCTGGGCCTCGGCGAGAAGGGCCGCTACATGGCCGCCCTGACGTTCGGCAACGTGCACGGCGTCTACAAGCCGGGCAACGTCAAGCTGCGCCCGGAGATCCTCAAGGAGGTCCAGGACGCGGTCGGCGCCAAGTACGGCAAGGACAAGCCGTTCGACCTGGTCTTCCACGGCGGCTCCGGCTCGCTGCCGCAGGAGATCTCGGACGCGGTCGACTACGGCGTCATCAAGATGAACGTCGACACCGACACCCAGTACGCGTTCACCCGCCCCGTCGTGGACCACATGATGAAGAACTACGACGGCGTGCTGAAGATCGACGGCGAGGTCGGCAACAAGAAGGCGTACGACCCGCGTGCCTGGGGCAAGTCCGCCGAGGCGGGCCTCTCGGCCCGCGTCGTCGAGGCCTGCGAGAACCTGCGCTCGGCCGGCACCAAGATCAAGTGACCCGCTGAGCCACGGCTCGCCGCGTCACGCACCGCCCGCGTCGTCCCCGGACGGCGCGGGCGGTCGCGCGTCCGGGCGTCCCACGGGTGTCACGGCAGCCGGACCCGGATCAGCACCGGGTAGTGGTCGCTGGGGAGCTGACCGGCCGGGCTGCGGTAGGTGTTGACCGCGGCCGCGACGACCGGCAGCCCGGGGCGGGCGTAGATCCGGTCGATCCGCGGCCCGGGCAGCGGGGCGCGGCGGTCGAAGCGGTTGAACGTCGACCACGCCGGCCCGGTCCGCGCCGCCGTCGTCCACGTGTCGACCCAGCCGGCCGCCGTGAGCACCCGGTGCGGGGCGGCGTCCGGGCCGCTGTTGAAGTCCCCGGTGAGCAGGACGGGCACGTCCGGGAACAGCCGATCCACGGCGTCCCGGACGACCTCGGCGCCGCGCTCGCGGGCCGGTGCCGACGCCGCGTCGAGGTGGGTGTTGACGACGACCACGTCGGTGCCGGAGCCGTTGTGCCGCAACCGGACCCAGGTCGCCATCCGGGGGTCGCCGGCGACCCAGCCGGGCCCGGAGTCGACGCAGCCCTGCCTGGGGACGACGTCCGGCGGGCAGAACCACACCTCGCCGTGGCCGACGTCGGTGAGCACGGCCGGGTTCCAGAACACGGCCACCGTCTCGTTGAAGTCCACCCCCGGTTCGTCGACGTCGCTGACCCTGGGGCGGCCGTACCGGGAGTAGCGGACGCCGGCGCGGGCCAGGTCGGCGCGCAGGTCCTCGGCCTGCCCCGTGGTCATCTCCTGGGTGCCGATCACGTCCGGCCGCTCGTCGACGACGACCTGGGCGACGGCCGTCCGTCGTCCGGACTCCGTGTAGCGGTCGGTCCCGAGGATCTGCGAGTCCTGGACGTTGAAGGTCATGACGTCGAGATCGGCCGCCTGCTTCGGCCCCGCGAGCCGGGTCAGGCCCGGCTCGCCGCCGCGGGTCACGACGGACGACGGCGCCCCGGACGCCGGCGCGCAGGCCGCGAGCAGGGCGCCGGCGACCAGGGTGCCTGCGAGCAGCGTCCTCATCTGCGCCATGATGCAGTGTGAGCCTCAACGACAACCTCCTCGGCATCCCGCCCACCCACCTCGCCGACGACCCGGCGCCGCGCGAGGCGCTCGCGGCCGGCACCGACCCGGCCCAGGTCGCTGCGGCGCACCCCGCGTCGAGCCTGCCCTGGGCGGTCCTCGCCGAGCAGGCCCTCGACGCCGGCCGCACCGTGGAGGGCTACGCCTACGCCCGGGTCGGCTACCACCGCGGTCTCGACGCGCTGCGCCGTTCGGGCTGGCGCGGCCAGGGTCCGGTGCCGTGGGCGCACGAGCCGAACCAGGGATTCCTGCGGGCGCTCGCCGCGCTCGCCCGGGCCGCGGGCGCGATCGGCGAGACGGCCGAGCACGAGCGCTGCCGGACGTTCCTCGCGGACTGCGACCGGTCCGCCGTCGCGACCCTCGGGCTCGGCTGATCCCGAGAAGCCGGACATAGCGCCCGTTTCGACGCGTCCGGCTCGCGCCGGGGCGCCCGGCACCGAAGGATGGTCCGGTGACCGACTCCAGCGCACCCGTCGTCGTGGTCGGCGGCGGCATCTCGGGCATCTCGTGCGCCCGGGTCCTCGTCGCCCACGGGCACGACGTCAAGGTCCTCGACCGTGGCCGCCGGATCGGCGGCCGGATGGCCGTCCGCACCGAGGACCTGGCCGGCGGCCGGCACGCGGTCGACATCGGGGCCTCGTACTTCACCGTCCGCGATGAGCGCTTCGCCAAGGTCGCCGCGGGCTGGGAGGCCGCGGGCCTGGCCGCCCCGTGGACGGACACCTTCCACCTCCTCGCCCCCGAGGGCCGGGTCGGGACGACGACCGGGCTGCCGCGCTGGTCGGCGTCCGGCGGTCTGCGCAGCCTCGTGGAGCACCTCGCCGAGGGGCTCGACGTGACGACCGGCCATGAGGTCGAGGAGGTCGACGTCGAGGGCGACCGGCTCACCGTCGACGGTGAGCCGGCGCGCGCCGTCGTCCTCGCGATGCCCGACCCGCAGGCGGCGGACCTGCTGCCCGAGCCGGTCTCGACGTGGCTCGACCTCGACGGCGGGATGGAGTGGTCGCCCGTCATCAGCGTCTGGGCCGCCTGGTCGCAGCGCTGGTGGGGCGACCTCGACGGCGCGTTCGTCGACGGGTCGCCGGTCGTGTCGTGGGTCGCGGACGACGGCAGCCGGCGCGGCGACGGCGCGCCGGTCCTCGTGGCGCACGCGACGTCGGTCTTCTCCGCCGGCCGGCTCGAGGACCCGGGCACCGCCGTCCAGCCCGTGCTCGACGAGGTGAGCCGGCTGCTCGGCGCCGACGTGCTCCCCGAGCCCGAGCTGACCCACGCGCACCGGTGGTCCCTCGCCGCCCCGCTGCACCCGCACCGCGAGCCGTTCGCGCTGCACCCGGCGCTCGTCGGGGTCTGCGGCGACGGCTGGGGGGAGCGCGCCCGGGTCGAGCAGGCGTGGCTGTCCGGCCTCCAGCTGGGCGAGGCGCTCGCGGACCGGCTCGCCTGAGATAGCCTCGGTAGGGCCCGACCGGGCCACCAGGTGGGGCGTTCTGTGCGTGAGAGGTGGACCGCGATGCCCGCGATCGTGCTCGTCGGGGCCCAGTGGGGCGACGAGGGCAAGGGCAAGGCGACCGACGCTCTCGGTCACCGCGTCGACTACGTCGTGAAGTACAACGGCGGCAACAACGCCGGTCACACGGTGGTCGTCGGCGGCGAGAAGTACGCACTGCACCTGCTGCCGTCCGGCATCCTCACCCCGGGCTGCACCCCGGTCATCGGCAACGGCGTCGTCATCGACCTCTCCGTGCTGTTCCAGGAGATCGAGGGCCTGACGACCCGCGGCGTCGACTGCTCGAAGCTGCGGATCTCGGCGAACGCCCACGTCATCGCCCCGTACAACCGCACGATCGACAAGGTCACCGAGCGGTTCCTCGGCAAGCGGAAGATCGGCACGACCGGCCGCGGGGTCGGCCCGACCTACGCGGACAAGATGAACCGCGTCGGGATCCGCGTGCAGGACCTCTTCGACGAGCACATCCTCGCCCAGAAGGTCGAGGGCGCGCTCATGCAGAAGAACCACCTGCTGGTGAAGGTCTACAACCGTCGCGAGATCACGGTGGCCGAGGTCGTCGAGGAGCTGCTGTCGTACACCGAGCGGCTGCGGCCGATGGTCGCCGACGTCTCCCTGGAGCTCGGGCGGGCGCTCGACCGCGACGAGACGGTGCTCTTCGAGGGCGGCCAGGCGACCCTGCTCGACGTCGACCACGGCACGTACCCGTTCGTCACGTCGTCCAACCCGACCTCGGCCGGCGCCTGCACGGGCAGCGGGGTGCCGCCGACCCGGATCGACCGCGTCATCGGGGTCGTCAAGGCGTACGCGACCCGCGTCGGCGAGGGCCCGTTCCCCACCGAGCTGTTCGACGCGGACGGCGAGCGGCTGCGCGACGTCGGCCACGAGTACGGGACGACGACGGGCCGCCCGCGCCGCTGCGGCTGGTACGACGCCCCGGTCGCCCGCTACGCCTCGCGGATCAACGGTGTCACCGACTTCGTGCTCACCAAGCTCGACGTCCTCACCGGTTTCGAGAAGCTCCCGGTCTGCGTCGCCTACGACGTCGACGGCGTCCGGACGCCGGAGATGCCGTTGACGCAGACCGACTTCCACCACGCGAAGCCGGTCTACGAGTACTTCGACGGCTGGGAGGACGACATCTCCGGCGCGCGGTCCTTCGAGGACCTTCCGAAGAACGCGCAGACGTACGTCCTTGCGCTCGAGGAGATGTCCGGCAGCCGGATCTCGGCCGTCGGGGTCGGCCCGGACCGGGACGCCACGGTGGTCCGGCACGACATGCTCGGCTGAGCCGGAGCCGTTCGACCCGAGCCTGTTCTGCCCGAGCCTGTTCTCCCCGAACCGGTTCGGCCCGAGCCGGTCAGCTCGCGCTCGCCGCCCGCTCGCGGACGGCGTCGAGCACCCGCACCGTTGTCGCGACGTCGGCCTCGGGCAGCCCCTCGACGAGCCGGTGCGTCGCCGGGGCGACCCGCGACCGGACCTGTGCGACGGCGGCCCGGCCGTCGTCCGTCAGACGGCCGTCGCCGTCGACGAGTCCCTTGCCGCGCAACGCCCCGAGCGTCGCGCGGCCCCGGTCGGGGGCGTCCCGCAGCGCCGTGCGGACGGCCGCGTCCGGGTCGTCGGGTCCGCCCGCGAGCGCGTTGAGGGCGACCCACTCGTCGCTGCCGGCGACCAGGGTGCCCTCGAGCGCCGCGAGGAGGACCGCGGACAGGGCGCGCTCGGTGCGGCCGACGGCGGCGGGGAGCGGGTGCGGGGCGCTGGTCACGAGGTCTCCTCATGTCGTTGGTGAGACCAACGGTACGTCATTCAATTGGTCGTGCCAACGGTTCGGCTAGGATCGGCGCATGGACGACGTGACGCCGCGGCTCGCCGCCCTGCCCACCTGGCTGCTCGGCCAGGCGGACGCCAGGGCGCACCGGATCCTCGTCGAAGCCCTGTCGGAGCACGGGTTCCGCGGCTACCACTACCGGGTGCTCGCCACCCTCGGCGACGGCGGCCCGGTGAGCCAGTCGGTCCTCGGCCGCGGCGCGGGCCTCGACCGCAGCGACGTCGCGACGACGGTCGACGACCTGCAGGCCCGGGGGCTCGTCGCACGCACCCCGGACCCGAGCGACCGCCGCCGCAACGTCGTCGCCCTGACGCCGCCCGGCCGTCGGCTCCTCGGCCGCCTCGACACCGCCGTCGCGCAGGCCCAGGACGCCGTCCTCGCCCCGCTCACGCCGGCCGAGCGCACCCGCTTCGTCGCCCTCCTGGCCCGCCTCCACCCGTGAAACCCCGAGTTACCAGCCCGTATGACCCGGTCATCGGGTCATACGGGCTGGTGACTGCGTGGGTGGTCAGAACTTGCGCAAGGCGACGACGCGATCCTCGGCGACGGCCTGCGCGGGGGCGAAGCCGAACTTGCTGTCGACGAGCAGCAGCCGGCCGCCGACCCGCTTGGCGGTCGTGAAGGTCCGATCGGCGGGGGTGGCGACGACCGCCTCTGTGGTCGCCGTCCGCCAGCGGTCGCCCAGCTCGAGCCGGGTGATCTGCCGGCTGAAGTTCTGGACGACGTAGAGGGTGCGGCCGGTCAGGACGATGCCGTCCGCGTTGACGAGCGGGGCGCCGTCGACCGGCACCTCGCTGATCGCCCGGCTCCGCAGCTCGATGCGCCAGAGCCGCCCGGTCGTCCCCTGGGTCGTGAGCAGGGCCTTGCCGTCCGGGGTGGTGACGATCCCGCCGAGGTCGAAGTCGGTGAGCGCGGGGGTGTAGGCGATCGTGCCGCTCACGTCGCGCCACAGCTCGATCTGCCACGCGCCGCCGGAGCGGAAGACCCGCCAGATCCGCGGCAGGCTCGAGTCGGTCACGTACACCGAGCCGTCGTCCGCGACCCGGACGTCGTTGAGGAACGAGCCGGCCTCGCCCGTCGGCAGCTCGGCGAGCAGCCGGCCCGAGCGGGAGAACACCCGGACCTCGGCGCTGGGCCCGCCGGCGACGAAGACCCGCCCCGCGTCGTCCACGTCGATCCCGCGGCCGTTGTCGCCGGGCGTCGGACCCTGCCACACCTCGAGCCGGTCGTCGCCGACCTTCGCGCGGTAGATCGTCCCGCTGCGGTTCGTCGCGCTGACGTAGACCAGGCCCGCGTCGTCGTCCACCCCGATGCCCTCGAGGAAGACCCCCGCCTCGGGGAGGTCCAGGTCGGGGACCGCCGCCGACGCCGGTGCTGCCGTGAGCACCGCCGACGCGGCGAGGACCCCGCTCGCCACCACCGCCAGGATCGTTCGCATGAGCACGCCTCCCCGTCAGGGCAGGACGCCGTCGGCCTGCCTCTGATCAGGACGAACGTGCACGGACGTCGTGGAGTTCACCTATCGGGCCGGATCCGTCCGGATCACGGGTCCGGGTCAGGGGACCAGCGGGCTCACCGGCGCCCGCCCGGGCCGCCCGGCCGGGGCCGCCCCCGAGGGCAGCGGTGCCCGGGCGGGGGCCCGTCCCGCGGCGAGGGACGTGAACGGCGTGAGCGGCTCGGTGTACGGCTGGTCGACGCCGCGGCAGCGCTTGCCGACCGGGGGCAGCCCCTGCCGCAGCAGGTACGTCGTCACGGCACGGTCGATGCACGGCGACGAGCCGTAGGCGGTGTGCCCCCAGCTGACCCCGGTGAGCAGCCGGCTGTTCGGCAGCAGCCGCGCGACGCGGACCGCCCCCTCGTACGGGGTGGCGGGGTCCCAGAGGTTGCCGACGACGAGCACGGGGGACGCCGTCCGCCGGGTGAACGGGCCGCGGTAGGCGTCCTCGTCGCGCGCGGTCCAGGTGGACCGGGCGCACGGTGCCGAGGGCCATGCCCACAGCGCGCCCATCCCGGGTGCGGTGCGGTCGGCGCGGGCGGCGTAGACCGGCCACCGGGCGGCGAGCGCGGGGTTGAGCCCGTCCGGGCACATGCCGGCGTGGGAGGCGTCGATCCCGTTCTCGTACGCCGGCAGCGCCGTCCGCCCGGCCCGGCGCCAGGCGGCCCGGACCCGCGGGCTCGGTGCGGCGGTGCGCCCGAAGTCGCGGTACCGGACGGCGATCCGGTGCAGGCCGGCCCGGGCGGCCCGCGCGCGGGCCGGGGTCGTCGGCCCGCGCAGCTCGACGAGCAGGGAGAGGAAGGCGTCGACGTCGTAGGAGCCGAACGGCGAGTAGAGCATGTCGACGAGGATCGAGGTGACGTCGGCGTAGGTGAACCGCTCCTCGAAGTCCGGGCCGCGGACGACGATCGGGGCCGCCCGCAGCGACGACATGAGCGAGCCGTAGATCGCCTTCGGATCGCCGGTGCCGGCGAGCGAGCAGTAGGCGGGCCCGGCCGTGCGGCAGCTGACGAGGATCCGGTCCAGGGCGCGGGCCGAGGCCTTCGCCGAGCCGATCCGGGTCGTCTGCGGGGTGTTCCGGGTGGCCTGCGTGCCGGCCCAGGCGAGCGGGTCGAGGACGCCGTCGAGGGCCATCGCGCGGACCCGGTCGGGGAAGAGGTTCGCGTAGACCTGCCCGAGGTAGGTGCCGTACGAGAAGCCGAGGTAGGTGAGCCGGGCGTCGCCGACGGCGCGGCGCAGGACGTCCATGTCCCGGGCCACCTCCGCCGTCGAGACGGACGCCGCGAGCGGGTGGCCCGTCGTCGAGCAGGCGGCGCCGAACGCACGGGCGGAGCGGATCGCGGCGGCGTCCTGGACGGCGCCGCGCGGGAAGGCGGCCCCGGCGCCGGCGAGGGCACGGTCGCGGGCCGGCATCGTCGGCCAGCACCGGACGCCCGACGACAGGTTCGTCCCGCGCGGGTCGAACCCGACGACGTCGAACCGGGCGAGCACCCGCGGGTCGAGGAAGTCGCGCGCGGCTGCGGCGAGCTCCACGCCCGAACCGCCCGGGCCACCCGGGTTGACGAACAGGGTGCCGATCCGCCGGGCCGGGTCGGTGGCCCTGATGCGGAGAACGGCGACCTGCGTCGTCGGCCCCAGGGGGCGGTCGTAGTCGAGCGGCAGTGCGACGGTCGCGCACTGCGCACCCGTGGCGTAGAGCTCGCCGCAGTCCCACCACGACGGCCGCGGGGTCGGGACGCGGTCGACGCGGTCGGCCTCGATCCGGACGGTGCGGTCCGGCCGTGGCGCTTGCCGCGCCTGGGCAGGAGCGGTCGCCAGGAACGGCACCGGGGCGGCGACGCACGTCGCGAGCAGAAGGCCGACCAAACGGCGCAGCCGAACCACGTTTCGCAAAGAGACATCCCAGGGAAGGCCGCCTGACGGCGGAAGGCGTGTCTTGGAAGCCCCCCGGCACGGATCACCCTTCCGGTGACCCAAGGTCACGTGCAACCCATTCAGAGTAACTACATGGGTGTGATTCGTGACTGCGTGCTCAGGCTTGCTTGCGCTGCGGTGAACGGCCCGGCGTGTCGACGGCCGGGGTGCTCACGTGTCGTGTCGCGGGCCGTGGGCGTGTCGCCGGTCGCTGTCCGCGCGGTCGTCAGGCGCTCTTGCGCGAGGCCGCCTTCTTGGCGGTCTTCTTGGCCGGCGCCGCGTCGTCGTCCTCGGCGGCCTTCTTCGCGGCGGCCTTCTTCGCCGCTGCCGAGGGCGCCTTGGCGGCGGTCTTCTTCGCCGCGGCGGGTGCGTCGTCCGACGTCTCGCCGCGTGCCTGCCGCGCGCGCTCGACGCTGCGCTGCAGGGCGGTGAGCAGGTCGACGACCTCGCCGGTCTCGCCCGTGTCCTCGGCCGCTGCGGGGGCGGGCTCGGCGCCCTCGAGCTTGGCCTCGACGAGGTCGGTGAGCGCCTTGGTGTAGGAGTCCTCGAACTGGTCGGGCTCGAAGTCCCCGGCGAGGCTCTCGACGAGCGACTGGGCCATCGCGAGCTCCTGGGGACGGACCTCGACGTCGGTCTCGAGGACGTCGAACTCGGCCGCGCGCACCTCGTCCGGCCACAGCAGCGTCTGCATGACGATGACCTTCTCGCGGACCCGCAGCACCGCGAGGGTCTCCCGCTGGCGCAGGGCGACCTTGACGACCGCCATCCGGTCGGTGGCCGTGAGCGCCTCGCGGAGCAGCTGGTACGGCTTGCTCGCCCGGGCCTCGGGCTCGAGGTAGTAGGTCTTGTTGAACAGGATCGGGTCGACCTGCTCGGCGGGGACGAACTCGATGACGTCGATCTCGCGGCTCGTGGAGAGCGGCAGGTTCTCGAAGTCCTCGTCGGTGAGGATGACGAGCCGGCCGTCGGGCGACTCGTAGCCCTTGGCGAGCTGGTCGTACGCGACCTCCTCGCCGTCGATGGAGCAGGTGCGCTTCATCTTGATCCGGCCGCCGTCCTCGGCGTGCACCTGGTGGAAGCGGATGTCGTGCTCCTGCGTGGCCGAGAAGACCCGCACGGGCACGCTCACGAGACCGAAGGAGACCGAGCCCTTCCAGATCGCCCGCATGGCCGTGCTCCCCTCACCAGGTGGATGTCCTCGTCCTGACCGACGGCGGCACCCGGAGTCATCGGTCCGGGCGGCGCAGGTCCTGACCCTGGCAGCATGGCTGCTCCGGCCGGGGGTGCGCCAGCCCATCGGGCCCCGGTCACCCGTGTCACCGCTGTCGCCCGCGGGCGGTGGCCGGGCAGCATGGCGGCGTGAAGCCGATGCTCGCCGCCCCCGTCGACCCGCGCGCCGGGCTGCCCCCGGACGGCGGCGCCTGGGCCTTCGAGGTCAAGTGGGACGGGATGCGGGTGCTCGCGGACGTCCGCGAGGGCCGGCTGCGCCTCACGAGCCGGCTCGGGAACGACGTGACGGCCGCCTGGCCGGAGCTCGCGGGCCTGGCCGGGCTGCACCCGGACGTGCTCCTCGACGGCGAGGTCGTCGTCCTGCGTCGCGGGGTGCCGAGCTTCTGGGCGCTCGCCGAGCGGATGCACGTGCGGGACGCCCGCCGGGCGGCGGCGCTCGCCGCGGCGTCGCCCGCGACCTTCGTCGCGTTCGACGTGCTCCGGCTCGACGGCACCGACCTCACCAAGCGGTCGTGGACGCAGCGCCGGGAGGCCCTCGAGGGGCTGGACGGCGCAGCGGCCGGGCTGCGCGGCTGGCAGCTCTCGCCGGTCTACGACGACGGTCAGGTGCTCCTCGCCGCGACGCTCGAGCAGGGGCTGGAGGGGGTCGTCGCCAAGCGCAGGGCGTCCCGGTACGCCCCCGGGGCGCGCAACGGGGACTGGCTCAAGCTGCCGCACCGCCGGGTCCAGACGTGCGTCGTCGGTGGGTGGCGCACCGAGACGGACGACGCCCGCCGGCTCGGGGCGCTGCTGCTCGGTGTCTGGGACCTCGAACCGCCCGGTGGCGGCGAGCCGGTGCTGCGTTTCGTCGGCCGGGTCGGCTCGGGCCTGGCCACCGCGGACCAGGGCGACGTCCTCGCTCTCCTCGCGCCGCACGCCCGGGAGACCTCGCCCTTCGGCCCGGCCGAAGTGCCGCGGGTCGACGCCACCGGCACCCGCTGGCTCGACCCGCAGGTCGTCGTCGACGTCCGGCACATCGGGCACAGCGAGAACGGCCGGATCCGGCAGCCGGTGTTCCTCGGCGTCCGCGACGACGTCGACCCGGGGACGGTGACGGCCGGGTAGCACTGTGGCGCGGGCGCCGGGCCGTGGAACAGTTGGTGCATGGCACGCGCGTCCAAGGCCGACCACGGGCCCGACACCCCGGTCGAGGTCGACGGCCGGCGGATCGTGCTGCGCAACCTCGACAAGGTGCTCTACCCCGCGACCGGGACGACGAAGGGCGAGGTGCTCGCCTACTACACGGCGGTCGCGGCGCCGCTGCTCGCCGTCGTCAAGGACCGGCCGCTGACCCGCAAGCGCTGGCCCGAGGGCGTCGACGGCCTCGTCTTCTTCGAGAAGAACCTGCCGCCGGGAACGCCGTCGTGGGTGCGGCACGTGACGCTGCCGGTGCCCGGGTCGACGCGGGCGCGGGAGACGATCACCTACCCGCTGCTCGACGACGTGGCCGGGCTCGTCTGGGTGGCGAACCTCGCCGCGCTCGAGCTGCACGTGCCGCAGTGGACCGTCGGCCCGCGGGGCGCCGTCCACGCCCCGGACCGGCTCGTCGTCGACCTCGACCCGGGCGCGCCGGCCGGGTTGCCGGAGTGCGCCGAGGTCGCGCACCTGGTGCGCGAGCGGCTCGCCGCCGACGGGCTCGAGTGCCACCCGGTCACGAGCGGCAGCAAGGGGATGCAGCTCTACGCGCCGGTCTCGGGGAAGCAGGACGCCGAGCACGTCCACGGCTACGCGCGCCGGGTCGCCGAGGAGCTCGAGCGGGCCAGGCCGAAGCTCGTGACGTCGAAGATGACCAAGGCGCTGCGGCCCGGCAAGGTGCTCCTCGACTGGTCGCAGAACAGCCCGACGAAGACGACGATCGCGCCGTACTCGCTGCGCGGCCGGGCCCTGCCGCACGCCGCGGCGCCCCGGACGTGGGACGAGCTCGACGACACCCTGGTCCAGCTCGACCACTCCGAGGTCGTCGAGCGGCTGCACGCGGACGGCGACCTGCTGGCGGTGCTCGCCGAGCCCGGCCCGCGGGTGCCGGTGTGACGGCCGTTGCGGTTGCCTGTGCGACGCAGAAGAGCCGGCCCGGGGGTGCGGGTCCCCGGGCCGGCCGTCCTGCGCTACGTCGACCGGTGCGTCGTCCGGTGCGTCGTCCGGTGCGTCAGTCGACGTAGTGGTTGACGACGAGCATCGCCAGCGCCGTGACGGCGCTGCCGGCCATGATCGCCATGGGCTCGCCGACGAAGTGGAGCAGCAGCACCGCGACCCCGGCGACGACGAGCATCGCCGCGACCGGCCAGGCCGCCTGGGTCAGCCCCTCCGGCCCGCGGGCCCGAGGTGCCGAGCGGTCGGTCCCGGGGTCGTACTGGTTGTGCCAGAACGGCCGCTCGACCGGTACCGGGGCAGCGGGCTTGTGCTCGGCGACGACGCCGGACCCGTTGTCCTCGTAGATGTCCGAGGTGAACGCCTCGGTGAAGGTGTCGCGCTCGTCGTCCGGCGTCGACGCCCCCAGGGTGCCGTTCACGACCCGCTCCAGAAGAGGGCCTGGAGCGCCCCGGCGCCGAGGACGATGCCCACGGCGAGCAGCCAGGCCGACACCCCCGGCAGCGGGAACTGCTCCCGGACGCCGATGCGCCACAACGGCGTACGGCCTTGGAGTATGCGCGGTCCGCGCGTAAGGTGGTCCATGTTCGTCTCCTTCGAGTGCGCTCATCGCTGGGTGGCTTTCGAGAGGCGACTTGGCGGGCCCCTGGTGTTCCAGCACCGGGGCCCGTCGCCTTGTGGGGGTCATGCTTTCGGGATCAGCGAAACGCTGCGACCGGCCGGGGCGGCGGTGCCACCGTTGGTCAGCTGCAGCGTTCGTGAGTCTGTGTGGTTCGGGTGTCGTCTCGCGGGCCGACGACGGCGATGTCGTCGAGAACGTCCGCGGCCGGGCGCGTGCGCTGCCGGCGCTATGCGGTGTCCACCATGTCCTGCCTCCCCTCCACCGTCGGAAGGGTCGGTCGTTCGACTGTGCTGTCGCCGAGCACCATGTGCGGTGCGAGCTGGCTCAGTTCGAGGACGAGGACCTTCCGCCGGTTTCTATTCCCTGTGATGTCAATGTGACGCAGGAAGTTCCCCATGGCAAGCAGCAATTCGCTTTGTGACTGTGGCAATTGCCAGAAACGCAGCTTGCTGCGTGAGCCGTCGGGGGTTGACGCAACGGTGGGTGATCGACGGGGCCCGGCCGGCACCGCCATGAAACGTCATACATCCTGTCCTGCAACGTTTGCAGCGTCGAATCTCGTCGATCGGGCCGCGAACGACCGATGATTTCCGTCGCGCCGCGCGCGGCGGGCGCGATGATCGCCCGCGGCTCTTGTGCACATTTCTGCATGCATGCGACCGTGGAGGGCCCACGGTCGCCACCGTGCGCGGCCGGGGGACCAGCACCGGTGCGGGTCGGTGGCGTCAGCGTCGATGGTTGTCCGGCCCGTGCCTGTCGAAGGGATACGGGGCCATGGAGACAGCTGGGATCGGCGAGGCGCCCGACGTGGAGCGGGCGCACTGGAAGCGGTCCACCTTCTGCGGCGACTCGGCGTGCGTCGAGGTCGCGGCAGGTCCGGGGGGCGTCGCCGTACGGGACTCCAAGCGCCCCGACTCTGCGCCGCTCACTTTCACCACCCCGGAGTGGCAGGCCTTCGTCCTCGGTGTGAAGAACGGCGAGTTCGACGTCTGAACGTCCCTGGCGCCCCTGGCGGCCGATGGACCGGTCCGGCTCGGTAGACGAGCCCACCGGCCACCAGGGGACGTTCTCGGGTCGTCCGGCCGTGAGGCCGGACGAGGGTCACGCCGGGTCCGGGACCACCAGGTCGGACGCGGTACGCGGCGTGGGCAGCCCATGGGTCGTCACGGCACCTGCCCGACCCGACTCCTCGGCGATCCGCTGCGTGCGGGCCGCCCGCTCCGCGGCGTCGACCGAGCGCAGTCGCGCCGGCCGGGCCGGTGCCGGCAGGACGGCGAGCCGGTCCTGGAGACGCTGCAGGTCCAGGCTCGGGTCGGCGACGCCGGCACCGAGCAGCTCGGCCATGCTCGCGAAGAAGCTGCGCGGGTACGCCTTGCGCTGCAGGAAGACCCTCGTCCGGCGGCCGTTCACCGGCGCGAGCCGGAGCGTGCCGTCCCAGGGCGGCCCCTCGAGCGAGCGCCATGTGAACCGGTGGTCACGGGCCTGCCAGCGGACCGCGACGAGCACGTCGTAGTCCTTGCGCCCCTGCCGGACCGTGAACACGTACCGCTCGTGCGAGGACCGGGTCGCGGTCTGGAGCCCGGCAAGGAAGGTCGGCCACTGGGTGATGTCCCACAGCTGCGTCTCCACCACGGACAAGGGCAGACCGACGACGGCCATCGCCTCCATGGACATGCGTTCTCCTCGGACATCACGGTTCCTGGACAGGTCGACTCCCCCGCGCCTCGATCCCGCCAGCGCCCCCACGGCTGCCGGCCGGTCCTCCCGCCGCCACCTGTCCCCACCCCGACGCGGTGGGAACAGGCGGCTCACGGCGGATGACCGACACCCTTGTCGGCCCTCTTCGGCCAGCATGGGTGCCCCTCACCAGTCGCCGCGTCGGCCCGTCGTGTGATAGCCCGACCGGGTGTCGCGTCACCGCCCGCCGACCGGATCGGTACCGCTGAGCACGGGAGGTGCCTCGGCATCCCGCGAGATCCGGACCCCGGACGGCCGAACGGCCGACCGGGACTCACCCGGTCGGCCGCTCGCTCCGGCCGTCGCCGGTCCCCAGCACCGCAATCGTCAGGGCCGGTGGACGACGAACTCCCCGTCGACGGTGCCGGCGATGAAGTCGGTCCGTTCGCCGGGCGTGAAGACCAGGTGTGAGGCGGGCCTCGACGGCCTCACGCCGAGGGTGGACGACGGGGCGGGCTCGTCGGTCTGGCTCGGTCATCCGGAACGGGCGTGCCGCTGATGGCGGGTGCCTCATCGTCATCGTGCATCGCGGGGTCGAACTCGAGTCGGATGAGCTCGAGGTCGTGGCGAAGGTGGGTGAAGCGCTCCTCGCCCAGGAGGCGAGCCACGCGTTCGTGGAGCTCAGGGACCAGACCACGCGCTACGCGGAACACCTCGCGACCGCGGTCGGTGGGCAGGACCAGCTTTGCCCGTCGGTCGTAGGAGTCGGGAACGCGCACGACGTAGCCTCGCTCCTCGAGCGCGGCCACCAGTTGTGCCATGGCCTGCTTGGTCATGCTGGCGCGATCAGCCAACGCACTGACCGTGGTACCCGCGTCGTCGAGGTACTCGAACACCTTGCTGTGCGCCGGCCGGAAGTCAGTGAATCCGTGCTCGCCCAGCTGTGCGGGTACGAGGCCGTTGATGACCGCGTAGGCCTCACGCAGTTGCACCACGAGGTTGCGGCGCGGGTCGTCGCCGGGAGGACTGGCTCCATCGTTTGACATAGACATGTCACCTGTCTACTTTTGAAATATGGACATGATACCTGTCGAAATGGCCACAGTACCCGAGACGATCCGGGTGGGTGCCGAGGAAGCCGTCGTGCTGGCCACCAGCGCAGAGACCGGGGGCGACCTGTTCGCCGTCGAGCTGCGCATGCCGCCGGGCGGCGGGCCGCCGGTGATGCACCGCCACGCCCCGAGCGAGGTGTACCGCGTGCTGAGGGGCGAGTTCACGTTCTACGTGACCGGACCGGACGGGGTGACCACGCGGCGGACCGCCGTGGCCGGGGACACGGTGGCCTTGGCCGGGAACACCCCCCACACGATCCGCAACGAGTCTTCCGAGACCGCGGTCGCGTTCTGCGTGCACGCCCCCGGCGCAGTCATGGAGGGCTTCACCAGGGCTGCGGCCGCTCTGGCTGCCGGCGGAGCACCGACGATGCACGAGCTCCTGCAGGTCGCCGAGGAGAACGGCATCGAGCTGCTGGGGCCGGTGCCGGCCCAGTCGTCGTGAGCGGCGGTGGTTCGATGACACGACCGAGACCAGGCCGGCTGTCGCCCGGACGGACTCGAGGGTCTGCCCGTCGGTGAAGCGACCTCCGCAAAAGCCGAACGGACGGCCGAGGTGGCACTCGGTCGTCCGTCGGAGGCGGTTCATGCTCAGCCCGCGGAGAACTCCCCGCGCCTGACGCCACCGATGAACGCGGCCCACTCGCTCCGGGTGAACCGGAGGACGGGGCTGTCGTCACCGATCTTCGAGTCGCGCACCGCGATCTCGCCGCCGAGGTCGGCGACCTCGACGCACGCGGACTCGCCGCACAGCGACGACCGGACCCAGACAGGGGGAGTCGTCCCGGTCGCGGTGGTGCCGGTGATGTCAGTGGTCTTGGGGCTGAGCACGAACGTTCCTCCTGCAGTGAGGGTTGGTTCGTCGAGCCCCGCGCGATCCCCCGTCGCCGGACCTCGACGAGGGGTCAGCGGCGCCAGGAATTGCGGATGTCTACGAGCAGCGCGCGTGAACGCGTCGGGTCGAGCGCGACGTCGTCGGCCAGGAAACGGAAGATCTCCTGGTATCGATCGACGTCGGACTCCTTGTCGAGGAAGAGCTCGCCGAGCAGGCCCTCGATGTAGACCGTGTCGCGCACCACCTGGTCGGCGAAGTGCAGCACGGAGAAGCGCCCGTCCAGCCCGGGATGTGAGCCTGCGCCGACGGGTACGACCTGAACAGTCACGTGTGGCAGGTCGGTGGACTCGATCAACCGGTCGATCTGGCCGGTCATCACAGTGGCGTCCCCGATGGGGCGCGTCAGCGCTCCTTCGTCGAGGACGGCATGGAGGGAGGGGGGATCCGAGCGGGTCAGGATCCCCTGGCGCCTGACCCGGACCGCGAGGTACTCCTCGATCCGGTCGGCGGAGAGTCTGCCTCTGGGGCGCAGTCCGTTGAGGAGCGCACGGGCGTACTCGGGGGTCTGCAGGAGGCCAGGCGCTATGAGGTTCTGGAAGGTGTCGATCGCCGAGGCTGCTTCTTCGAGGCCGATGAACGTCCCGTACACGGCGTCGATGTCGGCGTCCTGGTACCAGGTCGTCTCCAGAGCCTGGGCGGCCAAGGCCATGAGGCGGTCCCGCTCGTCCGTCGGGACCCGGTAGAGCAGGCACAGGTCCCGGACGTCGCGTGGGGAGGCGCGACGCGACGCCGTCTCGATCCGCGAGATCTTGGACGCGGACACGAGGAGGGCTTCGGCGACGGCGTCGACCGTGAGGCCGACGGCCGTCCTGAGCTCACGCAGACGCTCGGCCAGCTCGCGTTGGCGAGTGGTCGGAGTGCTGCGAGGCACGGCCAAGGAGATACCCCTTTGTCTTTGGCAAGTGCCAAAGGTTATTGCGGCAGGCAAGATCCTGGTGCATAGTCAAGCCAAGTCCGAGCTAGAACGCGCATGGTTACATAATCGTTACATAGAGTAACGTTCGCACGATGCACGGTGGCTCGGGTCCGGGTCGACATGACGACCTGCAGGCCACGGCTGCAGCAGGTTGACACCTTGCATGCTGGGCGCCTTGCGCCGACCGGCCTAGGCTGCCGCCATGACGAGCACCGTGCCTGCCCCGAGCGCCGCCTCGACCCGCCCGCCGCTGCCCTCCACGGCACCGACGCCGACCCCCGACCCGGCCGGGTCGGCCCGGGCGTACGAGCTGGACCGGGCGCACGTCTTCCACTCGTGGTCGGCGCAGGCCGCCCTCAAGCCGTTCGTCGCCGCCGGCGCCGAGGGCTCCTGGGTGTGGGACGGCGAGGGCCGCCCGTTCCTCGACTTCTCCAGCCAGCTCGTCTTCACGAACATCGGGTTCCAGCACCCGAAGGTCGTCGCGGCGATCCAGGACCAGGCGGCGAAGCTCTGCACGATCGCGCCCCAGCACGTCAACGACGCCCGCTCCGAGGCCGCCCGGCTCATCGTCGAGCGGGCCCCGGGCGCTTCGTTCAGCCACGTCTTCTTCACCAACGGCGGCGCGGACGCCATCGAGAACGCCGTCCGGATGGCTCGCCTGCACACCGGCCGCCGCAAGGTGCTCGCGCGCTACCGCAGCTACCACGGCAACACGACGACGGCGATCAACCTCACGGGCGACCCGCGGCGCTGGCCGAACGACTACGGCGCCGAGGGCGTCGTCCACTTCTTCGGGCCGTTCCTCTACCGCTCGCACTTCCACGCGACGACCGAGGCCGAGGAGTGCGCCCGCGCGCTCGAGCACCTCGAGCAGACGATCGTCCTCGAGGGCGCCTCGACGATCGCCGCGATCGTCCTGGAGTCGATCCCCGGCACCGCGGGCATCATGATCCCGCCGCCCGGCTACCTGCGCGGCGTGCGCGAGCTCTGCGACAAGTACGGGATCCTCTGGATCGCCGACGAGGTCATGAGCGGCTTCGGCCGCGCCGGCCGCTGGTTCGCCTGCGAGCTCGGCGACGAGGACGGCGCCGGCAACCGGGTCGACGACACCCGCACCGAGCCCGACCTCGTGACCTTCGCCAAGGGCGTCAACTCCGGCTACGTCCCGCTCGGCGGCGTCATCGTGTCGGAGAAGGTCTACGAGACGTTCTCGAACCGGGTCTTCCCCGGCGGTCTCACGTACTCCGGCCACCCGCTCGCGTGCGCGGCCGCCGTCGCGACGATCAACGTCATGGCCGACGAGGGCGTCGTCGAGAACGCCGACCGGCTCGGCCGCGAGATCTTCGGGCCGGCCCTGGCCGACCTGCAGGCCCGCCACGAGATCGTCGGCGAGGTCCGCGGCTCCGGCGCCTTCTGGGCGCTCGAGCTGGTGCGGGACAAGGCGACGCGCACCCCCCTCGTGCCCTTCAACGCGGCCGGCGAGGCGAACGCGCCGATCCTCGCGCTCGGCGCGGCGTGCAAGGAGCGCGGCCTGCTCCCGTTCATCAACGGCAGCCGCACCCACGTCGTCCCCGCCCTGAACATCACGGACGACGAGGCGCGCTACGGCCTGGCCCTGCGCGACGAGGCGCTCACGGCCGTCGAGGGCACGCTCTGATGGCGGTCCCCGCACGGGCCCTCGTCGTCATCGACGTCCAGCAGGAGTACGACCCCGGGGTCTTCCCCGGGGCCGGCCTGCCCATCACGCACCCGCCGCTCGACGTGTCGACGGCGAACGTCGCGAAGGCGATGGACGCCGCGACCGCCGCCGGCGTGCCCGTCGTCGTCGTCCAGCACACCGACGCCCCGGACGACGCGGTCTTCGCCGAGGGCAGCGACGGCTGGAAGCTGCACCCGTTCGTCGAGGACCGGCCCCGCGACCACCTGGTGCGCAAGGCCTACCCCGGGTCGTTCACCGGGACCGACCTCGAGGAGTGGTTGCGCGCCAACGACATCGCCACCCTGACGATCGTCGGCTACATGACCCAGCTCTGCGTCGACACGACGGCGCGGCAGGCCGCGCACATCGGCTTCGGCGTGGAGGTGCTGTCCGACGCGACCGGCACCCTGCCGCTCGCGGTCGGCGCCGAGACGGTCGAGGCGCACGCGCTGCACGCCGCCGTCCTCGTGGCCCTCGGCAGCGCCTTCGCGAGCGTCGCGACGACGGCCGAGTGGCTCGCGGCCCTCGCCGCCGGTGACGGCCTCCCGGCACCGGACCGGCTCGCGGCCGCCGAGCAGGGGCGTGCGCTCGCGGGGTGACGTGTCGCCCCGCCGCCGGTCCTGAACCGTCGGCGGGGCCCGGCAGGATGACGGCATGACGCCACAGTTCGGGCCGCACCGCTTCGACGCCGGCCCCTTCGGCCCCGAGCACACCGACGCCCACCGCGGGGCGCGCCTGGAGGTCCGTGACCTCACGGGCGTGCGCCTCGTCGACTGCGACCTCACAGGTGTCCGGGTCCGGGACGGCGTGCTCGTCGACGTCGACCTCTCCGGGTACGTCGAGCGGCTCGTCGTCAACGGGGTCGACGTCACCGACCACGTCGCCGCCGAGCTCGACCGGCGTCACCCGGAGCGCGTCCAGCTGCGGAGCATGCGGACGGCGGACGACTTCCGGGCGATGCGGGCCACCCTCGAAGGCCTCTGGTCCGCCGCGGTCGAGCGGGCCGGCCGGCTCCCCGCGGGCGCCGTCGACGAGCGGGTCGACGAGGAGTGGTCCTTCCTCGAGAC
>JACRAB010000355.1 GCA_016213575.1 Actinomycetota bacterium
GAGGTCCGGGCCGGGCTCGCCGCCGTGCCGCGACGGGTCGGTGCGGCGCCGCGCCTCGGCCTCGCGGCGCAGCGTCTCGTGGAGCGCGGCCGCGGGGTCGAACGACGGCAGCGGGCCGCCGTCCGCGGCGCCGAAACCGGCCGTCACCGCGGCGACGGCCGGGTCGCCGTCGAGCCCGGCGGCGGCGAGCCGGTCGAGGGCCGCCCACTCGGCGATCGAGCGCTGGGTCGCGGCCGGGGCCGCGACGACGCGTGCCACGAGGTCGGCCATCGACCACGCGAGGGTCGTGTGCTCGGGGGACGCCGGGCGGAAGTCCTCGGCCACCGGCAGCACCGGGTAGACCACCGTGTCCTCGTCGAACCAGGCCTCGAGCACGTCGAAGCCGGCCCAGGTCGCGGCGGCCTCGATCCCGGCCGGGACAGGGCTCCTGCCGGCGGCCGCGCCCTCCAGGAGTGCCGGGACCATCTCCGCCGGGAGGTCGGGTCGCGGGTGCTCGTCGAGCCCGAGCAGCTCCTCGGAGCCGACGGTCGCGCCGTCCTCGACGAGCGTCAGCCGGGTCACGGCGTTGACGTTCCAGAACATGCTCGCCACCCGTCCGGAGTCGCCCAGACGCCGCAGCACCTCGGCCCGCGAACCCTGGTAGCCGTTCGCCTCGGCGACGACGACGCCGTGCTCCGTCGGCCGGACGCAGACCGCGTCCACCATCGCGAGGCCCGCCTCCTCGGCGGTCATCGGGGACGACAGGTCCGCGCCGAACGCGGCGAGCACCTCGTCCTCCCGGCCGCCGGCGACGAACGTCAGACACCCGGCGACGAGGAGGTCGGGCAGGTTCATGCCCCGCAGCAGGTGGGCGAGCGACTCCTCGTACGGGTCGACGGCGAACGCGTCGTCCGGGGACGTCCCCCAGGCGAGGTCGCCCCCGGCGTCGAAGACGACGGCGCCCTGCGCCTCCTCACCCGGGTACACGAGCCCGATCTGCCGCCGGATCTCGTCCATCGTCTCCATGATCGCCACGGTCTCGGCGACCGGCAGGTGCGGGCTCTCGGTGAGCCCCTCGGCGACGCAGCGGGCGAGCTCGGCGGCCTCGAACCGCAGCCCCTTGCCGCCGCCGTCCCCGCCGACGATCTCGGCCGGGGTCTCGAAGCGCTCGACGTGCCCGTCGCGGCGGGTCAGCGTGAACGACGTGAGCGCGTAGAAGGTCGGGTCGACCTCGATCGTGCCCTCGGTGCCGGAGATCCAGGCCCGGCGCGGGGTGAGCGCCTCGAGCGTCGAGGTGAGCACGGCGTGCGCCCCGCCCGGGTACTGCAGGATCACCGACGTCTGGGCGTCGACGCCGGTGAACGCCGGGTCGCTCACGGCGGTCACCCGGGACGGCGTCCCGAGGATCATCGACGCCCACGAGACCGGGTAGATCCCGAGGTCGAGCAGCGCGCCGCCGCCGAGGTCGGGGTCGAAGAGCCGGTGCGTCGGGTCCTGCGCGAACCACTGGCCGTGGTCGGCGACGACCGTCCGGACGTCGCCGATCGCGCCGGCCGCGACCAGCTCGCGGATCCGCAGCGTGTGCGGCAGGAACCGGGTCCACATCGCCTCGAGGACGACGACCCCGGCCTCGCGGGCGGCGTCCGCGATCGCGTGCGCCTGGGCGGCGTCCATGGTGAACGCCTTCTCGACGAGCACGTGCTTGCCGGCCGAGACCGCCGCGAGCGCGCCCTCGGCGTGCGCGGGGTGCGGGGTCGCGACGTAGACGGCGTCGACGTCGGGGTCCCCGACGAGGCCGGCCACCGAGTCGTACCGCCGGGGGACGGCGAACCGGTCGCCGAACGCCGCGGCGCCGGCCGCCGTCCGCGACCCGACGGCGACCACCGAGTGCGTCGGCAGGTTGGCGAGGTCGGTGACGAAGGCCCGGGCGATGCCGCCGGTGCCGAGGACGCCCCAGCGCAGGCCGGGGGCGTCGGCGGCCGCGGCGGGCGGGTGCAGGTCGGTCATGACCCGCACCCTCTCACTCGTCGCCGGTGCGCCGCCGGAGCACGAGGAGCGCACCGGCGAGCAGGACGACGATCCCGCCGACGGTGAGCAGAAGCGTCCGGTTGCTCGTGCCGGACGCCGGGTCGGACGCCGGGTCGCCTGCGGGGGCCGCGGCGTCGGCGGTCGGCTCGGGAGCCGCGACGGTCGCGCGGACGCCCTGGTCGAGGCGGACGAGCGCGATCGGGTCGAGCGTGGAGAGCTGGGCGGCGTAGATCTCGGTGCCGACCTGGCGGGTGACGACCTGGTTCCAGGCCGTCCCGTCCCACGTGCACAGGACGACGGTCTGGTCCGTCTGGCGCACCGCGCGCAGGTTGACGATGAAGGCAGCACCCGGCGCGAGCGGGACCTCGGCGCCGTCCTTGCCGTCCGCGAGGGCCGAGAACTCGTAGAGGTTGCTGACGATCGTGCCGCCGTCCCCGTACGCCTTCGGCGCGGCCTTCGGGGTCGCGACGAGGTCGATCGACGTCGTCTTCGCCGGTGCGACGAACGCACCCTCGGCGACGGAGAACGCCACCTGCGGGCCCTGCTCGCTGCTGAACCCGCGGGACGCCTGGCTCACCGCGCCGCTGCTGCCGGGGGTGACCTGGATCGTCGCCCGGGCCGGGGTCGCCGCGGCCGCGGCCTTCGACTCACCGGGCGGCGGGGTGACCCAGCGGTACGGCTCGTCGGGGAAGCCGATGCCGTCGTAGAGCGGCGGCGCGTGCGGCGGCCGGACGGCGACCGTCGCGCCGAGCGCGAGGAGGGCCGCGACGAGCACGACCCAGCCGCGACGGCGGCTGCGGAAGGCCCCACCCGTGAGGACGGCGGTCATCGCAGCCACCACCCGGCGAGGTCGGCGAGCGTGTGCGCCACCGCGGGACCGCCCCAGCCACCGGACACCATGCGCACCCCTCCGAGCAGCAGCCCGACGACGAGGTCGAGCACGAGAACGGACCAACCGTAGAGGGGCACGTGGAGCAGTCCGAACGCGACCGTCGTCACGCCGAGCGCGACCCACTCGCCGGCCCACCGGTCGAGCGCCGTCCAGAGCACCCCGCGCAGCAGCATCTCCTCGGTGACGGCCACCCCCGTGACGACGAGCGCCCACAGCGGGAAGTCGCGCGCGGGCAGCGCACCGCCGTCCGTCGTGAGGTGCACGACGAGCGGGACGACGCACAGCATGAGGGCGCCGAGCCCGCCGAGCGCGACCTGCCGGCGCCACGGCCCGGGCCGCAGCGCCTCGGCACGGTCGGCGAGGACGACGACCGCGAGCAGGAGCACCGCGAACACCGCGCCGGCCCGGACGCTCCGCACGCCCGCGTCACCGGCGACCCCGAGCCGGACGGCGAGCGCCCCGGCCAGCCCCGCGACGAGCGCGACCGCGCGCGCCCGCGGGGCGCGGACGGCGTCCAGGACGAGCGTCACGCCGACCCGCTCGAGTGCTCGACGAGCGGCTGCGCGAGCAGCCACAGGCTGAGCATCGTGTAGCCGACCATCGCCGCGAGCCACGGCCACTCGGAGCGCCGGGCGAGCGCGACCGTGGACGCCGTCCGCCCGAGGTGCCGGTGCGCGAGGACGACCGCGACGACGTGCGCGACGACGATGACGACGATCTGGACGTACCAGACGACCGCCGTCGGCAGCAGCGCCGTCGAGACGACGTAGTCGTCGTTGAAGGGGTACGGCAGCGGGAGCGGCCAGGCGTCCGAGCCGACCGGGTTGCCGAGCAGCGGGAAGAGGAGCTGGCCGTTGACGACGACGTACTGCAGGTAGTGCGCGAGCAGGTAGCCGTAGGCGATCGGCAGCAGCGAGGGCAGCAGGCCGGTGAGCGCGCGCATCGTCGTCGTGCCGTCGTGCGCCCCGGCCCGGCCCGCGGCGACCGCGAAGGCCCCGAACACGGCGAGGGTCACGGCGGCGAGCACCGCGAACGTGCCCGTCGCGAAGACCTCGTAGCCGGCGCTGCCCGGCGCGACACCCGCCGGGAACGCGGCCGTGAACGTGCCCCACTGCGGCGTCGAGAGCAGCCCGTCGAACGACACCGACACGAGCAGCAGCAGGACCGTGACGACCCGGCTCGCGGACGCCTCGAACGGCACGTCGAGCCCGCCCGCGAACCCGCGCCGCCCGCCCGCCCGGAACCGCCACCAGCCGAGCCGCCCCCAGGTCGCGAAGAGCACGGTGAACATCTCGCCGCGGCCGTTCCACGCGTCGGCGCCGAAGACGATCCCGCCGACGGCGCAGACGAGCGCGTAGACGACGAGCCCGGTCGCGGTGACCCGGGGGAGCGTCGCGGTCTCGTTGAGGACGAGCTCGGCGACGACGACCCCGAAGAACAGCACGGCCGCCACCCACCAGCCGAGCGCCGGCGGCCACGGCAGGGGCGCCGTCCGGTTGAGCACGGCCTTGCGGACGGCGGGGGCGCCGGCGGCGCGGGCGATCGCCGCGAACGGGTTGACCGGGCCGGTGAAGTCCCCGACGGCGCCGACGGCGAGCGGCAGCACGACCCAGACGACGAGCCAGAAGAAGACCGGCAGCAGGTTCTCCGAGACCTCCTGGCTGCCGAGCAGGCCGCCGAGCACGAGCAGCGCGAGCACGCCGACCGACAGTGCGGGCAGCACCCGGCCCCCGGACGGCGGGACGACGACGTCGGCGCGCACCGTGTCGTCCGGGGCCACCTCGCGCCGGTAGACGAGCGCGAACGACAGCAGGACGACGAGCGCGCCGCCGAGGACGAACAGGCTGAGCGGGACCGGGCTGTCGTACCTCTCACCGAAGGCATGCGCGAGCACCCTGTGACGGTAACGGCAGCGGCACACTGTCGGGGTGCGCATCGATCTCAACGCCGACGTCGGGGAGTCGTTCGGCCGCTGGACCCTCGGCGACGACGACGCCCTGCTCGAGGTCGTGACCAGCGCGAACGTGGCCTGCGGGTTCCACGCGGGCGACCCGGCGACGCTGCGCCGCACGTGCGCCACGGCCGCCCGGCACGGCGTCGCGCTCGGTGCCCAGGTCTCCTACCGGGACCTCGCCGGGTTCGGCCGCCGGTTCGTCGACGTCGCGCCCGCCGACCTGCGGGACGACGTCGCCTACCAGGTCGGGGGGCTCGCGGCGCTGGCCGCGGCGGCCGGCGTGCCGCTCGCCTACGTCAAGCCTCACGGTGCGCTCTACAACGCGGTCGTGCACCACGAGGCGCAGGCCGCCGCCGTCGTGGAGGCCGTCGCCGAGCTGTCCGCCGGACCGCTCGCCCGGGCCTGGGGCGGCCCGCTCGCCGTCCTCGGGCTGCCCGGTTCGGCGCTCCTGCGGCTCGCCGCCGACGCCGGGCTCCGGGTCGTCGCCGAGGCCTTCGCCGACCGCGGCTACACCCCTGCCGGCACCCTCGTGCCGCGCGCCGAGCCGGGCGCCCTCGTCACCGACCCCGCCGAGGTCGCCGCCCGCGCCGTCCGGATGGCCGTCGACCACGAGGTCGTCGCCGTCGACGGGTCGGTCGTCGCCGTCGACCCCGGGTCGCTGTGCGTGCACGGCGACTCCCCGGACGCCGTCGGGCTGGCCCGCGCGGTCCGGACGGCGCTCGCGGTGGCCGGGGTCGGCGTCCGGTCGTTCGCCGCGCCCTGACCGGCCCGGGCGGGATACTGGCGCGATGGGCACCTGGCCGGAGGACGGCATCGCACGCGACGGCGTCCGGCTGCGCCGCTGGCGCCTCGAGGACGCCGAGCAGCGGTTCGCGATCCACGACGCGGAGTCCCTGCGCTGGTCGCCGCCGATGGGCCCGCGCGACCTGGACGCCCAGCGCGAGCGGATCGAGAAGGCGCTCGCCGCCGAGCCCGGGTCGGAGCCGCTCAGCCTCGCCGTGGTCGACGACGCCGACCCGGCGCGGGTGCTCGGGGACATCGACGTCCGGCCCGGCCCGCCACCGCCGTTCTCGGTCCGCGACGTCGGCTACGCCGTGCTGCCCGCCGCCCGTGGCCGCGGGATCGGCAGCACGGCGCTGCGGCTGCACACCGAGTGGCTGCTCGACCCGGACGGTGGCGACGTCCTGCGGGTCCAGCTCGACCACGCCGTCGAGCACGTGGCGTCCTGCCGGACGGCGCTGCGCGCGGGCTTCGCGATCGAGGGCCGGCGGCCGCGGTTCCTGCCGCTCCAGGAGAGCCCGGACGCACCGGTCGTGCACCACGACGTCTGCCTGCACGGCCGGGTCCGCGGCTGACGGGCGTCCGGGACCCCCGGCCCGGCACGATGGCCCCGTGACCGACCGGCGGCTCCACGTGTGCGGCGACGTGGGCGTGCTCGTCGACGCCGGCCCGGACGACGTCCTGCCGCTGCACGCCGGCCTGCACCGCGCGTGGACGGCGGGCGGCGCTCCGGACGGCGTCCTGGACCTCGTCCCGGCGGAGCGCTCGCTGCTCGTCGTCCTCGACCCGGCCCGCACCGACGTCGCCCGGGTGTCCGCGTGGGTACGGTCGACGCCGTCCGAGCCGGTCGACGACGCGCGCACTGCCGAGGTGACCGTCGACATCCGCTACGACGGCGAGGACCTCGACGCCGTCGCCGCGCACGCCGGCCTGACCGTCGCCGAGGTCGTCGCCGCGCACACCGCGAGCCCGTGGCGGGTCGCGTTCACCGGGTTCGCCCCCGGCTTCGGGTACCTCGTCGGCGGGGACCCGCGGCTCGCCGTCCCGCGCCTGGACACCCCGCGCGTCCGGGTCCCGGCCGGTGCCGTCGCGCTCGCCGGCCGGTACTGCGGGATCTACCCGCGGCCCTCGCCCGGCGGCTGGCGGATCATCGGCTCCACCGACGCCGTCCTGTGGGACGTCGACCGTGACCCGCCCGCGCTGCTGCGGCCGGGGCTGCGCGTGCGGTTCCGGGCGGTCGGCCGATGAGCGCCGTCGTCCCGGTGCTCGACGTCGTCCGTGCCGGGCCGGCGACGACGGTGCAGGACCTCGGCCGCCCCGGTCTCGCGCACCTCGGGGTCACCCGCTCCGGTGCCGCCGACCGCGGCGCGCTGCGGCTGGCCAACCGGCTCGTCGGCAACCCCGAGGGCGCGGCCGGGCTCGAGGTCACGCTCGGCGGGCTCGCCGTCCGGCCCTCGGCGGACGTCGAGGTCGCCGCGACCGGCGCCGGCTGCCCGCTCGCCGTCGACGGCCGCCCGGTCGGCCGCAACGCCGTCGTGCACGTCCGGGCCGGGCAGGTCCTCACGCTCGGGACGGCGACCGCCGGGCTGCGCTGCTACCTCGCGGTCCGCGGCGGGGTCGCCGTCCCGCCGGTGCTCGGGTCGCGCTCCCGGGACACCCTCGCGGGACTCGGGCCCGAGGGCCTGCGGGACGGCGACCGGCTCCCGGTGGGCGCGCCGCCGCCCGGCCCGCCGCTCGTCGACCTCGCACCGGTCACGGACCCCCGGAGCGGTGAGGTCGTGCTCGACGCCGTCCCCGGGCCGCGCGACGACCTGCTGCCGACCGCCCTCGTCGACCGGCTGTGGGCGGTCCGGTGGTCGGTCGACCCGGCGAGCGACCGGGTCGGGGTGCGGCTCGCGCTGCCGCACGACAGTGTGCAGGACGGCGCCGACCCTGCTGCACAGGCGGGTGCAGGTTCTGTCCCGAGCGAGGGCATGGTGCGCGGCGCCGTGCAGGTCCCGCCGTCCGGCCTGCCCGTCCTCTTCCTCGCCGACCACCCGGTGACCGGCGGCTACCCGGTCGCCGCCGTGCTCCTCGACGCCTCGGCGGACCGGGCCGCGCAGCTCAGACCGGGGCAGCCGGTGCGCCTGCGTACAGTCAGACCATGATCTACGTCCTGGGGCTCGGGCTGGTGGCGGTCCTCTTCGGGGTGGGGGTGCTGGTCGCCGCGGTCCGCCGGTGGACCGCCGATCCCGCAGAGCGGCCCCGGACGGCGACGTCCTTCGCGCTCGGGCTCGCCATCCTCGTCGCCGGGTCGTTCCTCGCCGTCTTCGGCTGGGTCGGGGCCTCGCTCGGGCCGGGGGACTGACACCCGCCCGACCGTCACCCGAACGGAGCACGAGTCAATCCCGGGCGATCCGGGCTTCAGTGGTTAGCCTGGCGTGAACTACTCATCGCAGTCAGCCGATCACTGTGAGCCATCCCGGGGGATGAGGAGGCGCCATGACGAAGAAGGCTGAACCGGAGCTCGTCGTCGATCTCGTGAGTGCCGAGAGCGCGCCGCCGCACGGCGGGGACGAGCGCTTCCGGGCCCTCTTCGAGCACGCGCCGGTCGGGGTCGCGCTGTGCGACCCGGGCGGCCGCTTCGTCGACGTGAACCCGAGCTTCCGCGACCTGCTCGTCGGCACCGGGATCGACCCGGACGACGGCAGCCTGGAGGACCTCGTCCGGTACGCCGCGCCGGGCAGCGACGAGGCGACCGGCTGGCTCGACGACCTCGGCCGGGTCCGGGCGGGCACCGGGGACGTCGCCCGGGCCGAGGTCTCGGTCGCCCCGCCGGACGCCGCCCCGCGCTGGCTCGAGGCGACCGCCGTCCGCGTCGTCCTCGGGGACCAGCCGTACCTCCTCGCCCACATCGACGACACGACCCGGCGCCGCCTCGAGGAGCAGCGGCTCGTCCGGCTCGCGCTGCACGACGGGCTCACCGGCCTGGCGAACCGCACCCTGCTCGCCGAGCGGCTCGAGGACGCCCTCGCCCGCGGCGCCCGCTCCGGGCTGCCGGTCGGCGTGATCTACCTCGACCTCGACGGCTTCAAGGGCGTCAACGACCGCTACGGCCATGCCGCGGGCGACGAGCTCCTCGTCGCCGTCGCCGAACGGCTGACCCGGGTGCTCCGCGCCGGGGACACCGCGGGCCGGCTCGGGGGCGACGAGTTCCTCGTCGTCGCCGGGGACGTCGTCGACGCCGCCGCGCTCGCCGAGATCATGCGGCGCGTCGAGGCGGCGCTGCGGGTGCCGATCCCGGTGGACGGCGCGGAGGTCGTCGTCGTCGCGAGCTGCGGCGCGGTGCTCAGCCGGCCGGGGGAGACCGCCGACACCGTCGTGCGCCGGGCGGACGCCGCGATGTACGCCGCCAAGCGCGCCCGCAGGCGTCGCACGACCCGTCGTCCGCCGGCGCAGACCGACCCGGTCCAGCTCGCCCTGCTGCAGGAGCAGGCCGCGGTCGCCCGCCCGCCGGACGTCGTCCAGCCGGTGGCGCCGCGTCCCGCGATCGTCCAGGTGCCGGGCCAGGCCGGTCCGTCGCATGCGAGCTGACCGCCCCGCCGTGCGGTGACCAGGCCCGATGCCGCAGGCTGTGCCCTGTGGGGGAGCCGGAGTTCGACGTCGCGGTGCTCGGTGCGGGCGGCGCCGGGCTGTCCGTCGTCGTCGCGCTCGACCGGCTGGCCCGCCGGCGACGGGCCGCAGGCGAGGACGTCACGGTTCCGTCGGTGGTGCTCGTCGACCCGGTGGTCCGCGCCGGGGCCGACCGCACGTGGTGCTTCTGGGACGTCCCGGACGGCGAGGTGCTCGCCGCCGTCGAGGGCGCCGTCCACCGGCAGTGGCGGCGCGTCGAGGTCGTCGGCCCGGACGGCGAGGTCGGCGTCCACGACCTGAACCCGCTGCGGTACGTCATGGTCCGCTCGGCGGACTTCTACGCGCTCGCGGACAAGGCGCTCGTCTCCCTCGGCGTGGAGCGGGTCGTCGCCGCCGTGGACGAGGTCGTGGACGGCGCCCGGGCCGGCGCCGGGTCGCAGGTCCGGACGACGGACGGCCGGACGGTGTCCGCGCGCTGGGTGCTCGACTCCCGCCCGGCCGCCCCGCGCCGTCCGGCGAACACGGCCTGGCTGCAGCACTTCCGCGGCTGGACCCTGGCGTTCGACCCGGCGACGCTGCGCCCGGGCGCCCTCGACCCGCAGGTCCCGGTCCTCATGGACTTCACGACCCCGCAGCCGCACCACGCCGTGAGCTTCGGCTACGTCCTCCCGCTCGACGACCGGCGCGCGCTCGTCGAGTACACCGAGTTCTCCCGCACCCGCCTCACCGGCGAGCAGTACGACACCGCGCTGCGCGGCTACCTCGAGGCCCGGTTCGGTGCGGCCGCCGCGGCCGCCGCCGTCGTCGAGGAGGTCGAGGACGGCGCGATCCCCATGTCGGACGCCGTCCTCGACGCCCGCCCGGCGCCCGGCCGGTTCCGGGTCGGCACCGCCGGCGGCGCGACCCGCCCCTCGACCGGCTACACGTTCGCCGCGATGCAGCGCCAGGCGCACGCGATCGCCGAGGCCCTGCTCGACGGCCGCCCGCCGGCCCCGCCCGCGGCCTACTCGCACCGTCACCTGTGGATGGACGCCGTCCTGCTGCGCGCCCTCGACACCGGCCGCACCGGCGGCGCCGCCCTGCTCGCGACCCTCTTCGCCCGCAACCGCCCGGCCGACGTCCTGCGCTTCCTCGACAGCGGCACCACCCTCGTCGAGGACCTCACCCTGATGCGGACCACCCCGGTCCTCGCGATGAGCGCCGCCGCGTTCGGCGACACCGCCGCCCGCCTGCGCCGCCGCCTGACCCGCCGCACGTAGCTGTCCCCGCGCGGTCGCCCGTGCCTCGGCTGCGCGGCGACACATGACCGTCTCGGCCCGCCCCCCGAAGGGTTGGC
>JACRAB010000356.1 GCA_016213575.1 Actinomycetota bacterium
CGGCGGGTACCCCGCACCGGAGCAGCAGGGCTACCAGCAGGGCTACCCGCAGCAGCCCGGGTACCCGCAGCAGGGCTACCCCCAGCAGCCCGGCTACCCGGGGGCGCCGCAGCAGCCCGGCGGCTACCCGCAGCAGGGCTACGGCCAGCCGGGCTACCCGCAGCAGGGGTACCCCCAGCAGCAGCCCGGGTACGACCAGCAGGCCTACCCGCAGCAGCAGCCGGGGTACGACCAGCAGGGCTACCCCCAGCAGCCGGGTCCCGACCAGGGCTACCCGCAGCAGGGGTACCCGCAGCAGCAGCCGGGCTACCCGGCACCGCAGGGCGCCCCGCAGGGGGCACCGGTCGCACCGCCGCAGGACGGCAGCACGCCGCCCGGGCAGTGGGCTCCCCCGGCGGTCCCGCACCCGGCGCCGCCGGCACCGCCCGAGCCGCAGGCTCCCGCGCCGCCGGCCTGGCAGACCGCGCCGCCCCCCGCGGACGACGCTCCGCCGCCACCCCCGCCGCCGCAGCCGTAACCGCACAGCGGCACCGCAGGTCGTCGTCCGACACGTGGTCGGGCGGCGACCTGCGGCATGTCCAAGCCCTACGCTCCGTCCGTGAATTCGTCCCATGACCGGGCGCGTTCGTGGGTCGGAGTCGGCTACGTCCTGCTCGCCGCGACGCTGTTCTCGGTCAACGGCACCGTGAGCAAGCTCGTCATGGCGACCGGGCTCTCGTCGCTGCGGCTCGTCGAGATCCGCTGCCTCGGCGCCGCGCTGCTCTTCGCGGTCATCGCCACGTGGCGGCGCCCCGGATCGCTGCGGATCGGACGGCGCGAGCTCGGCTTCGTGTGCGTGTACGGCGTCGTGGGCCTCGCCCTGGTGCAGTGGCTCTACCTCGTGGCGATGACCCGGATGCCGGTGAGCATCAGCCTGCTCATCGAGTTCACCGCTCCCCTGCTCATCGCGCTGTGGGTGCGCTACGTGCGCAAGGAGCCGGTCCGCGGCCGGATCTGGGTCGCGCTCGTCCTGACCCTCGCCGGGCTCGCCCTCGTCGCCCAGGTCTGGGCCGGGCTGACGCTCGACGCCGTCGGCGTGACCGCCGCGAGCCTCGCCGCGGTCGCGCTGGCGGCGTACTACCTGCTCGGCGAGCGCGGCCTGGCCCGGCGGGACCCCTGGTCGCTGGCGTCCTGGAGCTTCGCCGCGGCGGCCGTCTTCTGGGCCCTGCTCCAGCCGTGGTGGACCTACCCCTTCGCCCAGCTCGGGGTCGACGTCGGCCTGCGGGGCGGCGGCACCGGCCCGCTCGTGCCGACCTGGGTGCTCGTCGGCTGGGTCGTCGTCCTCGGCACCCTCGCGCCGTTCGCCCTCGTGCTCACCGCGCTGACCAGGATCGGCGCCACCCGGGTCGGCCTCGTCGGCACCGCCGAGCCGCCGCTCGCCGGGCTCGTCGCCTGGGCCGCGATCGGCGAGACCCTGACGACGGTCCAGATCGTCGGCGGGGCCGTCGTCCTCGCCGGGATCGTGCTCGCCGAGTCGGCGCGGGCCCCGCAGCCGACGCAGGCGCTGCCTGCGGAGGGCCTGCCGGTCTGACCGGTGCACGACCGCTCGGGCCATCCGCGGATGCCCGGTCGAGCGCACGCCCCGAGACTGCGCATATGGTGCAGATCGGATACACGCTCATGTGCGAGCAAGCCGGCCCTCGCGATCTCGTCCGCTTCGCCGCGGAGGCCGAGGAGGCGGGCTTCCCCTTTGCCGTCATGAGCGACCACTACTTCCCGTGGCTCGACAGCCAGGGTCATTCCTCGTACGCCTGGAGCGTGCTCGGTGCGGTCGCCCAGGCCACCCAGCGGCTCGAGCTCATGACCTACGTGACCTGTCCGACGGTGCGGTACCACCCGGCCGTCGTGGCGCAGAAGGCCGCGACTATCGGGCTGCTGTCGGACGGCCGTTTCACGCTCGGGCTCGGCGCCGGCGAGAACCTCAACGAGCACGTCGTCGGCGGCGGCTGGCCGCCGGTCAACGTCCGGCACGACATGCTGGGCGAGGCGCTCGACATCATCGACGCGCTCTTCGACGGCGGCTACGTGAGCTACCGGGGCCGGCACTTCCACGTCAACTCGGCGAAGCTCTGGGACCTGCCCGAGCGTCGCGTCCCGATCGGCGTCGCGGTCTCCGGCCCGCAGTCCGTCGACGCGTTCGCCCCGAAGGCCGACGTCATGATCTCCACCGAGCCCGACCCAGAGCTCGGGCCGCGCTGGGACGCCGCGCGCGCGTCGTCCGGCTCGTCGTCCGGCACGGCGCGCAAGGTCGGCCAGCTGCCCGTGTCGTGGGACGCCGACGAGAACGCCGCCGTCGCGCGCGCCCATGACCAGTTCCGCTGGTTCGCCGGCGGCTGGAAGGTCAACGCCGAGCTCCCCGGCACGGCCGCGTTCGCCGGGGCGTCCCAGTTCGTCCGCCCCGAGGACGTCGCGCAGCAGCTCCCGTGCGGCGACTCGGTCGAGAAGATCGTCGAGGGCGTCCGCCCGTTCGTCGAGGCCGGGTACACCGACGTCGCGCTCGTGCAGATCGGCGGCGACGCCCAAGGGCCGTTCCTCGAGGCGGCGGCCAAGGAGATCCTGCCGGGCCTAGCGGAGGCGTTCGCCTGAAGGCGCCACGGGTGGCACGGGTCGGGCCGGTGCGGCGGTTCGCCGTCCTGTGGTGGGTCAGTGACCTCTCCGGCCGTCCTCTGGCGGGTTGTGCACGTATCGGCGGATGTAGGCCCGCGTCCTCTGGTGTGAAAGCAACCTGACCGCCGTCCTCTGGTGTGCAGAGCACGCTTCAAGTGAGTGTTGGCGTGCTTTGGACACCAGAGGACGGCGTCCAGGCGCACTTCGTGCACAACCCGCCCAGAGGACGCTGTCCGACCTCCGCCCCACCCGTGGGACCATCGAGCACGTGACTGCGACGCCCACGGACGCCCGCCCGACCGACGCCCCCGCGCTCCTCGACGCCCCGCTCGGCCCGCTCGACGGCCGGTACCGGGCGGCGGTCGCGCCGCTGGCGGAGCACCTCTCCGAGGCGGCGCTCAACCGGGAGCGGGTCCGGGTGGAGGTCGAGTGGCTGATCCACCTCACGCAGACCGGCGCGGTGCCGGGGCTGCGCACGCTCACGGACGACGAGACCGCGCGGCTGCGGGACGTCGTCGCGACGTTCGACGCGTCGTCCGTCGCCGAGATCGCGGCGACCGAGCGGGTCACGCTGCACGACGTCAAGGCCGTCGAGTACTTCGTGAAGAAGCGGATGGAGGGCACGTCGCTCGCCGACCTCGGGGAGATCGTCCACCTGTTCTGCACGAGCGAGGACGTCAACAACCTCGCGTACGCGCTCATGGTGAAGGGCGCCGTCGCCCAGGTCTGGCTGCCGGCCGCGTCGGCGCTCGTCGACGACGTCGCGGCGATGGCCCGCCAGCACGCCGGCGCCGCGATGCTCGCCCGCACCCACGGCCAGCCGGCGACGCCGACGACGCTCGGCAAGGAGCTCGCCGTCCTCGCGCACCGGCTGCGCCGCCAGCTGCACCGCATCGAGCGCGCGGAGTACCTCGGCAAGATCAACGGCGCGACGGGCACGTTCTCCGCGCACGTCGCCGGCGCCCCCGCGACCGACTGGCCGCACGTCTCGAGGACCTTCGTCGAGCATCTCGGCCTCACGTGGAACCCGCTGACGACGCAGATCGAGTCGCACGACTGGCAGGCCGAACTCTACGCGGACGTCGCGCGGTTCAACCGGATCCTGCACAACCTCGCGACCGATGTCTGGACCTACATCTCGCTCGGCTACTTCGCGCAGGTGCGCGGCCAGGGCACCGTCGGCTCCAGCACGATGCCGCACAAGGTCAACCCGATCCGGTTCGAGAACGCCGAGGCGAACCTCGAGGTGAGCAACGCGCTCCTCGACGTCCTCGCCTCGACCCTCGTCACCTCGCGGATGCAGCGCGACCTCACCGACTCCTCGATGCAGCGCAACGTCGGGACCGCGTTCGGCCACTCGCTGCTCGCGATCGACACCGCGCGCAAGGGGCTCGCCGGGCTCGACGTCGACGCCGCGGCCCTCGCGCGCGACCTCGACGCGACGTGGGAGGTGCTCGGCGAGGCGGTGCAGTCCGTCATGCGCGTGCACGGCCTCGACCAGCCCTACGAGCGGCTCAAGGAGCTCACCCGGGGCCGCAAGGTCGACGCCGCCGCGATGCGCGAGTTCGTCCTCGGGCTCGGTCTGCCGGACGACGTCCAGCAGCGCCTGCTCGACCTCACCCCGGGCACGTACACCGGGATCGCAGCCGACCTCGTGGCCTACCTCGACCGCTGAACCACCTCGCGAGCCTTATGTGACGAGCGGCTCACCCTCGGTGCCGACCACGCTCTGACCTGCGTCGACGCGGTCAGGGTAGGGACCTCGTACCCCCGTTCGGAGCAGCGGGCGCACCTAGCGTCGAGGCGACGGACCGGGCTGCGCGGGAGGCCTGGCCGAGGCCGAGGGCAGCACCTCGAGGAGGCCGCCATGGAAGACCGGGAGATCCTGGACTGCATCCAGGGACTCGTCGCCGAGGAGCGCAAGCTCCGTGCCCTGCGCGACAGCGGGGAGGTCAGCGAGGAGGTCGAGGTCAAGCGGCTCGCGCAGCTCGAGACGAACCTCGACCAGATGTGGGACACCCTGCGGCGACGCCGGGCGATGCGGGCGGCCGGGCTCGACCCGGACACCGTCGAGCAGCGTCCGTCGCTCCAGGTGGAGGCCTACGTCCAGTAGCGATCGCCCGTCCTCTGGCGGGTTCTCGACCCCAGAACAGCGTTCTGGGGTGCGTAACCCACCAGAGGACGGTGACGACGGGGCGGGTCAGGGGACCGTGAACGACACCCGGGGGCCGTTGTGCCACGTGCCGTCGGCGAGCATGTAGGCGACGTTCGCGAGGTACGTGCCGGGTGCGTACCTGCGCCGGCCCTGGAAGTACTTGTCGACGGACACCGTCGTGTTGTCGTGGTGGAACGCCACGTCGAGCGGGTTGCCGTCCGCGTCCACCTGGGTGTCGCCGGCGCCGCGGACGGCGATCTGCAGCTCCTGGAAGTGCAGCGTGCGGGTCACCTCGACCCGCCCGTTGAGCGTCACCGTGCCGTCGCCGCCCACCGCGACCCGGGGTTCGTCGGTCCAGACCCCGTTCGCGTCGAAGGGCCGGATCGTGAAGCCGTTCGTCGGGCCGTCGACCATCGGGCCGCCGGGCACGAGGTAGCGGACGAGGGCGTAGTAGCGGCCGGGCTTCTGGATCGTCTTCGAGCCGGCGAGCGTGACGGACGACGTGACGCGGGCGCCGTCCTTGCTCTCGATCGCCCCCACGCTGTTGCCGGCCGAGTCCTTGACGATGAGCCGCAGCATCGTGAACGTCGCCGGTGCGTCCACCCGCACGGTGACCGTGACGTCGACGGTGCGCCCAGCTCGGGAGAGGGTCGGCTCGGGGGCCGCGACCTCGATCCTCTTCCTCGGGGCGGTCGTGCCCGTCGCGGTCGGGCGCTTCGAGGCGGAGCGCGACGGGCCGGACGACGGACCGGACGACGGGAGCGGCGTCCCGGCCTGCGACGACGGGCCCGGGGTGGTCGCCGGTGCGGTGCCACTCGCCGTGACCCCGACCGGTGACGCGCCCGGCGCCGTGACGACGGCGTCCCCGCCGGGACGCCCGAGCACCACGCCGACGACGACGGCGAGGACGGCAGCGGCCGCGGCGGCTGCGACCACGAGCCCCCGGCGACGCGACGCGACCGGCGTGACCGGCGCGGCGACGGCGGGCACCGAGGTGCGGGTCGGCTCCGCGAACACGGGCAGGTCGGGCACGGGCGGCCGCGGCGGCTCCGGGACCACCGGCGGCGCGAGCACCGGCGGCGCGAGCGGCGGTGCGCCGGTCGTGCCGGCCGGTGCGGCCCCGGACGCAATCGGGCCCGCCGGCAGCGCGAGCGTCAGGCCGTCGGCGGCGGCCGCCGCCCGGACGGCGTCCGCGAACGCCTGCACCGTGCGGGTGCGCAGCACTGGGTCGGGCTCGAGAGAGGTGTAGACGGCGCGCGCGAGGTGCGGCGGGACGCCGTCCGGCAGCGGCGGCGCCGGCTCGCCGACGAGCCGCTGGAGGTGGACGAGGTCGGGCTCGCCGGGCCGGCGCGGCTGCGGCGGGTGGCCGGCGAGGAGCGCGTAGAGCGTCGCGGCGAGGCTGAAGACGTCGGACGCCGGCGACGCCGCCGTGTGGTCGCGCAGCACCTCGGGTGCGGCGTAGGTCGGGGTCGAGGCGGCGGAGGTGACCTCGTCGGCCGACCGGACGCTGATCCCGAAGTCGGCCAGGGCAACCGCCCCCGTGCTGCTGCGGAGCACGTTCTGCGGCTTCACGTCCCGGTGCAGGACGCCGCGGTCGTGCGCCGCCCGCAGCCCCTCGGCGACGGCGAGCGCGACCGCGACCGCCTCGCCCGGCGGCAGCGGGCTGCCGGTCGGGAGGCTGCCGAGGTCGACGTAGCCCATGACGATCCACGGCTGCCCGGAGGCCGTCAGGCCGCTGTCGTGGACGGGCACGATGTTGGGGTGGCCGCCGAGGGCGCCGAGCACCTCGCACTCGCGCCGGAACGCGCGCCGCAGCCGCTCGTCGTCCAGGGTGCCGTGGAAGACCTTGACCGCGACGTCCC
This sequence comes from Actinomycetota bacterium, assembly GCA_016213575.1. GTDB lineage: Bacteria > Actinomycetota > Actinomycetes > Actinomycetales > Kineosporiaceae > R-H-3. The sequence continues at coordinate 6,664 of JACRAB010000356.1, forward strand.
GCCCGAAGGCCACCGACCGGGCCCGGTAGACGGTGCCCGCGGCGCCGTGCCCGACGGGGACGGCGCCGACGTACTTGTCGCCGAAGTCCACGTCCCCACCCCAGGTCGAACGGTCTGACTGGTCACTCCCCGTGCGCCGGCGCCGGCGGCGGGATCACGCACAGCCACCACATCACGGCACCGACCGCCCACGCTAGCGTCACTTGATCGCCTTGGGTGACGGCCGTAGGGTGATCCACTGCTGACGGCGCGGGGACCCACCACGATCCGCGACGAGTCGTGATCGGGGGGACATGGCAGACGGTTTCGGCGTCGACACGGCCGCCGCGCGCTCCGTCGCGTCGGACCTCACGACGATCCGGACGGCGCTCAACGGCTTCGGCGCGACCGTCGCGGACGGCTCCACCGGGTCGGAGAAGGTCGAGGGTGCGCTGCAGCGGTTCTTCAAGGACTCCTCCGACAACCGCAAGCTCCTCGACAAGCTCCTCGAGCGCGGCATCGGTCTCATGAACGGTCTCGCCGAGGGCGCCGAGTCGCTCGACGAGGGCCTCGCCGGCGCGCTCACGACCAACGGCGACGGCGCGGCGCCCGGCGGCGGCGCCCCGACGAGGGGGCCGCGATGACGCTCGGGACCGCCGCGGAGGCGTCGCCGGAGGCCGCTCCCGCGTTCACGGTGCGGGTGCCGCCGTCCTGGTTCCGCTTCGACGCGTGGCGGGCCACCCGGACCGCGGACCTGGCCCGCATCGTCGACGCCCGGATCGCGACCCAGCCCGGCCTGCGCCGGCACCGGGCCGCGCTGCTCGCGCTCTTCCGCGAGGTCGCGGAGGACGCCCAGGCCCGCGGGGCGCTCATGTGCGCCGTCGGCGTCGACCCGGTCGCGGCGGGCGGCCCGCTGCTCGCCTCCCTCATGGTCTTCCGGACGGACGGCGACCCGCTGCACCCGTTGCAGACCGTCGAGGAGATCGCCGCGTCGGTCACCGCCCACGAGGGCGCCGAGGGTCCGGGCACCTGGCGGCGCGTCGGCCTCGTCGACCTGCCGGCAGGCCCGGCGGTCCGGGTCACCTCGGTGGGCCGGCTGCAGGCGGACGCCGCCGACCGGGACGGCGGCCCGGACGCCGCCCCCGACCTCGTCGCGATGCACACCCTCGTGCCGGCCCCGGGCGGCGGCGTCGTCGACGTCGTCCTGACGAGCCCGCAGGCGAGCATCGCCGACGCGCTGCTCGACCTCTTCGACGCCGTGAGCGGCACCTTCGCATGGGCCGTCCCGACGGACCCCGAACGCACCGACCCCGCACCGGGGAGCGACACCTGACAGCGGTCCGCACCCGCGGCTCCGCGCACCGATGAGAGGACGTGTCATGGCGAGCATCAACGTCACCTACGCCGAGGTCACCTCGGCGGCAGGCCGGCTGAACACCGCGCAGCAGAACATGATGGACCAGGTCAGCCAGCTCAAGGCGATGATCGACAACCTCGTGCAGTCGGGCTTCAAGACCGAGCTCGCGTCGGGCAAGTTCGCCGCGTCGTACGACCAGTGGAACAACGGCGCGCGCAACGTCCTCGAGGGCCTCGGCGGCATGAAGTCGTTCCTCGACCAGGTCGTCGCGAAGCACCAGGAGCTCGACAGCTCGCTCGGCAGCTCGCTCGGCTGACGGCCGGGCCGTGCCTCGTGAGGCCGGCGTGAGGGGAGCCCCGTGTCCGTGACGGCCGACTGGTCGCTCGTCGACCTCGGTACCGACCCGTGCCCCGGGGACGTCGAGGGGGTGCGCGCGCTCGCGGCGCGGCTGTCCGGGTACGCGGACCTCGCGGCGTCGAACCGGGACCGGCTGCGCACGGTCGCGTCGGACGTGTCCGGCGGGCCGCTGCGCATGCGCGGCGACTACGCGGGCGCGTACGTGGAGCAGTTCGCCGAGCTCCCCGACGAGCTCGGCAAGCTGGAGAAGGCCTACCGCGGCTGCGCCGCGGCGCTGGGCCGGTTCGCCACCCGGCTCGACGAGGCGCAGGGCAAGGCGCGGACGGCGCTGAGCGCGGGCTCGGACGCGCAGGACCGGTTCTGGTGGGCGCGGCGCAGCGCGGACGCCGCGCTGCCGGCGGGCACGACGCTGCCGTGGGGCAGCCACGGGCTGAGCGTGCCGCAGGCCGACGCGGCGACCGCCGGCCTCGACGAGGGCACCCGCAGCCAGGTCCGGGCGGCGGTCGCACGGGCGGTGTCGGCGAAGGCCGACCAGGCCCGTGCGGCCCGGTTGGCCCGGGAGGCGGCCGCCCTGCGCGGCGACGCCGAGCGGGCCTGCGTCGACGAGATCGACGACGCCCTGCACGACTCGGGGATCGCGAACAAGTCGTGGTGGCAGAAGGCCTGGGACAAGGTCAGCGCGCCGTTCCGGTCCTGGGACGACTTCGTGTCGCTGTGCGAGAAGGTCGCGCTCGTCGCGGGCGTCGTGGCGCTGTTCGTGTCCGGACCGCTCGGCTGGGCGATCATGGCGGCGTCGATCGCGGCCGGGGCGGTGATCCTCGCCGACAAGGTCGACAAGTACCTCAAGGGCGAGGCGTCACTGTTCGACGTCGGCCTCGCCGTTCTCGGGGTCATCCCGTTCAAACCCGGCGCGCTCGCCGAGGGGGCGCGGGCGCTCGTCCCGGCGCTGCGCGCGGGCGGCGGGAAGCTGCTCGGCGAGGGCGCGTTCGGGCTCCGGACGGCGATCCCGCACGGGCTCGAGATCGCCGGCGGGCTGCGCGGTGCGGCCCGGGAGCCGGGGCTCTTCGCGCGCGCGGTCATCTGCCGGGCGTTCGAGGCCGACCCGATCGACCTCGCGACCGGCGAGATGTTCGTCGACGCCGTCGACCTGTCGCTGCCGGTCGGGCCCGGGGCACCGCCGGTCGCCGTCCGGCGGATCCACCAGTCGTCGTACCAGGTCGGCCACCGGTTCGGGCCGGCCTGGAACACCAGCCTGGACCGGCGGCTCGAGGTCGACGACACCGGTGTCGCATACACCGGGGGCGACGGCCTCGTGCTGCTCTTCCCGCCCGCCCCGGACGGCGTCGCGGTGGAGTGCTCGCACGGGCCGCGGCTGCTGCTGACCCGGACCGCGGTCCCCGACCCGCTCGCGGGCGTCGTCGAGACGTACTCGGTGCACGACCCGGTGTCCGGGCTCACGGAGCACTTCTCGGCCGTGGGCGGGGTCGCCGGGGTGACCGCGCTGCCGGTCGTCGCGATCTCGGACCGGGCCGGGCGGCGGACCGAGTACCGCTACGACGCCGACGGCTGGCTCACCGGGATCGTCGCGGTCGACGGCTCCGGCCGGACGGCGTACCGGGTGCGGGTCGAGACGGTCGACGGGCGGATCGCCGCGCTCGTCGTCGAGGGCCGCGACACCGACGACACCGACGAGGCCGCCGGACCGGCCGAGGCCGACGTGGTCGTCACCCGGTACGGGTACGACACCGCGGGCCGGCTCACCCACGTGTTCAACTCCTCGGGCACCGCGATGCGGTACGCGTACGACGACGTGGGGCGCGTCGTCCGCTGGGAGGACCGCAACGGCACCTGGTACGCGTACCGGTACGACGAGCAGGGCCGCTGCTACGCCGCCGAGGGCACCGACGGGGTGCTCCGGGCGCGGATCGGCTACGACGACTCCCCCGGTCCGGACGGGACGACGTCCGCGCGGTTCACCGACTCGCTCGGCCGGACGACGGTCTTCACCGCGAACGCGGCCCACCAGATCGTGCGGCGCCAGGACCCGCTCGGCGGCGTCTGGCTGCAGGAGTGGGACGACCGCAACCACCTGCTCGCCGCGACCGACCCGCTCGGCCGGACCACCCGGTACGCCTACGACGAGGCCGGCCGTGCGACGTCCGTGACCCTGCCGGACGGCGCCGTGACGAGGCTCGGCCGCGACGACGCCGGGCTGCCCGTCACGGCGACCGACCCGACCGGGGCGACGTGGACGAGCCGCTACGACGCGGCGAGCGGGCTGCTGCTCGAGCAGACCGACCCGACCGGGGCGACGACCGCGTTCGGGTGGGACGACGCCGGGCACCTCGTCACGGTGACCGACCCGGTCGGCGCGACGACCCGGGTGGCCTGCGACCCGGCCGGGCTGCCGCTCGAGGTCGTCGACCCGACGGGCGCGACGACGTCCGTGACCCGGGACGCCCTGGGCCGCCCGGTGGCCGTGACCGACCCGGCCGGGGCGACGACCCGGGTCGCCTGGACCGTCGAGGGGCACCTGCGGGAGCGGGTCGGCCCGGACGGCGCCCGCTGGACGTGGACCTACGACGCCGAGGGCAACCTCCGCGAGGCGACCGACCCGGTCGGCGGCGTCACCCGGGTCGTGCCGACCGCGTGGGACCAGCCCGCCGAGGTCACGACGCCGGACGGCGCGACGACCCGGTACGCGTACGACACCGAACGCCGCCTCGTCGCCGTGACCGACCCGCTAGGCCTCACGTGGCGGTACGCGTACGACCCGCGCGGCGACCTCGTCGCCGAGACCGACTTCGACGGTCGCACCCGCAGCCTGACCCGGGACGCCGCGGGCCAGGTCGTGCGGTGCGAGAGCGCGGCGGGGGTCCTCGAGTACGAGCGCGACCCGCGCGGCGCGGTCGTCGCCGAGGTGTCGGCGGCGCCGTCGGGGGCCGCGGTCCGGACGACGTTCGGCTACGACGCCGCCGGCCGGCTCGTGCGGGCGACGAACCCGGACGCCGACCTCGCGCTGGCCCGGGACGCCGTCGGCCGGGTCGTCGCCGAGACGACCACCGACCCGCTCGGCGTGCGGACGCTGGCCTCGCAGTACGACGCGGCCGGCCGCCGGACGGGGCGCACCACACCGTCCGGCGCCGCGTCGGGCTGGGCGTACGACGGCGCCGGCCGTCCGGTCACGCTGACCGGCACCCAGGACGGCACGACCGGTCCGCTGGTGCGCTTCGGGTACGACGCGGCGGGCCGGCCCACGAGCCGCACCCTCGGCGCGGGCGCCGTCCTCGACCTGGCCTGGAACACGTCCGGGCTGCTCGCCGCGCAGACCCTCACGAGCACGGCCGGCGACCCGGTGCTGCGCCGCAGCTACGGGTACGCGGACGACGGCTACCTCACCCTGGTCGAGGACCTCACCGGCACGACGGTCCTCGGTCTCGACCCGCTGCGCCGGATCACCTCCGCCGCAACGGGTCCGGGGCCGGCCACGGAGCAGTACAGCTACGACCCGGCCGGCAACATCACCGACGCCGTGTGGCCGGGCACCGACGGTTCGGACGGCACCGACCCCGACGCCGCCGAGGGCCCGCGCGGCACCCGCGAGCACATCGGCACCCGCGTCGTCCGCGCCGGCCGCACGACGTACGTCCACGACGACGCCGGCCGCCTCGTCACCCGCCGCACCCGGCTGCTCTCCGGCGGCGCCCGCACCCACACCTACGCGTGGGACGTCCACGACCGCCTCGCCACGTGCACCATCCCCGACGGCACCGTGTGGCGCTACACGTACGACGCCCTGGGCCGTCGTACCGGCAAGCACCGCCTCGCCGACGACGGCACCGCTGTCGAGTCCGTCGTGTTCACCTGGGACGGCACCACGCTCGCCGAGCAGACCCGCACCATGGCCGGCACCGACCCGGTCGTCACGACCTGGGACCACTCCCCTGACGGACTCACCCCGCTGACCCAGCGCACCCGCACCGAACGGGACCTGCCCTCGCACGACCGGGGCCCGCACGAACAGGCCTGGTACGACGAGCGGTTCCACGCGATCGTCACCGACCTCGTCGGCGCCCCGACCGACCTCGTCACCCCCGACGGAACCGTCGCGTGGTCCCGCCGGACGACGATCTGGGGCGCCCCGCTCGACGCTCCGGCCGCCGACGGGACGACCGTCACCTGCCTGCTGCTGTTCCCCGGCCAGTACACCGACGACGAGACCGGCCTGGCGTACAACTACTTCCGGCACTACGACCCCGACACGGGACGGTACGCCAGCATCGACCCGCTCGGGCTCGTCGGGTCACCGAATCCCGCGACGTACGTCGGCAACCCGACGGCGTGGACCGACCCGTTGGGGCTGACGGAGTACGGCGCAGCGCTCAACGAGGTCACCCATCTCATCGGCAAGGGTGACGACCCGCTGGTCCCCGAACTGGTCAGGGACATCGAGAGGCTCTACCCCGGTCACGTCCGTGCCCAAGGCATCGAGATCATCGGGCCCGCGGGCAGCCCCTTGACCGACTTCGACATCGTGACGCGCAACGCCGTGGTCCAGGTCAAGTCGGGCACGGGCAAGGGCGCTCTCAAGCAGATGCTCACGACGAGCGCGCTCACCGACTACCCCGTCATCGCGTATCTTCCAGATGCTCGTGGTTCCGTCATCACATCGCTGGAACGCGCCGGCCTTCTCGTCACCCGCGACAAGGCAGTCTTGTTGAGCATCCTCGCTCCGTGAAGCGCTGCTAGGAGGCATCCACCGTGCGCCCCACCGTCGTTCTTCTGGTGTCCTCCGACCGTGGTGCCGCACTGCACCAGCGCATCAGGGCCTCGGGTTCGTACATCCCGGCGGACTTCATGGACCGCCTGGAGCGCGACGGCTGCCGGTTCGGGATCGATGCCTCGGGCAGCGTGATCGACGAGTTCGAGGACGACGAGCTGTCCGTCATCCGTGCCGCGCTGGGTGCGGACGCCGTCGCTGTGACAGTCGAGTACCCGGATGACGCCTGCCTGCGGAGGCTGCTTCTGGAGATCCTCGACGGGTTCGACGGCCTGCTGGACACCAACCACGGCGCCCTCCTGCCGTTCTCCGAGGTGTTCCCGCAACTGGCCCCGGGGAGCTCATGGAGCCCGACGCCGCCAACGCCGTGAGCGACGTCGGCACCCGGACCGGCTGCAGGACGGGCGCATCACCTCGTCCCACCTTCGACGAGCGCCTGAGCGCTCGGCGGTCGAGCCGTGATCAGGGGCGAGATGACGTCCTGTGTCGTCAACCCCTGTCGACTGTCGGGGTCTGGAAGGTGCGATGACACCGCTGCAGCGCGACCTCGTCCTCGGGCTCGTGACGCCCTCCACTGACAGCCCCGTCTGACTCGGACGTCGTCCGGACGGCTGCCACGGAGCAGGGCCACCAGTCGACCGCTGCCGACGCACCCTGCACACACGGACCTACGGGAGCGCGCGGTCAGGCGATAGCGCTGTGCGCCCTGGCAGCGATCGGGAACGGCCATGAGAGTCCTGGTTCCTGCGCATCCACCTGAGGCCGCGGCGTCTGCCGTCAGGCATCGGGAGGCGTCGCGCCGAGCCGGCTCACGAGTGCCGGCGGCAGCGGGTAGGGGCGTTCGGGCGGCAGCAGCGCCGTCGCGGCGGCGAGGTCGCCGGCGCGGACGAGTGCGTGCACCTCGCGCGCGAGCGGGGTGACGTCGTCGAGGCCGACGATCCACTCGCCGACGTACTGCGGGACGGCAGCACCGGACAACCCCACCTGCAGGCTGCGCCACCCGAGCGGCTGGAAGTGCAGGTCGCGCTCGGGGTCCCACTGCACCCGGACCGGGCTGGCCCGCAGCGCGGCCCGCCAGGCGTCGTGGGACTCGTGCAGTGCGGCATCGAACTCGCTGAGGCAGGCCTGGGACAGCGCCTCCTCGAAGCCCGCGCGACTCAGGCGGACGGCGACAACCCTTTCCTGGTCCGGCTTCTCGGCCCAGCCGCAGCGGTACATCATCCACAGGAACGAGGGCTTGACCCACGTCATCCGGTCGACCTTGAACGGCGCGACGAAGGTGCCCGCGGCCAGCGCCGGCTCGGCGATGCGCGGCGGGTAGGCCTGGTAGACGGTGATCGTCGCGTCGTCGTAGACCGCGCGCACCTGGCGGTACGGCGTCACGGCCGGGCCCCCTGCACGAGCGTCACGGTGCGCCCGACGGCGAGATGGCCGCGGCCGGGCGGGCCGGCGAAGAACTGGTCGGGCTCGAGCTGGAAGCCCATCTCCCGCGCGGCCGCCGGCACGGTCGGGCAGAGCAGGAACCGCGCCCCCGAGGTGAAGACCTCGCCGACGACCCGCGCCAGGGCGCGCCGCTGGCCCTGGACGATCGGCAGCGCGTCGCCGGCGAGCACGAGCGCGCGGCGTCCCTGGGAGCCCGGCTCTGCGATCTCGGCGAGCAGCGTCGGCTTCTCGTCCCAGTTCTCCTTCGCCGCGGTGACGACGACCTGCTCGCAGTCGTCGACGACGACCGCGTAGCGGCCGCCGGGCAGCGCTGCCTCCAGGTCGGCGGCCGCCTCCCGCAGCACCGTGTCCTCGACGGTCGTGCCGGTGACGACCCGCACGCCGGGGTCGGAGGCCGGCAGCAGCGCGGCCAGACCCGAGCGCGGCGGGCACACCGCGAGGACGCCGATCCCCTGCGCGCGAAGGCCTCGCGCGACCGTCGCGGCGACCGACGTCCGCCCCGTGCCCGCGACCCCGGTGACGAGGAGCAGGTGCGGACCTGCCTCGAAGAGGTCGATCCCGACCGGCTCCACGGCCGGGCCGCCGACGCCGAGCGGCACCCACGCCGCGCCGCGACCGGCGTCGTCGAGCCCGACCGCGGCGCGCGTCTCGGACAGCGAGAGAGCCACGGGAAGCCGGGGCAGGACGACGGGCAGCCGGGCCGGGTCGAGGTCACCGCGGACGCCGTGCCCCTTGGCTGCCACGAGTGCCGCCGCGACGTCCGGCACCGACACCTGCAGGTGTGCACCGGTCGCGCCGTCGATCGCCCGGCCGGGCAGGACGGGCGGTGCCGCCGTCCGGGTCGGGGCGTGCGAGCGGCGCAGCTCGTCCTTGGGGAACGGCAGGAGCACGCGCTGGGTGAACAGGCCCGGCAGCTTGCCGTTGAGGATGTCCTGGCCGCCGATCGGGACGACGTGCACCCCGACGGGCGGGCCGTTCTGGATCACCTCGCGCAGTGTCTGCAGCAGCGAGGTCTCCTGGAACATCGGGTCGGCCCGGTTCTCGAAGTGCTCCCAGCCGTCGACGACGAGCACGACGAACGGGTCGCGGTGCCCGGGCGGCGCCGAGAACCGCGCGACGGCACGGCGCTGCACCTCCGCCGCGAGCCACAGGACCAACCGGCGCACCCGGTCCGGCTCCCCCGGTGTGACGACGCCGCCGCAGTGCGGGGCGGCCTCGAACGCCGACAGCCCACCGGGTTCGCGCTCGAGGACGTACACGTGCGCCTCGTCCGGACGCCACCACGCGACGATACCCGCGAGCAGCGCCGCGGCGACCGTCGTCCGGCCCGACTGCGGCCCGCCGGCGACGAGCAGCCGGTCGGTGCCCGCGAGGTCGAGGACGGCGGCCGGCTGGGACTGCCGGTCCGGCACGTCGACGAGAGCGAACGGGACGGCGGTCGCGGCGACCGGCTCGGTGGCCCGCGCCGGCAGGTCGGCGAGCGGCAGGAGCACGGGCAGCGCCGGCAGCAGCGGCCGGAACGGGTGCGGCGCGGCGAGGTCCGCCGACGCCTGCTCGATCGCCTCGATCGCGAGCACCTGGTCGGTCCGCTCACCGCGCGGCCCGGTCGCGTCGGCGGGCCGTGGCTCGCCGAGCGTCGTCCAGTCGAGCAGCCGCACGTGCGCCGGGGGCGCCTGGCCGGTCGGCGGCGGGTCGCCGAGGTAGCCGGACTGGAAGAGCGTCGGCGTGCGGGTCTCGTCCTTGGTGCACAGGATCATCCCGCGACCGCGCAGCCGGCCCGGGATCGACGCGGCGTCCGGGACGCCGAGCACCTCGACGCTGTCGGCGGGCTCGTTCTGCCGCAAGGTGATCCGCAGGTCGATGTTGTTCTTCAGCTCGGGCGAGAGCTTGCCCTGGAGGGACTGGGTCGCGAGCACGAGGTGCATCCCGAGCGAGCGGCCCTTCGCGGCGACGTTGACGAGCTCGACGAGGAAGTTCGGCGACGTCTCGAGCACGCGCGCGAACTCGTCGAAGACGAGCACGAGGCGGGGCAGCGGCTCCCAGCCGGCCGCGCCCCGGGAGCGCCAGTACTCGTCGATCTCGCCGCCGAACCGCGCGAGCATCGACTCCCGGCGCCGCACCTCGGCGCGCACCGACGCGAGCACCCGCTCGGCGGCGGCGGCGTCGAAGACGTCGGCGGCGGTCTCGCCCGTCGAGCGGATGAGCGAGACGACGTGCGGGCAGCGCCGGAAGGGCAGGAACGCGCTGCCGCCCTTGAAGTCGACGAGCACGAGGTTCAGCTCGTCGGGCCGGTTCGCCATGAGCAGCGAGGTGACGAGGGTCTGGAGCAGGATGCTCTTCCCGGCGCCCGTCGCCCCGCCGAGCATCGTGTGCGGGCCCTGTCCGGCGAGGTCGACGGTGACCGGGCCGGAGGCGTCGGCACCGAGCACGACCTTCGTGCACGGGCCCGGGGTGCGCGCCCAGGCCCGCGCGACGTCGTCCGGGGTCGGCCGGGCGATCCCGAGCAGGTCGAGGAACCGCACGGGGTAGGGGACGGCGCGCTCCGCGGCGGCGAGCGTGAGCCGGTCGCGCAGCGGGGACAGCGCCCGGGCGACCCGTTCGGCGTCCGCGGCGGAGATCTGCTCGGCGTGCGCGGTGACCGGCTCCTCGACGCGCGAGCGGGTCAGCCGCACGACGCCGGTCTCGTCGACGGCGCACTCGGCGCGCATCTCGTTGAGGCTCTGCCGGTCCACGGCGATCGTGCAGACGCCGACCTCCGGCCCCTCCCGCAGGACGGTCTCGATGCCGGGCAGCTTGCGCAGCGCGAGCGCCCCGTCGAGGACCACGACGACGTCCTCGCCGAACCGTGCGCCGGCCGGCCGGCCGCCGTCGAAGCTGCCGCGGGCGGCGTCCTTGCGGCGGGTCACGAGGTCGCGCAGCTCGGCGATCCGGTCCCGGCGGGTGCTGTCCGTGCTGCCGACGAGCACCGGGACGGCGCCGTCCTCGCCGGGGTCGAGGTGCGGGAGCCACGCCGTCCAGGCGAGGTCGTCCGCGCCGGCGGGGTCGGCCGTGACGACGACGAGCCGCAGGTCGGCGGGCGAGCGCAGCGTCGCGAGCTGGGCGACGAGCCAGCGGGCGGTGCCCGCGGTGGCGGCCGCCGGCCCGACCACCCCGAGCACCCCGGCGGCGCGCAGGTCGACGGTGACCGGGACGCCGCGGACGACGGGCGGGACGAAGCCCTCCCAGACCTCGCCCTCGCACTCGACGGCCGCCGGGCGGCTCCCGGTGCCGACCCGGACGACGAGCCCGTCCGGGGAGTCGGCGTTGCGCGGCCACACCCCGCGACGGCGCCCGGTCGCGGCGAGCGTCACGTCGTGGACGTCGGGGGCGGCCGCGCGGCGGGCCCGCTCCTCGGCGGTCACGGCGGCGGCGATCGTCTGCTGCGCGGCGGTCTTCGCGGCGTCGAACCGGGCCTGGCTCGCGGCCCGGCTGCGCCGGTCGAAGAACGCCTGCGCCGCCCACGCGACGGGCCCGAAGAGGCCGAGCAGCAGCATCGCGGGCGAGTCGAGGACGACGGCCATGACGCCGCCCAGCACGAGCGGCACGACGGCCGTCGTCACCGCGGTCGCCTTCGACGAGGCGTTGCGCTCGACGGGCTGCGGCATCCGGACCCGGACCGGCACGATCGCCGGGCTCGCGGCGAAGGCCCGGTCGATGTCGAGCCGGGCGTCCGGGCTGCGCACGGGCGGGGGCGGCGGCGGGCCGACGGGGACCCACTCGAACAGGCCCGCCCCGACCTCGAGCACGGCACCCGGCGCGAGCGGTGCCGCGGTGCCGCCGGCGAGCGGGACGCCGTCCACCCGGGTGCCGTTCGCGGAGCCGAGGTCGGCGACGGACGCCGTCCCGTTCGGCTCGAGCCGGATCTCGGCGTGGGTGCGGCTCGCGTCGGGGTCGCGCAGCGGCACGGACGCGTCCCGGCGCCGGGCGATCTCGTGCCGGCCGATCGCGAGCCAGTGCACGGCGCCCGCGTCCGGGCCGTCGAGGGCGCGCAGCGCACCGACCGCGCCGTGCGGGAGGGCCCTGGGGTCGGGGCCGGGGGCGCCGAGCGAGAGCACGGCGCCGGGGACGAGCGGGCTGTCGGCGACGGTCGACGCGGGGTCGAGCCAGGCGGCGCCGACGAACCACGCGGCGCCCGGCCCGCCGAGCGGGAGCGCTGCGAGCAGGGACGCGACGGACGACTCCGGGGCCGCCGAGACCTCGACCGTGCGGGAGGCCCCGGTGCCCGGGTCCTGCACGGTCACCCTGAAGTTCACGTCGGCGGTCCCCCGGGGCCGATGGTCACTGTGGCGGCCGAGTATAGAGATCGCGCACGAGGTCGGCCGCCGTGACCAGCGTGACGTCGCCCCGCTCGGAGGCCAGCGCGCGGACGCCGTCCGTGAACCCGGAACGCGAGGCGAGCACGAGGGAGGAGCCCGTCACGTCGAACCCGGCCTGTGCGAGGGCGGGCAGCTTGTGGTCGGCGAGCGCCGTGAGCACGCCCGCGTCGAGCGGCGAGTTCGTCCACTTCGCCTCGACGGCGACGACGACCCGCCGGCCGTCGAGACCGACGACGTCGACCTCCTCGGAGAAGCGGGTGCGGGACGCCCGGCTCGCGTGGACCGCGGGGCCCCACCACCGGCCCACCTCCGTGGCCGCGCCGGCGAACCGCTGCCGGACCCAGGCGCCGACGACCTCCTCGAAGACGGGCGCGGTGTGGTCCGAGAGGTGGGGCGGGACGGTCGCCCGGGTCATCGAGGCCGGGTCCGCCCCCGCCTCGAGCTCGGCCTGACGCGGCTGGACGAAGCGGAACCAGAAGCGCACGAAGTGGTCCTCGCAGCGCCACTGGGTGTTCCGGGCGTCGGGGCGGGCGCCGACCGGCCGGCTCCGGCTCACGAGCTGGAGCCCTGCGAGCGCGTCGAGGTAGCGCGTCACCTCGTTCGTCGGCATCCGCAGGACCTCGCCGATCGCGGTGACCGACTGCGGCCTCGTCGCGAGCACCGACAGCACCGAGAAGTAGACCGACGGTTCGCGCAGCTCGGTCGCGAGAATCGTCCGCGGCTCGTTGAAGAAGGCACCGAGCGGGTCCATGAGGTGCGTCGTCACGGTGTCGAGGAGGTCGCCGCCGGCGAGCGCGCGCAGGTAGCGCGGCATCCCGCCGGTGACGGCGAACCGGGTCACCTGGTCGACGGGGTCCAGGTCGGGCATGAAGAGCAGCGCCTGGGCGAACCCGAGCGGGCGCAGGGGCATCGGGACGAGGCGGCCGTGCAGCGGGCTGCGCTCGGCCTGGAGCGACTCCATCTGCGCGACGGCCGAGCCGGTGAGGAGCAGCTTGACCGACGACGTGTCGCGCTCGGCCTCCATCACCGCCTGGACGGCGCTGAGGTTCGCCTGCTGCTCGGCGGCCGACGTCCCGAGCAGGTAGGGCAGCTCGTCGACGACGACGAGGACGCGCTCGTCGCGACCGAGGGCGTAGAGCACCCGGAACAGGTCGGCGATCCCGTCGAGCTGCGGCCGGACGCCGAGCGGGGCCTCGAGCTGGACGGCGAGGTTGGTCCACTGCTGGCCGGCGGCGAGGCGGTCGGCGACGAGGACCACCGCGGGCTTGCCGTCCGCGAAGCGACGGAAGAGCCAGCTCTTGCCGACCCGACGGCGGCCGAAGAGGCTCAGCGGCTCCTTGTCCGGCGAGGCCCACCACTGCTCGAGGCGGGCGCGCTCGGCGTCGCGGTCGAGGAACTCTGCCGCGGCGGGCCAGCGGTGGACGGGGACGGTCATGTGATTAGCCTACTTTGGATTAGCCTAATGTAAAGTAGGTGAATTGTAGAGCGGCCTGCGGCTCGGTTCGTCGCGCTCCGGCGGTGGGACCACCGTCCCGGGTGGAAATACCCTGCGGGGGTATGGTGTTGGCCCGGACGACAGCGACCACAGTCGAGGGAGGGTCATGGCCGGCTACTCGGGCTCCAAGGACGACTACCTGCGCCGCCTGCGGCGGATCGAGGGGCAGGTCCGCGGCATCCACCGGATGGTCGAGGAGGACGTCTACTGCATCGACATCCTCACCCAGGTCGCCGCCGTCACGAAGGCGCTGCAGGCCGTGAGCCTCGGCCTGCTCGAGGACCACGTCGGCCACTGCGTCGTCGACGCCGCCCGGGAGTCCGACGAGGCCGCGGCGACCAAGGTCCGCGAGGCCGCCGACGCGATCGCCCGGCTCGTCCGCAGCTGACGGGCGCCCGCGCATCACCGAACCACCACGCTCAACGAGGAGACCGAAAGTGACCACCACCGTCGTCCACGTCGCCGGCATGACCTGCTCGCACTGCGTCAACGCGGTGACCGAGGAGCTCAAGGAGCTCGCCGGCGTCCGGGACGTGACCGTGGACCTCGTCGCCGGCGGGACGTCGAACGTCTCCGTCACCAGCGACGCCCCGCTCGACGGCGAGGCGGTCAAGGCCGCCGTGGACGAGGCCGGCTATGCCGTCGTCGACGACTGACACCCCGCCGCCCGCGACGCCCTCGACCGCGGCGACACCGCCGGCCGCCCCGGCGCCCGTCGTCCCGCTCGTCACGCTCGACCTGCCGGTCTCCGGCATGACCTGCGCCTCGTGCGCCGCCCGGATCGAGAAGAAGCTCAACCGGATGGACGGCGTCACGGCGTCCGTGAACTACGCGACCGAGAACGCGCACGTGTCGTTCCCCGCGGGCCTCGACCCGCACGAGCTCGTCGCGACGATCGAGCGGACCGGGTACGGCGCGACCCTCCCGCCGCCGCCCGCTCCGCCGCAGCCCGACCTCGCGACCGGCGGCCCGTCGTCCGCGCCCGTGACCGACGCCGCCGACGCCCACCTCGAAGCCCTGCGGCAGCGGCTGCTCGTCAGCGCCGCCCTGGCGCTGCCGGTGCTCGTGCTGTCGATGGTCCCGGCGCTGACCTTCGACGGCTGGCAGTGGATCGCCCTGACCCTCGCCTCGCCCGTCGCGGTGTGGGGCGCCTGGCCGTTCCACCGCGCGGCCGTCGTCAACGCCCGGCACGGCGCGACGACGATGGACACCCTCGTCAGCCTCGGCGTCACCGCCGCCTACCTGTGGTCCCTGTACGCCCTGCTGTTCACGGCGAGCGGTGACGTCGGCACGGGCATGCGGATGGACATGGCGGCCATGCGCGCCATGGGCGGTGCAGACCTGTACCTCGAGGTCGCGGCCGTCGTCACGGTCTTCCTGCTCGCGGGCCGGTACGCCGAGGCGCGCGCGAAGCGCCGCTCGGGGGCCGCGATGCGCGCGCTGCTCGAGCTCGGCGCCAAGGACGTCGCCCAGCTGCGCGTCGGCGACGACGGCACCCGGACCGAGGAGCGGGTGCCCGTCGACCGGCTCGCGGTCGGCGACCTGTTCGTCGTCCGGCCCGGCGAGAAGGTCGCCACGGACGCCGTCGTCGTCGACGGCACGAGCGCGCTCGACGAGTCGCTCCTCACCGGCGAGCCGGTGCCCGTCGACGTCGGCCCCGGGGACGCCGTGACCGGTGCGACGGTGAACAC
>JACRAB010000357.1 GCA_016213575.1 Actinomycetota bacterium
CGGGCCGCGGGGTACCACGTCTGGGACCACGCGCCCTGGATCCTCCTCGTCGAGGAGGCCGGCGGCCGGTTCAGCGACCGGACCGGTGGCCGGGCCGGCGACCGGGGCGGCGGGCTGTACTCGAACGCGGCGCTGCACGACCCGCTGCTCGCCCACCTCGGCTACCCGGCTCAAGGACGCCACGTCGGCTGACGATCATCCGGACGACGGAGCGATCGACGGAGGTCGGAATGCGGTGCGAGTGGCTCGAGGAGAACGGGCTGCGGTTCCTGTGCGTGGACTACCGCGGCGGCCTGTCCAAGGACGAGATGCTGACGCTGCTCGAGCAGCAGGTGGGCGAGGTCGAGGCAGCCGGTCACGGTGCCCGGGTGCTGATCCTTGTCGACCCGAACGACCGCCCGCACCCCGACTTCCTCGACGCCGTGAAGCACGCCTACCGCGAGCGCATGGACCCCGCCGGGGCGAAGGTGGCCTTCGTCGGCGTGAGCGGCATCGGCCGTTCCGTGGTGCGCGGCCTGCAGCTCATGGCCGGCGGCCTCGGTGCGCTGGCGTTCCCGGCCCGGGACAAGGCGCTGGAGTACCTCGCCCGCTGAGCGCCGGGCGAGGCGGCGGACCGACGCGGAGGCGGCGGACCAACGCACCTGTCCGCTCCGCCGTCCAGGGTGTCTCCTGGAGGTATCGCGGCGACCTGTCCCGGCCACGAGGTCGCGGGCGCCGCGGAGCCGGAGGCACGGTGACGATGGGCACCTTCTTGAAGCGACTGTTCCGGACCCGGCAGGCGGTGACGTCCTGCCCGGAGTGCAGCGCCGGCCTCGTCGACGGCGTGGTCCGCTGCGACACCTGCGGCTACGACCTGATCCGCCGCACCCGAGACTCGGCGCCCGGTCCGCACCGCGTGGTGTAGCGGGCGGGCCGCGGGTGGCATCCGGCTGGTGTAGTGCCGACTACAAGAATGTGATGTAGTACGGGCTACACCCTCCGGGAGGCAGCCATGACCGAGACCGACCGTTCCGCCGACGCCTGGCCCGCGCCGAAGGTGGCCCGCACGCACCTCGGCCCCGTCGAGTACCGCGACGTCGGCGAGGGCCCGGTCCTCGTCTTCCTGCACCTCGTGCTCGCCGAGGCGTCGCACTGGGACCGGATGCCACCGCTCCTTCCGGGGTTCCGCTGCATCCTGCCCACGTTGCCGATGGGGGCGCACCGGCTGCCCGCGGACCGTGACGCCGACCTGTCCGCCGCGGGGCTGGCCCGGGCGGTCGCCGACCTGCTCGACGACCTCGACCTGCGCGACGTGACCCTGGTCGGCAACGACAGCGGCGGGGCGATCAGCCAGGTCGTCGCCGCGAACCACCCGGAGCGGCTGGCTCGCGTCGTGCTGACGAACTGCGACATGTACGACGCCTTCCCGCCGCGGATGTTCAGCTACTTCAAGGTCCTGCCGTACGTCCCCGGCGGCCTGGCGCTCACGGCCCGCACGCTCAAGGTCAGGGCGTTCTGGCGCCTGCCGTTCGTGTTCGGCCGGCTCACGAACCAGGTGGACGGCGTGAAGATCCACCGCTGGGCCGACGCGCTGCTCGCGGACCGGGCCGTCCGCCGGGACGCCGCGAAGGTCATCAAGGGCTTCGGCCCTAGGGTCACCAACGCGGCGGCCGCGGCGCTGCGGACGACGAGCCTGCCGTTCCTCGTCGCCTGGGGTGCCGACGACAAGGTGTTCGTCCCCGCTCTGGCGCAACGGTTCTGCGCGGAGGTGCCGACGGCCGAGCTCGTCATGGTCGAGGGCTCCAGGACCCTCGTCTGCTGGGACCGGCCCGAGCGCCTCGCCGAGCTGATCACCGAGTTCGTCCACCGGTGACGGGCCCGTCTCACCCCGCAGGCGCCCACCGCAGCCACATCGCGTCGCCCTCGAACCCGGCCCGTCGGTACACCCCGGCGGCGGCCTCGTTCGCGTGCACCGTCACGTGCTCGAGCCCGGTCGCCGCCGCGTCGGCCAGCAGCGCCCGCACCACGGCCGAGGCCACGCCGCGGCCGCGGGCCTCGGGGACGACGTAGACCGCCTGGACGTCGCCGCACCGCCGCAGTCGCCCGGTCTCGCCGGGGACCCGCTCGGCGAGGGCGAGCCATGCGACGCCCACGAGCGCGCCGTCCTCCTCGGCGACGAACGGCACGTGCGTGCCCAGGTGCGCCCGGAACCAGCCCGCGAACCACGCGACGAACGCCTCGCCGTCCGGCGTCACCTCGGCGCTGCCGTGCTGCACCGCGCGAAGCCGCAGCCGACCCAGCGCGACGGCGTCGCCCGCGGCGCCGCGGCGCACGATCACCGGCCCGACCTCACCAGCAGACCGTAGCGCTCAGACCTCGCTGATCCGCAGCGACCGCATGCGCGCGTAGAGCGTCGTCCGGCTGACCCCGAGCTCGGCCGCCGCGCGGACCTTGTTGCCGCCGTGCGCCTGCAGGGTGCGGACGATCGCGTCCCGCTCGGCGCGCTCGAGGGCCGACAGGCTGCGCCCGCTCGTCGCGCTGCGGTGGGACGACGGCAGGTCGGCGACGACGACGTCCCCGACGGTGCGGTGCCGCCCGACGTGCCGCATGACCGCCTGGAGCTCGTGGAGGCCGCCGGGCCACGGCTGCCCCGCGAGGGCCTCGATGACGGACGGCGTGAGCCGGGCGGTCGACCCGGGCGCGACGTCCTGCAGCGCCCGCGCGGCGATCTCCGCCATCTCGGTGCCGCGGTCGGCGAGCGGGCGCAGCTCGTGGCGGTCCAGGCAGAGCGCGGCGAGCGGCCGGGCGGCGGCGGGCAGCGCGTCGAGCGGTCCGCTCGTGAGGACGAGCCGCGGTCGGGCGCCCGAGCTCGCGTGCTCGACGAGCAGCCGCAGGAGGTCCGCGGGAAGGACGTCGACGTTCTCCACGACGACGACCGGCTCGGGCGTCGAGAGCAGGTCGCGCAGGGCC
>JACRAB010000358.1 GCA_016213575.1 Actinomycetota bacterium
CGAGACCGCCAGGGCGACCGCGACCGCCGCGACGACCGCCTCCACGGCGACGACGGCCGACCGCAGGCCGTGCCGGTGCGCCTGGGCCCACGACGTGCCGCGCTCGCGGGCGACCCGGTGGGTGGCCCGGGTGCCGCTGACGACCCCGGCGGCGGCGGTGACGGAGAGGAGGCCGAGCTCTTCGGCCACCGAGCGCAGCCCGGCCTGGGCGAGGTAGAGGGCGAGGACCGCGAGGGCGCTCGCCTGGGTGGACGCCGACATCCACGTCGCCTGCGGGGCGGCCTTGCCGGAGCGCCACCACAGCCCGACCTGGGTGGCGACGAGCAGCGCGGCGGCGGTGCCGAGCAGCAGCTGCTCGATCCGCGTCTGGTCCATCGTGCCTCCCGCCGGTCGAGGGGACTCCTGCTGTCCTGTCGGCGTGGGGCGGGCGGATCTGGAGGGCCGTTGGTCTCGTGGCGTGGTCTCGCGGCCCCGGCGGCGCTGTCTACCGCCGGACGACGACCAGGCCGGCGAGCGCGGCGCCGAGCGTCCCGAGGGCCTCGTCGCCGAGCGTGTCGGTGTACGCGGTCGCCAGCTCGGTGCCGTGCCGGATGAACGTCCACCACTCGCCGAGCTCCCAGCCGATCGCGAGCATGGCGCCCGTCCCCGTGACGGCGAGCCAGAGCGCCCAGCGCGGCCGGACGTCGGCGCGGGCCATGAGGAGCCCGAGCCCGAGGCTGAGGAAGAACCAGTTCACGAGGTGGTTCGCGTCGTCCCACCACCAGACCCGGTCGTAGAGGTCGAGGGTGTTGCCGGTGACGTCGACGAGGAAGGGCAGCATGACCCAGCCGAACGCCGCCCACGGCGCGGCCGGCCGGTCGGCGGCCGGCCGGCGTCGCGCCGCGAGCCACCACAGGCTGGGGACGAGCAGCATCATCGCGGGGTAGGCGACGAGCCGGGCGCCGAACGCCTTGCCCTCGAACTGGTCCAGGCCGGGCAGGAAGGTGGCTGCGGCGAGCTGGGCCACCGTGGCCACGAGAACGGTGACGGCGAGGGTCGCCGGGAGCCGGCTGCCGGCCGGTCGTGCGCTGGGTGCCATGGCGGACCAGCCTGCCGTGCGCGCAGGCCGGCCCGCCACGTCACCGGTGCCCGGGCGTGTCAGTGGTGGCACATCCGGGGCATGTAGGCCTTGGCGTCGGCGAAGGCGTCCTCGCGGTAGCCCGTCGCCCAGGCGTGGTCGAGGTTGCTCAGCGATGCGGAGACCCCGATCCCCACCTCGAACTTGCTCGCGTCGAGCCCCACCTCGAGTCCCCACTCGACACCCCACGTCGACCAGGTGTGCAGGTACCCGGCGTTGATCGCCTTGCCGGCCGCGAGGCATCCCGTGTTCGCCGGGTTGCCCCAGACGTCGATGGTGTAGCTGCGGTTCTTGAGGTTGTACCAGAACGTCGTGCTGCCGGTGGTGCTCGTGTACGTGCGCGACGGCATGAAGCCGGTGCGGCAGCTGCCGCCCTCGGAGACCACGCGTCCCGCGCTGTTCTTCGTCACGTAGTAGGAGGGCGTGAGCCGGTCGTCGAGGCCGAACGCGGTGTAGAAGTAGTCGTTCGCGGCCACGGTGTTGCGCTTCACGCCCGAGTCGGAGGTGAGCGTGCCGCAGGAGTCGTACGTCCGGACCCGCCCGTAGTCCCAGGTCATCGCGGCGCCGGTGTTGATCCACAGCGCGTCGTCGCTGCCGAGCTGGGAGGCCGTGCCGCCACCCTTGGGGTAGCAGTACTTGGTGCTGCCGGCGCACTTGACCGCCCAGCGTCCGGTGATCTTGAAGTGGTACCGCTTGCGCTTCGTGTCGTAGCCGACGTAGACGGGCTTGTCCGTGTCGACGTCGACCCGTGGCGTGGCACTGGCCGGCGCGGCCACCGCGAAGGCGAGACCGGTCGCGGCGACGGCGACGGCGACAGCAGCTGCGACCCGCCTGCGGATCGCCCCCCGGAACAGCGTCATGAGTGCCCTCTCGGATGAGGTCCGTCGGCCCGGGACCGGGCCGGGCGTCGACAGTAGGGGGTCCCGGCGCTCTTGATCAACAGGTTCCGTCGGGCGGGCGACGGCGACAGCGCCGTACGGGGGAGCGTCGGGCCGGCGTTACCCGGAAGAAGGTCCGGCGATGCGCCGGTAACCTTGACAGGTGAGCCTTCGACTGTTCGACTCCGCCACCCGGCAGGTGCGGGACTTCGTCCCGCTCGTCCCCGGTCAGGCCGGCGTCTACGTCTGTGGCGCCACCCCGCAGTCGGGCCCGCACATCGGGCACATGCGCTCGGCCGTCGTCTTCGACGTCCTGCAGCGCTGGCTCGAGCGCTCCGGGTACCGGGTGACCCTCGTCCGCAACGTCACGGACATCGACGACAAGATCCTCGCGAAGTCGGTCGAGGCGGGTGTCCCGTGGTGGCAGCACGCGCTCACCTTCGAGCGCGAGTTCGCCGCGGCCTACGACAGCGTCAACGTCACCCCGCCGACCTACGAGCCGCGGGCGACCGGGCACGTCACCGACATG
Source organism: Actinomycetota bacterium (assembly GCA_016213575.1). Taxonomy (GTDB): domain Bacteria; phylum Actinomycetota; class Actinomycetes; order Actinomycetales; family Kineosporiaceae; genus R-H-3. The sequence goes on from JACRAB010000358.1 coordinate 2,525, forward strand.
GTCGACCTCATCCAGCGGCTCGTCGACTCCGGGCACGCCTACCCGGCGGCGGACGGCTCGGGCGACGTCTACTTCGACGTCCGCTCCTGGGCCCGTTACGGCGAGCTGACGAACCAGGGGCTCGACGACATGGAGCCGGCCGAGGACGCCGACCCGCGCGGCAAGCGCGACCCGCGCGACTTCGCGCTGTGGAAGGGCGCCAAGGCCGGTGAGCCGGCGACGGCGTCCTGGCCGACGCCCTGGGGTCGCGGCCGCCCGGGGTGGCACCTGGAGTGCTCGGCGATGGCGACCCGGTACCTCGGGGCCGAGTTCGACATCCACGGCGGCGGCCTCGACCTGCGCTTCCCGCACCACGAGAACGAGCAGGCCCAGTCCCGCGCCGCCGGCGACGCCTTCGCGCGGTACTGGATGCACAACGCCTGGGTCGTGCAGGGCGGCGAGAAGATGAGCAAGTCGCTCGGCAACACGATGAGCATGGAGGCGCTGACCCGGCAGGTGCCGGCGGTCGTCGTCCGGTACCTGCTCACGACGCCGCACTACCGCTCGAACATCGAGGTCGTCGACGGCTCGCTCGAGGAGGCCCGGACGGCGTACGAGCGCATCGAGAACTTCGTCGTTCGTGCCGCCGAGGTGCTCGGGGCGGTCGTGACGGACGCCGCCCTTGCGGAGGTCGCGCTGCCGCAGGGGTTCGTCGACGCGATGGACGACGACCTCGGCACCCCGGCGGCCGTCGCGGTGCTCCACGAGACGGTGCGCGCGGGCAACTCCGCGCTCGCCGCCGACGACAAGGACGGCGCGCTCACGGCGGCGCTCGCCGTCCGGGCGATGGCCGACGTGCTCGGCGTCGACCCGCTCGACCCGCACTGGCGGGGCGCCGGGGGCGGACGCGCCGAGGACCGGCTGCGGACGGCGCTCGACGCGCTCGTGCGCTCCGAGCTCGACGCCCGCACGGCGGCGCGTGCCGCGAAGGACTTCGCGACCGCGGACGCGATCCGCACCCGGCTGTCCGCAGCCGGTATCACCGTCGAGGACACTCCCGGCGGCGCACGATGGACTCTCGAGGAGAAGGCCTGATGGCCGGCAACAGCTCCCGGCGCGGCGCAGTGCGCAAGCCCGGGTCGAAGAAGGGCCCCGTCGTCGGTTCCGGCGGGCAGAAGCGCCAGGGCCTCGAGGGCAAGGGCCCGACCCCGAAGGCGACCGAGCGCACCAAGCATGTCGCAGCGAAGCGCGCGGGGGCGGCGTCCAAGCGGGCGTCGGCCGGCGGTGGCGGCCGCACGACCGGGGCCACCCGGGGCGGCCGGGCCACCCGTCGTCCCGCCGGGGCGCCCGAGTACGTCGGCGGCCGCAACCCGGTCGTCGAGGCGCTGCGCGCCGGGGTCCCGGTGCGGGCGCTGTACGTCGCCTCCCAGGTGGCGGCGGACGAGCGCGTCAAGGAGGCCGTGAAGATCGCCGGCGAGATGGGCCTGCCCATCCTCGAGGTGAGCAAGGTCGACCTCGACCGGATGACGAGCGACGGCGTCCACCAGGGCGTGGCGATCCAGGTGCCGGCGTACGACTACGCGCACCCGGACGACCTGCTCGACCTCGCCTACGACGCCGGCGCCCAGCCGCTGCTCGTCGCCCTCGACGGGGTGACGGACCCGCGCAACCTCGGGGCCGTCGTCCGGTCGGTCGCGGCGTTCGGCGGCCACGGTGTCGTCGTCCCCGAGCGGCGCGCGGCCGGCATGACGGCGTCCGCGTGGAAGGTCTCGGCCGGGGCGGCCGCGCGGATCCGGGTGGCCCGGGCGACGAACCTCACCCGGGCGCTCGTCGACCTGCAGAAGGCGGGCTGCTTCGTCGTCGGTCTCGCCGCGGACGGCGACCTGCCGCTCGACGAGCTCGAGGCGGCGACCGGGCCGGTGGTGATCGTCGTCGGCTCCGAGGGCAAGGGGCTGTCCCGGCTCGTCCGGGAGACCTGCGACGTCACGGTGACGATCCCGATGGCCGGGGCGATGGAGTCGCTCAACGCCGGTGTCGCCGCAGGAGTCGCGCTGTACGAGGTGGCCCGGCGCCGCGCCGCGGAGTGAGGCGGCGCGAGGCCGGGGTGCTGACCCGGGGTCACTGACCCGGCGTCAGGCCCGGGGCCGCTGCCGCAGCAGGGAGAGCAGTCCGCGGCCCTCGCGGAGCATGTAGAGGCCGTAGGCGGCGGTGCCCAGTGCGGTGCCGACGCCGACGGCGCTCCAGACCGCGGGGACGCCGGCCCACGCCCCGGCGACAGCCACAAGGCCGAGTACCGCGACGGCGACGACCCACGACGCGATCCAGAGGTCGACGGTCCGCTCGAAGATCCGGGCCATCGGGTAGAAGTGCAGACCGACGACGAGTGCGATCGCCGGCACCTGGTAGTCGACGTTCCCGGTGCGGGAGAGCGTCGCGGCGACGACGAAGATCACCAGCCCTTCGAGCCCGAAGGTGAGACCGTACGCGCGGCCGATCCGTCGTCCGCGGTCGGCCTCGGCCGGGTCGGTGACGGGCGGGAACCGGCCGGCGTCGCGGAAGAGCGCGACCGCCCCGGCGACGAAGGTCAGTGCCGCCGCGACGGCGAGGACGACGGGCGCCGCGGCCGCGGCGCCCGTCCAGCCGTAGGGCGCCAGGCTCGCCCAGCCGACGGTGAAGCCGGCCATGAGCAGCAGCCCGCCGGCCAGGCTCCGGACGGCGACCGGTGGCGGGAGCGCGGCCGGTGTCTGATCAGTCGAGGTCTCGTGAGGGGACACAACGGTCGACGCTATCACCCGATTTTAGGGGTTTTGAGCCGGTACTGGGGCGGATCGGGCGGGTACAAAAGCTGCGAGGCCCGGCGCAAGCCGGGCCTCGCAGGAGATCACGGGCTGAAGGCCAGAGGCCCACACCCGACGCTCTCACGTTAACACGATCGCTAGCGCGTGTCGACGTCGGGCTTGACGGTTGGCGCATTGTGTGCTGCGTATATGGCGACGCTGTGCTGGGGTGAGCGCCACCCGCTGAGGCAGCTGTCGGCACCAAGGGCGGTTCGCGCGTAGGCGGCCAGACGCGCCTTCGGCGAAGTCGCCGACGCGAGGCCTGCGTTCTGTCGGAACTCGAAGGCGACGGCCGACGTGAGCATGTCGACCGCCTGCAGTCCGTCGGACGAACGCGAGTCCATGCGGCAGACCGAGGTGACGGCGAGCCGTCGCAGTCGGCGGTTGACCGCTGCCTTCAGGGTCTCCTCGAAGAGGATCTCGTCAGGGGTCGAGTAGTTGTCGGCG
>JACRAB010000047.1 GCA_016213575.1 Actinomycetota bacterium
CGGCGCCCACGGCAACCGCTACCAGCACCATCATGTCGAGGGTCCGCGCGCGCAGCGCGCGGACCGCGCCGGCGAAGAACACCTGCGCGGAGTACGCCATCACCGGCAGGCTGAGCAGCAGCTGGAAGACGTCGTCGCGCAGCCCGAACGGCGCGGACACGGTGAACCCGAGCACGTCGCGTCCGATCCGCGACCACAGCGTCACGACAACGCCGAACACCGCCGCGACGACGAACCGGTTGCGCATGTCACGGACCATGTCGGCCATGGAGGCCTCGCCATGACCGCCGTGCCCCATCACCTGCGCGGGGCTGGCGACATGCGCTGCCGACGCCTCGGCAGCCGTGTCGTGGCCGGCATGTCCCGGGGCGGCGTGGGTGCCGTGCGACGCAACGCCGACCTCAATGGTCGCCGTTCCTTCAGCGGTTGCCGCGCTTTCGACGGCTACTGCGCCCTGAGGGGGGCAGATGTGGTCCGGGAGCGACTCGCCGCGGCAGCCGTAGCCGCACTCGCGGATCCGGGCGGCGAGCTCGACCACGCCCGTCCGGGCGGGGTCGAACACGACCGTCGCTGTCTGCGCCGACGGGTTGGCGTCGACCTGCAGAACGCCGGGGCGGCGCCTCAGGGTCGCCTCCACGGTCGCTGCCTGGCTCGCCCACTGGAGCCCGTCGAGCTCGAGGACGGTACGGGCGAGGGGCTCGGGGCTGTTCGTCATCGCGATGTCTCCGTCGATCGGGCGGTCAGCGGCGCGCACCGTTCGAGTGCGTGCGGGGCATGAGTGACCTTGTGGCCAGGGCGTTCGCGGAGAGCGGCGACCTCCTCAGCCGCCCAGGGTGTCGGGAGCGGTCTGCTGGTCAGTGGGAGAGGTCGCGGGGGGTGGCCGCCGCGGAAGGTAGGCGGCCACCGTGGCTGCGTACTGGTCCCATGCAGGTCCGAAGGCTTGCGCGACGGTTCGCTCCTCGCGGCGGGCCAGGCGTGCGTAGACCAGCGCCAGAACGGGGAACATCGCCAGAGTAGGGATGGTGGGCCACTGGAGCAGGAACCCGAGCATCACCAGCAGGAACCCCAGGTACTGCGGGTGCCGCAGCCACGCGTACGGCCCCTCCACCGCGAGGCGCCGCTCACGGGCGGCTTGGTGGAGCACCTGCCAGGCCGCGGTGATGAGCCAGAACCCTCCCCCGATGAACACATAGCTCGCCAGGTGGAACGGGGACACGTGCGGGTCGGCGTCCCAGCCGATCAGGTCGTTGAGGAGGTGGCCGCCGCGGTGGTCGGCGCGCAGCAGCGGGAACCTCGACCCCAGCCACCCGGACAGCAGGTACACCGTCAGCGGGAAGCCGTACATCTCGGTGAACAGGGCGACGAGAAAGGCACTGAAGCCACCCATCACGGTCCAGTCCCGGGCGGTGTTCGTCGGGTGGTAAAAGCTCACCGCGAACGCCACTACCAGCAACGTGTTGATGACAACCAGCGGCCAGAGCCCGTAGTCGCTGCCCATCGCCTGAGTCCTCCAGGGTGCCTCGCGGCCCGCGGTCTGCGGTCCGTCGGCCCGATCCTGACCGTCGAAGGCCGGCTGGCGCATCCGGTGCGGACCGCAGTGGGCGCGCGTACCTTTCCGACACCGTCCGCCCACCGCGCCGGCTCGGCTCGACCCCACTCCCTGCGTCCGCGCTCGCTGCGACCGGCGCGGCCGGGCCGACACGTACCTTCCCGTGACCGTAGACGTGGGCCGGACGGATGTCCGGGGGCCGGCTGGCCGCCAGTGCGGACGCACCGACCTCGCGCAGGCCCCAGCACGACGCCAGCCATCCCGCGCCACCCGAAGAAGGGGCAGACATGACACCCTCACAGCAAGAGCACCTCACGGCGATGGCCACCATGACTGGGTCCGGGGAGTACTCGACCAGCGCGCAACAGCGAGCACCGTGAAAGACTTCCTGCGGTGATCACCGTTCGACATCTCGGTGGACGGATCCGCGACCTGTTCCTGCGAACCCGACGGACCACCCGTGGTCGCCGCGATACGTCGCTGCGCCGCGGTCACCCTTCTGACCGTCGCGGTCCTCGTGGCGCAGGCAGTCGTGGCCCGCCGCCGGCATGCCAACCGCGGTACGCCGGCACCCTACCTCGACCTTGTCGTGAGACCGGGGGCGGAGCGTCAGTACACGTCCGATGCACCGGCGGCCATGCCGGTCCGGGCGTGCCGCCTGGCCGCGCTCGGCGACTCCGGGATGAGCGGTGTCGGCGCCGACGACGTCGACGGCATCCTCGCGGTGCAGGTCGCCCGTCGGCTCGCCGAGCAGCTGAGCCGTCCTGTTCACGTGGTCGGGTACGCCAGAGCCGGCGCACGGACCCGTGACGTGCTGCAGGATCAGGTCCCTCTCGTCAGCAGGGCCGACTGCGTGCTCCTCATGGTCGGGACCAACGACGTCGTGGGCCGGACGTCGCTGAGGCGACTCCACCGGGACACCCGGGAGCTGTCCTCGGCACTGGACGCCTCCGCGGTGCCCGTGGTCATGAGCAGCCATCCCGAGGTCCGGGCGATGCTCCCGCTTCCCCGCCCGCTTCGCGACGTCATCGCGCTGCACTCCCGCGTCGTGGAGGCCGTGCGGCGTGCTGCACTGTCGGCCGCACAGCCGCGGCAGCTGGTTTGGATCGACGTGCGCCGCCAGCCCGGCCGGCTCTTCCTCACCCGGGACGACACGCTGAGCGCGGACCGGTTCCATCCCTCCAGCGCCGGCTACGCGCTCATCGCGGACAGCCTGGCACCCGCGCTGGCCCGGCCATGGCGGACCCACCGGCATCAGGACGGCACTCGAGGCGGCCGCTGATCGGCGCCGGGACGACTCCCGAGGGCGGAGGCACAGGAACGAGCGCAACGCGGCGCTGAGGAGATCCAGGACGTCTTCGCTGACGAAGGGACCGGAGTCCTCGAGGATCTCGAACCGCGCGTGCGGGAGCAGTCCGGCCAGGCGCTCGCCGTGCGCGAGCGGGAAGAAGCTCTGCCGGGACCACGCGAACAGGGCCGGCCTGGTGAACCTCGGGAGGACCCGCGCGGCATCGAGGGTGTACGCGCGGGAGATGGCCCTGATCAGGGTTGCGAAGTCGCGGCGGATCGCCGGGGACGAGCGCAGCGGCGCGGTGTAGCCGATCATGATCTCGGGCGGGACGGGTCGCCTGGTCAGCGGGCCGAACGCTGCGGGTGACCGCTGGACCGTACGTAGCCGCAGCGCCTCGGCGATGACGCGCAGGCCCGGGGCGGTGCGTCCGAGCAGCTGAAGGTGCCAGATCGGCAGCGGAAGGGCGTTCTCGAAGGCGTCGCACGGCGTGAGCACCAGAGCGCCGACACGGGCGTGGGCCCGGCGGCCACAGCCTGGCAGATCGCTCCCCCGTGTCGTTGCCGACGAGAGTCACGGCGCTCAGGTCGAGGGCGGACCGGGTACGCGCGACGAGACCCGCCAGGCGTGGCAGCGTGAAGTCGCAGCCGACGTCCATCGGGAGTCGGTGCCCACTGAGCGGCCAATCGGGGCTGACGCACCGATATCGGTCCGACAGGTCCGCCACCACGTGCCGCCAGACTTTGGCGTTGGCGTTGGCGTTGGCGTTGGCGTTGGCGTTGGCGTTGGCGTTGGCGTTGGCGTTGGCGTTGGCGAGGATCCCGTGCACGAAGACAAGTACCGGCGCGTCCGGGCTCTGGCGTCGAGTCCCTGCTCGGCCGTCTGGCACCCGTCCGGCCGTCGCCCCGGGGCCTGGGGGCGGCTGAAGATCAGGGCTGGTGGTGTCCTGAGTGGTCGACGGTTTGGGTCGGCGCTGCCGGCCCGGTGTCGGAACCGGCGTCGACGCCGCTGATGCGCGGCCCGACGACGAACGCTGACACCGAGAACATGACGGCGAACACGGCCAGCGCGATTGCCGGCGCCCACCAGCTCCGGAAGCGTCGCTTCAGCCGGCGCAGCATCGGGATCGAGGCGACGACTCCGATCACTCCGAACAGTGCTGTCCCGCCCGCACCCGCGACCAACGCCGTTCCGGCCAGCAGCCCGACGTGGTGAAGGACGTGCGGCGCCAGACCGGTCACGACTCCGACCGCACCTGTCAGGCCGTTCCACAGAGTACGCAGCCGCCCACCCCCAGACGGAGCTTCTGGGCCGAGCGCCTCCGAGATCGCGGTGCCGGATGACTCGGCGGCGGCGCTGCTGGACGTGTTCATGGCTGCTCCTCGTGTCAGGTCTGCAAGGTGGTGTCGGGATCGGTGGACGAATCAGCGGAGGCGACCACAGACTCGTCGGCCAGTCCTCGGGCGTAGGCGTGCAGGAGCACGCACAGCTGCTCGCGGATAGCGTCGAGCGGGTCTTCACGGCACCGGGCGTTTCCTTCACCGTTCGTCGCGGGGGACAAGGCACCGCGCCACACATTCACGGCGACCGCGTCGAGTTCGATGCACAGGTTCGCGAGTCGATCGAGCACCTCGAAGCCATCATGGCGTAGGTCGTATCCGCTCGCGGTACGCGCCAGATCCGCGGCCGCGCGATGCAGCGCCAGGGAGACGAACGGATCGAAGAGGCCGCCTTCTGCGTCGCCACGCGGGAGCCACCCGATCGGCGGGGCTTCCTCCGGGCCCTTGTCCGGGCCGTCATGCGCCACCGCGGCACGCCACGGTGAAGTCTTCGGTGGGTGCAGGTCCATGAGGTCCTCATCGGGAAGGAGCAGTGCCTTCATGTTCCCTGCGACGTCTGAAGCCCGCGCCTGTGTAAGCATGAAGTTTCCCGGAAGGATCCTCCTCCTGCCCCGGACCGGACGGCAGCAGGAGGAGGGCGCGCACGACTACAGGGCGATGGGCGGCATGGTTGTGCTGTTCGTGGGCGCGACATCCCGCAGCCGCAGGTCGTCGTCCACCGCCGGGCAGCAACAGTTGCGGATCTTCACCCTCCTGGTCAGGGCGCCGTAGGCGAGGAGGACCACGAAACCGACCAGCGGAGCCGCGACGACGAATCTCATGGAGCGAGACTATGCGTGCGAGGGGACGAACACGAGGGACAGTTGGCTCCGCCCGCGCAGGCGGACGACGGCGGGCTGCAGTGCATGAACGGGAGAGCGGGGTCGCGTGACGGCGGTCGGGAGCGCGAGGTCGATGACGAGCGACCGCCCGCGGCCGCTGCGGATGGTCGTTGCATGCGTCGGGTGGGCCGGGTGCTTCCTGCTGCTGGGCATCGCGTTGCGCGGATCACCGCCGCTGTGGGTGGCCACCTGGCGGGCGCTGCTCGCCGGGAGCACGCTGTTGGCGGTCAGCGCTGGCCGCACCTTGCTGGCCCGCCATGCCCGCCGCGGCAGCGACGCCCGCGGGATCGTCGCCACGCCGTGGCCTCTGGTCGCTGTGATGGCGCTGGCCAACGTCAGCGTGGGGCTTGGGGCGATGGCGACGGCGGCCGGGGGCACCTCGACCGGGGCAGCCACTGTGCTGGCCAATGCGCAGCCGCTGCTGGTCGTGCTGCCGGCGTGGATGCTCTACGGCGAACGGCCCTGGCGCTGGACGCTGCCGGCCCTCGGCGTGGGCGCTGTCGGCCTTGTCCTGACGGCGGACCCGTCGGCGTCCCTGGCGGGCAGCGCCGCCGCCCTGCTCGCGTCCGTCGGCCTGGCCGTCTCGACGCTGTTCGCCCGACGGATCGGCACAGCGGACCTGCTCGCCGTCGGTGGCTGGCAGTACGTCTTCGGCGGGGTGCTGCTCGGGGTGACGGCCCTGGCCGTCGAAGGACACCCTGTGGTCCCCCTGCGGCTCGGCGCCGTCGCAGCGCTGCTGGCCCTGAGTGTGTTCGGTACCGCGGTGCCGTTGGTGATCTGGCTCGGTGAGGCCCGCCGCTGCGCGGTGACACCGCTGGCTGCCTGGCCGTTGCTGGTCCCCGTGCTCGGCGTCGTCCTCGGGGTGCTCGCGGCCGGAGAACGCCCCGGCCCGGTCGCGCTCCTGGGCTACGGACTCGTCCTGGCAGCGACCGTCGTCGTGCTGGTCGGCGAGAACCACGCCACCGCCGCGGACCACATCCACCGCTGACTGCAGTCCGTCGTCGCCCGCCCGGCTCCGGGAGAAGCCCTGGAGGTGGGGCCGCGGACGGCTACGCGGTCCGCCCGCGGAACTTACCGCAGCGTGACGGCGCCCGATCACGGACGTCCGTACCCCTCTTCGAGGGGCATCGTCGTCCGCAAGGGGATCCGTGCCGCGGGTCTGTCCGAGGGCCCCGAGCGGGCCGAGGAGGATGAGGACGTTGCCAGGCGAGATCGACGGTGTCACCGTCAGGAGCGAGCCCGGGACACGATCGGTGGTCGTGCCGAGCGGCCGGGTGCACTGCGAGTCGTCGGCGGCCACGGTGAGCGAAGAGCTGCGGGGACAGCCCGGCGTCGTGTCCGCGCACGCCGACGCGAAGCAGCACACGGTCGAGGTGAGCTACCTGGCCGACCTCGTGACCGTCGAACAGATCGCCCAATGGGCCGAGACCGGCTCGCCGCGTCCGGGCGTCGCCGCGGTGCATCCGATGTCCCACACCGGGACGGACCTGGGGCCGGACATGGGCACGCCGCACCGAGCCTCCGCGACCCGAGTAGCGACGGATGCCGACGACGGGTCGGCTGCTTCCGCGGAGGCAGACCGTGAGTACCGATCCCTGATGCGCCGCTGGTGGTTCGCCGCGGCCGTCGGTGCCCCGACCATGGTGCTCAGCTACCCGTGGCTGATCCCCGGGCTGCGGGACTGGTTCCCGCGGGGCAGCGACCAGCTACGTGGCCTGTGGGCGGTCATGGGAGTGTTCGCGTTCGCGGTGCTGGCCTACTCCGGCTCCCAGTTCTTCACCGGTGCAGCGCGGGCGCTGCGCGCCCGGCAGGCCAACATGCACACGCTGATCGCCCTAGGGACCGGGGTGGCGTGGGTGTACTCGACGATCGCCGTCATCGCCCCGCAGATCTTCCCCGAGGAGAGCATGAGCGACGTCTACTACGACGTGACCGTCGTGGTCACCGCCCTCGTCGTGCTAGGCCTGGCCCTGGAGGTCAAGGCCCGCGGCCGATCGTCGGAGGCCATCCGCAAGCTCGTCGGGCTGCAGGCCCGCACCGCCCGCGTGGTGCGGGACGGCGTCGAGGTCGATGTCCCGGTCGGGGACGTTGTCGTCGGCGACGAGATCGTCGTCCGCCCGGGGGAGAAGATCCCGGTCGACGGCCAGGTCCGCACCGGCAGCTCGGCTGTCGACGAGAGCATGATCACCGGCGAGTCGATGCCGGTCATCAAGGGCCGTGGCGACGAGGTCATCGGCGCGACCCTGAACACCACGGGCGCGTTCCGGATGCAGGCGACCAAGGTCGGCGCCGACACGGCGCTCGCGCAGATCGTCCGTCTCGTCCAGGACGCCCAGGCCAGCAAGGTGCCGATCCAGCGGGTCGTGGACGTCGTGTCCGGGTACTTCACCCCGGCCGTGATGATCCTTTCCATCCTCGGGTTCGTCGCCTGGTACGACCTCGGCCCCAGCCCGGCGCTGGCCTACGCCATCATCGTCGCCGTCACCACGCTGATCATCGCGTGCCCGTGCGCGCTGGGCATGGCGACCCCGATGTCCCTGACCACGGGTGTCGGCAAGGGCGCCGAGCACGGCATCCTGATCCGGTCCGGCGACGCCCTGCAGGTGACGTCCAGGCTCGACACCGTCGTGCTCGACAAGACCGGCACCGTGACCTGGGGGCGGCCGGCGCTGACCGACATCGTCCCGGCCGGCGGCTGGGACGGCGACGAACTGCTGGAGCTGGCGGCGTCAGTGGACGCCGTCTCGGAGCACCCGCTCGCGACGGCGATCGTGGCCGGCGCCCGCGACCGCGGCCTCGCCCTCACCGAGGCCGTCGACTTCGAGGCGGTCCCCGGCCACGGCGTCCGCGCCAAGGTCGGCACCCGGTCCGTCCTTGTCGGCAACGAGCGGCTGCTCGCCCGTGAGGGAATCACCATCGGCGATCTCGCCACGACCTGGCAGCGCCTCGCCGACGACGGCAAGACCCCCATGTTCGTCGCCGTCGACGGCTTCCTCGCCGGACTGGTGGCCGTCGCGGACACCGTCAAGGACGGCTCCGTCGCCGCGATCGCCCATCTCAAGGCCGCCGGCCTGCAGGTCGCGATGCTCACCGGTGACAACCAGCGGACCGCGGACGCGATCGCCCGCCTCGTGGGCGTCGACCGGGTGCTCGCCGAGGTCCTCCCGCAGGACAAGGCCGACGAGATCCGCAAGCTTCAGCTCGAGGGCCGCAAGGTCGGCATGGTCGGCGACGGCATCAACGACGCCCCTGCTCTCACCCAGGCCGACGTCGGCTTCGCGATCGGGACCGGGACCGACGTGGCCATCGAGGCCGCCGACGTCACCCTGATCTCCGGCAGTCTTGAAGGCGTCGTGACGGCGGTCGCAATCTCCAAGGCGACCATGCGCAACGTCCGGCAGAACCTCGGCGGCGCCTTCGGGTACAACGTCCTCGGCCTGCCGATCGCCTTGGGCCTGCTCTACCCGCTGTTCGGCATCCTGCTCAGCCCGCTCCTGGCGGCGGCAGCGATGAGCCTCAGCTCCCTGACAGTCATCTCCAACGCCAACCGGCTGCGGAACTGGAAACCCAAGGACGGTTCGCGATGAGCATTTCCCAGATCCTCGTCAGCCTCGCCGGTGTCGCGCTCGTCGCGTTCATCGTGTGGTTCTTCTGGCTCAAGAAGGAGGAGGGCGTCGCAGCCGCCCTGACGTCCAGCGGCTACCAGGAGGCCACGATCCTGGTGAAGGGCGGCTACGCCCCCTCCACCATCCGGGTCCAGCACGGCCAGCCCGTACGGCTCACGTTCCGCCGGGAGGAGACGTCCCCGTGCTCGGAGACCGTCGTCCTGGACGCGTTCGGCAAGAGCGCCCACCTCCCGGAGGGCCAGCTCGTCCCGGTCGAGTTTCTTCCCAAGACCCCGGGAGAGTACGGCTTCACGTGCGGGATGGGCATGCTCCACGGCACGGTGATCGTCCAGTAGACGGTTCACCTCTCAGCACCCGGGCGGGAAGGCGAGGGCCGGGTCCACCACAACGGTGGGCCCGGCCCTCGCTCCGCGTCGTGGCAGGCGATCCACGGCCTTGAACCAATCTTCACCAGCGCCCCGCAACGACCTTCACAGGGTGTCGCAACACTGGCAGACGGATCCACCGAGCGGACGGATCCGCGAGCCAGAGACCCGGAGGAACCTGCCATGCGACCGGTGCTGTTCAGCATTTTCGGCCTGGACGTGCAGACGTACGGGGTGAGCAAGGCCCTCGCTGCAATCGTCGCGGCGCTCCTGCTCGCACGGTCGTTCGGTCGTCTCGGCCTCCCCCGGGACGACGCTTACGGCCTGGTGATGTGGGGGACGATCTGGGGCTTCGCAGGGGCCAAGGTCTACTACCTGCTCGAGCAGTGGCCCGACGTGACGATGCACGACCTGGGCGGCATGGGCTTCACCTGGTACGGCGGCCTCCTCGCTGGTGTCGCCTCCGCAGTCGTCTTCGCCCGCCGACACCGGCTGCCCCTCGACCTCGTCGCCGGCGCAGCCGCCGTTCCGCTCAGCGTCGCCTATTCGATCGGCCGCATCGGGTGCTTCCTCGCCGGCGACGGCACGTACGGCCGGCCCACGCAGCTGCCCTGGGGGGTCAGCTTCCCCCACGGCGTCGTCGCGACCGACGTGCCGGTGCACCCCACACCGGTCTACGAGGCGCTCGCCGCCCTCGGCATCGCCGCCCTACTGGCACTCGCCTCCCGCCGGACGAGCGCGCTCCGGGTCGCCGCGCTCTACCTGGTCCTCAGCGGGACCGCCCGGTTCCTCGTGGAGCTCCTGCGGACCAACGACCCCGTCGTCGCCGGGCTCACCCAGCCCCAGCTCTGGTCGCTGGTCGGTCTGGTCGCCGCCGTCGTGCTCTGGCGCGCCGGACACGGCGGCCGCCACCTGAACGCAGCCCCCGTCGAGGCTGCCTCTGAACCAGCCCTCGCCCGCCGAGGGCCTGCGTAGTCCGCCACCACGGACCTGTCCGGCGCCGCCAGGAAACCGCTGCAGACGCGCCTCGATCTGCGGATCCCGACGTCGCACGCACCAGGCAGAGTCGAAGGCGGAACGACCCCCGGCAGACATCGACCTCCGATCCCGAGAGGACCTATCGTGCTCGACTTCCTGATCCGAAACTGGTTCCTGATCCTGCTCTTCGGCGCCATGGCCTGGATGCACCTCGGCCACGGCGGTCACGGCGGTCACGGGGGGCAGACCGGGCGTGCGGGCGGGTGCGGTGGCGCACGGGGCGGGCGTGCGAAGGACGAGCACACCCACCCCGAACCGCGCCCGAACCGCGCCGGCGAGGAGCCTACGGCGGTGTACCCGTCCGAGCACCGAGTTCCGGCGGCGGACCGTCCCCAGGGCGAGCAGGCTCCGGCCTGGGGAACGCCTCCCAGCAGCGGCGCATCGTCCAGCAGCGGTGCGCCGTCGTGGCCCGCCTCGCATGACTCGACCCACCTGCCGGACCAGCGGCGGCGCCGAGGCTGCTGACCACTCGGCGGCACTCGTGCGCACGCCGTCCCCAGTCTGCCAAGGAGCGGAATGATGACAACGATTCCGGCGACAACTCGTGACACAGCCCCGTCGGCAGGGCTCACCACCGCCTCCGGTCAGGTCCCTGCAGTGCTTCGAGCGGTCGGGCTGGAGAAGGCCTACCGCACGGGTCTGACACGTCGCAGGCAACCGGTGCTCCGCGGCGTCGACCTCGTCCTGCATCCCGGCGAGGTGGTGGGTCTGGTCGGCGAGAACGGCTCTGGAAAGACGACGCTGCTGAAGGTCCTCGTGGGCCTCTTGCGCGCAGACGCCGGCGAGGTGGAGACCACAGGCCTGGTCGGCTTCTGCCCGCAGGAGCCCGTCCTCTACCCCCGGCTCACCTGCGACGAGCACTTCGAGCTCTTCGGCCAGGCGCATCGGCTCAGCCCGGGCATCCGCGTCGAGACCCAGAAGTCCCTCTACGCCGACCTTGGTTTCGAGCGGTACGCACGGACGCGGGCCGAGCGCCTGTCCGGCGGCACGGCCTCCAAGCTCAACCTGGCCCTGGCCCTGCTCGCAGACCCTGCGGTCCTGCTCCTGGACGAGCCCTACGCCGGCTTCGACTGGGACACGTACCAGAAGTTCTGGGCCCTGGTCGCGCAACGCCGCGAGGACGGCCGAAGCATCCTGATCATCAGTCACTTCGCGGCGGACGTCGAGCGCTTCGACCGCATCGTCCAGCTTCGCGAAGGCCGGGCGGTGTGATGTGAGCGACCTGTTGCTCGTCCGCCGGTTCGCGGCCGACTACCTGCGCAACGGTGTCAACCTGCTCGTGCTCGTCGTCGTCCCAGCCGTCTTCGTCGTCGTCGCAGCCCCGGCACTGGCCAACGCGTCGGAAGTCCTCGGCGGCGCCGGATCCGCGACCGCGGTAGAAGGCGTCACTCCTGGCTGGGCGGCCGGGTTCCTGATCGCGGTGGCCATGTACTTCCAGGTTTCCACCGCGCGCGGCGCCGACGTCCGGCTCGCTCAGGCTGGATGCCCGCCGTGGCGGATCGTCGCCGCCCGGATCGGAACAGGGCTGCTGATCGCCGCCGGGGTCAGCGCGGTGGCACTGCTCGCCCTGGTCCTGCGCACCGGGACGTGGGTCACCGGCCGGACGGTCCTGGGGACAGCAGCGTTCGCGGTCATCTACCTCGGCGTCGGAACAGCGGTCGGCGCGATCGTCACCACGGCGATCAACGGCACCGTCCTCATCCTCTTCATCTGGATCCTCGACGTCTTCTTCGGCCCCTCGATGTCCGCTGCCACTCAGACGCCGCTCAGACTGATGCCCACCCACCTGACCACGATGTGGGCACTTGACCTGCCCACGAACCACGCAGCGTCCCTTGGTAACGCAGGTGGGATGGCGGCATGGGTCACAGTGTCGCTGGCCGTCGCCACAGTTCTGCAGTTGCGCATGGTCGGGGTCGTCCGGCAACGCCCAACGCCGCTGCTCGCCCGCGGCAATGGGCGCTTCTCGACCGATCTGCGGGCCGGGATGCTGGGTTTGGCCCGCGTCCCGCTCCTGTGGGGTTTGCTCGTCGTCGTCCCGGTCGTCTTCATCACCCTTGCCAGTGCGGTGACCCCCAGCGGGACAACACTGATCGCCGTGATGGAGAACGGCCGTTCCCAATTGAGGCCCTTCGACCCGGCCCGGATCCACGGGGCAGTGATGGCGCCCATCGCGGTGGCCTCTCTGGCCGCTCTCGTCGGCCTCTTCTTGGCACTCGACGACCGGCCCGGGGACCGCCGGCTCGCCCTCGCCGGCGGGGGACGGTTCCTCATCGTCGCTTCCCGGCTGCTCATCGTCGTCATGGCCGCGCTCGGCGTCACCGGGGTTGCCCTCGCCGTGACCGGCGCACAGTTCACGCCCGGCCGCTGGACGGTGTACGCCCTCGGCAACGCCCTGGTCGCTGTCACCTACGGACTCGTCGGGGTCCTCATCGGACCGGTCTTCGGCCGGGTCGCCGGGGTCTTCATCGCCTTCCTCGCCCCATTCCTGGACATCGGGATCAGCCAGAGCCCGATGCTCCGCGGACAGCCCGAGCGATGGGCCCAGTTCTTGCCCGGGTACGGCGGCGTCCGTGTGGCAGTCGACGGCGCCCTGACCACCGTGTTCGACCAGCCCGTCGCCCTCACCGCGGCAGCCGTCTGGGCCGCCGCCCTGGCCGTGCTCACTTTGTACGTCCTGGTCCGAGGGCTGCCGCACATAGCGGGAACCACGACCGCCCGGCGGCCGCGGTGACCGCTCCGCGCACACGCCGTCACCCCGGGTTGAGGTCGGAGCCAGTATCCCGGCGGTCGCCGGGCGTCCCGCTGACCGCCGGGTCGGGAAGCGCTGACCGCTGGGTCGGGCAGCAGGGCCTCAGCTGACGCCCGCGTAGGAGTGCAGACCCACGACGAAGACGTTTACGATGCCGAAGTTGACCAGGACGGCGGTGTAGCCAGCCAGGCTCAGGTAGGCAGCTTTCCGACCGGTCCAGCCACGGGTGACCCTCGCATGCAGGTATGCCGCGTACAGCACCCAGATGATGAAGGACCACACCTCCTTGGGATCCCAACCCCAATAGCGTCCCCACGCCGCCTCGGCCCAGATCGCCCCGGACATCAGCGCGAACGTCCACAACGGGAAGGCCACCGCGTTGAACTGGTAGGCGGTGTGTTCCAACGCCTGCGCATCCGGGAGGTGCTGCAAGAACCGCGCGCGGGCCTCTTCCGATCCGTCGCGTCTGGTCTTGGCCGCACTGCTGTCCTGGAGGAGTTGGAGCACGCTTGCCGAGAAGCCCAGTGTGAACAGCGCCGCCGCGACGAATGCCACTGAGACGTGGATGGCCAACCAGAAGCTTCGCAGGGCTGGGACGAGCTGCCCCGCCTCGGTGTAGAGAACCGTCACCGCCAGACCGAGGGTCAGCACCACAGGACCGACGACAAACGCTCCGAGGTAGCGGCGCTCACCAAGCCACGACGTCCCGAGGTAAGCGGCCGTCACCACGGACGCACCCGATACCGCGAACTCGTACATGTTTCCCCACGGGGGCCTGCCCGTAGCGGCTGCCCTGGCCGCCACACCAGCCGTGTGCAGCACGAACGCCAGCCACGTGAGTGAGCGGGCCACCCCGGCCGCACGCGCCAGGCCCCGACCGAGGATGCCGACTCCGACCGGGGAGACACGAGACACAACGGAGACCGGACAGACCAGGGAGGAACGCAGGGCGCCGGCTTCCGAGGACCCCTCGGCCGCAGTCGAGGCCGGGGCCAGCGGCTCGGCGGGGGCGCACTGGCGGGCGCGGCCCAGGTCCACAGCAAAGGTGATCAGGGCGAACGTGTACACGAGAATGGCCGAGTAGACGAGGACATTGCTCGCCGCCGCTAGCTGCGGACCGGTCACAACGTCCCTTCCGATGGTGGTGAACCTTCAGATCCGGGCGCACCACGTTGGCTCGCGCCCGGCTCGCTCTTGCCCGTCAGCACGTCACTGACCAGCCCTTCCACCGTGGTCGCATCGGTGCCGCCGACGACGCGTGCCGCGACCCTGCCCGCACGGTCCAGGACGATGGTGGTCGGTACAGCGGCCGCCGGAACCGCGCCCCGGAAGGCGAGCAGCAAGGTGCCGTCGTCGACCAGGCTGGGATACGTGATCCCGTACCGCGCGACGAACGCGTTCGCTGCGGCGTCGTTGTCCCGGGTGTCGATCCCGAGGAACTGCACGCCGCGAGGACGCAGGCTGCGATAGGCGCGCTCAAGCTCGGGTGCTTCCTTGCGGCAAGGCGGGCACCACGAGCCCCACACGTTCAGCACCACGACGTCGCCCCGGAACTCAGCGACGTCCATCATGGCAGAGTCGAGAGTCCTTCCCGACAGCTCCACGGGTTCCGCGCGGGCCGCCGGAGGCACAGCCGTCACAGGCCCGTCGAACCGGCCCGCCGTACCGGAACCGCTGCAGGCCCCGAGCAGCATCCCCACGACAGGCGCCACCGCCAGCGTTGCCGCGCGCCGCGAAAGGCACGACATCCACGTCACGTCCTAGCAGCCCTCCGCAGACAGGGTCACGGCTCCAACAGCTTGGTCGTGTGCAGCATGCGACCACTCTCCTATCCGGGATAGTAGTCTATGGACCCAAGGGACAGACCGGTACGGCGAGGCTGCAGAGGAGGTTGTCCGTGAGCCGTCAGACGCTCGCCGTCGCCGCCTTGGCGTCCTGGCCTTCGACTTCCGACGTACTGGGTGGCATCGACGGTCGGACGGCTCTGGTCTTGCTCGTCCCCGGCGGGGCGATCGCCCTCTGTTTGGCGGTCTGGCTGGCTCGGGGACCGGCCGGCCTACCGGAACTGCGTCCGACCAGACGCCGATCCACCCACGATCAAGGCGACCGCGACGAAGAGGCGAACCGCGACTCCAGCCCCAGACGCGAGCGCTGAATCACGACATGGCGTTCGGTCGGCTGATACGGCGACCCTCCGGCTGTCGTCCTTGCGCGTGCCCGCATGCAATGGCTGCTGGCCTTCAGAAACGGTTCCGGCGCAGGCCGGGCACGGTCCTGGTCACCGCCGGAGCGCCCCGCTCACCGCCAGAGCCCCACGCTGACGAACGTGCGGCCGCCGTCGCGGGAGGACTCGATGGACTGTGTTGTCGCCACGATCAGCCCGGCTCCGGCGGGGGCGATCGACTGGGTGTCCTGCGGGACCCGTCCGCGCCGCTGCCATGGCCTACCGAGGTCGTCGGCGGCTAGGACCTCACCGGTGGACGTGACTCCGTAGACGCCCTCGGTCGTCCACGCGACAAGGGCCAAGGGCGGGGCGCCGGTCCATGCACTGAAGGTGGCACCGCCGTCGCGACTCATCACGACAGACGACTGCCTCAGCGACACGAGACGCCTGCCGTCGTCCGGGTCAACGGCAAGGTCTTCCAGCAGGGCGCCTCGGGAGACCCTCCAGGTACGGCCTGCGTCCACCGACCGCCACAGTGCCCCGCCGGCCGCCAGCCCCCAGACCCGGTCGCCGGCGGCCTGCAGTTTGTGGAAGTCCACCGAGCCGGTCTGTGAGACCGCGGCCCACGTGCGGCCACCGTCTTCGGAGCGGCCCAGCCCCAGCGGGTCTGGGAAGTCAGTCCCCGCGGCGGGGTGTCCGCTGGCGAGCAGGCCGCCTTTGTCCGCGGTCAGGGCCATCACGTCGAAGGGTTGATCGCTGATCTGGACCGACCTGGGTTCGGTGCCGATCCGCAGAATCCCGCGATGAGTTCCAACCAGGATGCCGCCATCTGCGCTGGCCAGCGCATGGACGTGCTGGACCTCGGACGTGTCTGGCGTGCCAGCCCTGGCCGACACGGGGATGTCGCCCGCCGCCGACGCGTTCTCCCTGGCTGCCGTGCCGCCACACGCTGCCACCGGCGGAACAGCCACCAGGCACATGGCCACGACAGTGATCCACCGGCGGCGTCGGCACACGTGGTCCTCCTTCATCCGAACATTGAACCGGGCAGTGAACGACCGCGCGGGAGATCTCAACGTCAGCCTTCCCCAAGGGCCGGTCGTGGACATGCGGCGCGGTACAGGGCACCGTCGCAGATGTATCGGCCGGTCCGGCCGCCAACCTATGAGGCTTCATCGAATCTTCGTCGTGCCCGCGTCGCATCCTCCATGCGCGCGACGCACCGTAGAGGCATCGAAGCGGTGAGCACGGAACCTCACCATGTGACCGGGAGGTGGATCATGCTCGGATCCTGCACCACGATGGGCATCGGAGGCTGGCTACTGATGATCGGCCTCTGGGCAGGCTTCCTCGCGGTCGTCGTCTGGGGCGTCTCACGACTGTTCCCCTCGACCCCGGACGGGCCGACCGCGGTCCTCGCCGAACGATTCGCCGCCGGTGAGATCGACACTGACACCTATCGCAGCGCTCGCGCCGAGCTCACCCGAAGCGGACGCAACTGAGCAACGGAACGCGGCGGGGCAGCCTTGCCGTACCGCGGCGCCGATCTGGCGCCAGCTTTCTGGTTTGGGCTGAAGGGCGGCGGTCGTCGGCCCCGGCTTTGAGTCACGCCGATTGCCCACCAGGTCGCCGCCAGACGAACCTCCCGATGAACGGCCATGTGGCACCCAGGTGGAGTGCTGATGAAAGCGACGGTTCTGCGCGTGACGGAGGCAGGAATGACAGCAATTCGAACCGCCAAAGACAACGTAGGCGTGCGACTGCGTCGCGTCGAGGGTCAGGTCCGCGGCCTCCAGCGCCTCGTCGACGAGGACACAGGCTGCATCGACGTTCTCACGCAGATCGCCGCAGCAACGAAAGCGCTCGAGGCGGTGGCTGTGACGCTCCTCGAGGAGCACCTTCAGCTCTGCGTGGAGCAGGCAATCCGCGCCGGCGATGACGGCGCCCGGGTCCGGGTCCACGACGCCGCGGAAGCAGTCCGTCGGCTCGTCAGGTCCTAACGAGCGGTCCTGCGAGTGTTCCTGACGCGTGCTGATGACGTTCGCTACAACGTCATCGTCATGCGGGCCTCGGGTTCCCACCCTGGAAAGGACGGACGGCACGATGGCTTACGAAATCACAGTGACCGTGGATCTGCCCTTCGAAGAGACGTTGAGGCGGACCGTTGCAGCGCTGAAGTCCGCAGGCTTCGGTGTGATCTCGGATCTCGACATGCAGAGCATCTTCGCGACCAAGCTCGGCCAACCCGCCGCGGACGAGTTGGGCGACTATCGGATCCTGGGTGCGTGCAACCCTGGCCTGGCCCAGTCCGCTCTGCGCAGCGAGCCGGTGGTGGGCTTGCTGCTGCCGTGCAATGTCGTGGTCCGCCGGGCCCGCGGCGCGGCAGTCAGCACGGTGCATGCCATCGACCCCAGCGTCATGTCCCAGCTCGGCGCTGGATCCGAGGTGGCATTCATCGCATCAGACGCGGAGAAGCGCCTGCGTGCCGCCCTCTCCGAACTGAGCGGGCAACCTCGAGGCTGAAAAGGCACGCAGCGCAGGTGTACCCGGCCCTCCCTTCAGCCGCCGTAGAGACTCTCGATGCCTCGCCGGGGATGAACCTCGAGACGGCTTCACCAGATCTTGACCGCGCCTTCCGGGGAACCGTCACAGCTTGGGTCGAAGGTGAAGTTCGGAAGGCGCTGACGCGCACTGGACGTCCTGGAGGCCCCGATGGCCGAACCCCGCACTGTCCCGCCCCGACGGGTGACCGTCGTCCATGCCCCGGGCTGCCACTTCTGCGACGACGCCGAGCAGGCGTTGGGCGACCTGGCCCGCGAGTTCGCGTTCGACGTACGGCTGCTCGACGTCGGGGACCCCCGCGGCGCAGCGCTGGTCGCGGAGCACCACGCCCCGATGTTCCCGCTCGTCCTGGTCGACGACGCGTTCTTCAGCGCCGGCCGGCTGCCACGTGGCAAGCTGCGCCGGCTGCTGGGGACCGTTGCGAGTCCGGCCGCAGGAGCACGGTGATGGGCAGCACGCTCCTGACCACGGGCAGCATCCTCGCGGCCTTCTTCGCCGGCGGCGTCGCACTGTTCGCACCGTGCTGCATCGTGTTCCTCGCCCCGTCGTACATGGCCGTCGCGGTGAAGAACCGGCGCTGGCGGCTGCTCCCGCTGACCTTCGTGTTCGCGGCCGGCCTCGCGCTCGTTCTGGTGCCGATCACTCTCGGGATGAGCCTGGTCGCCGCCACCATCGCGAACTACCACGCCCCGCTGTACTACACCGGCGGCGTGCTGATGCTCCTGCTAGCCGCCTACTCGCTGTCCGGGCGGATGTGGAGCCTGCCCTCTGTCCTGCGCGCCCCGGACACCACCGCCGGCGACAGCGGCAGCTTCTTCGCCCTCGGCGTGTTCTCCGGCATCGCGTCGTCGTGCTGCGCCCCCGTCCTGGCCGGCGTGATGACCCTGTCCGCACTGTCCGGGTCCGCCGTCGGCGGTGTCGTCCTGGGCCTGGCGTACGTGTTCGGGATGACGTTCCCGCTGTTCGTCATGGCGCTGGCCTGGGACCGCTACGACCTCGGCTCGAAGCGCTGGATGCGAGCGCGGCCGCTACGCATCACGGTCGCCGGACGGACGCTGCGGACGAACACCGTCAACGCGGCCGTCGCGTTTGCCTTCGCGGTGATGGGCGGCTTCGTCATCTACCTCGCCAACAGCGGCCGCATGACCAGCGGCCCGGGCTTCCAGGTCGCGGTCGGACGGCTCCTGACAAGAGCCTTCGCCCGCATCGAGCAGTGGACCGCGGGCATCCCCGAACCCCTGCTCGGCCTGTTCGTCCTGCTCATCGCCGCAGGCTTCGTCGTCGCCACCTTGAGACCCCGCACCCCCGGTAGCGCGACCACCGCGGACGCGCCCCCAGCCCTCGCGTCCACCGACGCCCACGCCGGGTGCACCCAGCACGGCAGCCCCGACCAGCAGATCAGCACCGACCACCTGACCAGCGCCGAGCAGCACACCGGCACAGCACCGAGCACAGGCACGGAAGGACCCCTGTCATGACCAGCGGATCGGCGACCAAGCGCACCGAGGAGCACCGACAGGCGGTGCTCGAGCACGCGAAGGAGGCCGAGCGCCGCGTGCAGCGACGGACGCGCATGCTGAGGGCTGCGGCGGGCCTCGCTGTCCTGGCCGTCGTCGCCGCGGTGGTCACGGCGATGATGCTGACCTCACGGCCGACGTCCACCACGCGCACCCG
Source organism: Actinomycetota bacterium (assembly GCA_016213575.1). GTDB lineage: Bacteria > Actinomycetota > Actinomycetes > Actinomycetales > Kineosporiaceae > R-H-3. Next base: position 19,240 of record JACRAB010000047.1, read on the forward strand.
CACAGCGCCGGACTTCACCCTCACCGACACCAACGGACGTCAGGTGCACCTGGCCGACTTCCGCGGCCGACCGGTCGTCCTGTACTTCAGCGAGGGCGCCGGCTGCGGGTCCTGCCTGCAGCAGATGACCGGCATCGAGAAGGAGAAGGCCGCCTTCGACGCCGCAGGCGTCACCGTGCTCCCCATCGTCATGAACACCAAGCAGCAGATCACCGCGGACATGGCCACGTACGGCGCCACCACCCCCTTCCTGCTCGACGACGGAACAGTGTCCACGGCCTACGGAACCCTCGGCAAAGGCATGCACGCCGGCCTGCCCGGCCACAGCTTCTTCCTCATCGACGCCGCAGGCGTCCAGCGCTGGTCCGGCGAGTACCCCTCGATGTGGCTCGCACCGAAGGATCTGCTCGGCCAGATCCGCAGCCACCTCTCTTGATCTAGCCAACTGGTCTGATCTGGCTGCGGTTCACGCTCGACACGGGCCGGCCGCGGATCTTCATAGAACCTTGACGCGTCGTTGCGCCTGGTCTTTACGTCCCCACGGCACAGTGGTGTTGGGCAACCGAGTTCGGTAGCCCGTAACGCCATTTGCCGATCAGCAGCACCCCGAGAAGCCGCTCCAGCGGCAGGATCCTGAGGAGGACCACCCCCGTGACGCCGTACGCCCCCGATCGGCGACAGGTCCTCCTCGGGATTCTCGGGATGGGTGCTGCGGCGGGTCTGACAGCCTGCAGCAGTGGATCCACCCCCGGTGCGACCGGCACGACTGCCGTGCCGCGGTCGCTGGAGTCCGCGGTCCGTGCGGCCGAGGCCGGCCGGACGACGACCGGGAAGGTCCGTTCGTTGTCCCTGGTCGCCAAGCCCGTCCAGATCGACCTGGGAGGTCGAACGGTCTCCACCTGGGCCTACGGCGACACCCTTCCCGGCGCAGCGCTAAGGGCGACCGCCGGCGACCGGGTCAAGATCGCCTTCAGCAACGAGCTGCCCGAGGCGACGAGCGTGCACTGGCACGGGCTGGCCATCCGTAACGACATGGACGGCGTCCCTGGTGTCACCACCCCAGAGGTCGCCGCCGGCGGCTCCTTCGCCTACGACTTCGTCGTCCCCGATCCCGGCACCCACTGGTTCCACCCGCACACCGGCCTGCAGCTCGACCGAGGCCTCTACGCGCCGTTCATCGTCGACGACCCCGCCGAGCCCGGCGACTACGACACCGAATGGGTCGTCGTCCTCGACGACTGGACCGACGGCGTCGGCAAGACCCCCGACCAGATCTACGCCGACCTCACATCCGGTGCCACCGGCGGCGCTGACAGCGGCGGGATGGGCGGCATGTCCGGCATGGGCTCCGGGTCGAACGGGGGTGACATGTCGGGGATGGGCATGTCAGGAATGGGGATGAGCGAGGGTGACGTCGCCTACCCGTTCTATCTCGTCAACGGCCGCGTCCCGGACGACCCGGATGTCCTGACGGCCAAGCCCGGTCAACGGGTCCGCCTCAGGATCATCAACGCGGCGTCCGACACGATCTTCACCGTCGCCCTCGGTGGGCACGATCTCGTCGTCACTCACACCGACGGGTACCCGGTGAAGCCTACGCGGGCTGCAAGCCTGCGGATCGGGATGGGCGAACGCTACGACGCCGTCGTCACCCTCGCCGACGGGGTCTTCCCGTTGGTCGCGTCCCCGTCGGGCAAGGAGGGTCTGGCCAGGGCCCTGGTCCGATCAGGTTCGGGGCAGCCCCCAGCTGTGAGCGCCAGGCCCGGAGAGCTCGACAGCGTCCCACTCACCGCCGACATGCTCACGGTGGCCACCGGGGCGGCACTGGCAAAACGCTCTCCGGACACGAGCCAAGACCTCGTACTCGCGGGCACGATGTCCCCGTACGCGTGGACAGTCAACGGCGCCGTATACGAGGATTCCGAGCCGTTGAAGATCCGACAGGGGCAGGCGGGGCGGCTACGCATCCGCAACCGCTCGATGATGCCCCACCCCATGCATGTGCACGGCCACACCTTCCAGCTCGGTACCGCCGGTGGCACCGGCCCACGCAAGGACACCGTCCTGGTCCCGGCGATGGGTGGGATCGACGTTGACCTGATCGCGGACAACCCTGGGCGATGGATGGTCCACTGCCACAACACCTACCACGCTGTCGCCGGGATGATGACCCGGCTCGACTACACGACCTGACCGGACCTTGTAAGCCCTTCCGCCAGTGCGTCCCGCCACAGCGTGCGGGACGTCGTCCACCCGAGTGGCACATGCGCCACTGCTGACCCGAGGAGAACCGTCTCGTGATCGTCCGACCGAACCTCCGACGCGCGCTTGTCGTCGTGTCCGGCCTTGCCCTGTCCGCCACCCTCGCCGCGTGCGGCGGGAACATGAGCGGGATGAGTGGCATGAGCAGCAGCAGCGCGGCTGCGGCCGCGCCGTCCTCGTCGGCGGCGGCCGACCCGGCATCCATGCAGGGTGACGTCGAGTTCGCGCAAGGCATGATCCCGCACCACGAGCAGGCGATCGAGATGGCCGACCTGGCGCTGAAGAACGCCTCCAGTGCCCAGGTGAAGGACCTCGCCACCCAGATCAAGGCCGCGCAGGACCCGGAGATTCAGACCATGCGTGGCTGGCTCAAGACCTGGGGCGCCGAGGAGGACATGGCGGGCATGGACCACTCCGGCATGGACATGGGCGGCATGCCCGGGACCATGTCGGACGACGACATGAAGAAGCTGGGAGCCGCCAAGGGCGCCGAGTTCGACCGGATGTGGCTCCAGCTGATGATCGCCCACCACCAGGGTGCGCTGACGATGGCCAACCAGGAGCTCGCGACGACCGCCGACCCGAAGGTCAAGACGCTCGCCGAGGCGATCGTCAGCGGTCAGACCAAGGAGATCGACACGATGAAGGGCCTGCTGGCAGGCTGACATCGTCCCGCACATCGTCCCGCACATCGTCCGCGGCGGGCGCCGCACTGCGGACGACGCGCCGGCGTGCTGTCGACGTCAGCGAACCCACGGACCAGGAGCCCTGACCTTGCTCTCCGCCCACACCGTCTTGCGGCGGACTTCAGCCGCGCTGGGAGCCGCCGCGCTTCTGCTGCTCGGCACGCCACTGGCCGGCTGCGGCGCTGCCTCCGGCGGATCCTCGCCGGCTACCCCTGCGGCCACGTCGCTGGACCCGGCGGCGGCCGCCGCCCAGGACGCCGCCTTCGCCGCAGCAATGATCGACCACCACCACCGGACCCTCCAGCTGGTCGGCCTGTCCGCCGAGCACGCCGAGAACCCGGCCATCCTCAGCTACGCCGGTGAGCTGCAGACCCTGCACGAGAACCAGATGGCCGAGCTCGCAGACCTCATGACCGGATGGGGCAAGTCACCCCCGCACATCGAGGGTCACACCGACCTCGGCGACTCCATCCCGGGTGTCCTGGACAAGGCCCAGCTCGCGGCGCTCGTCGCCAGCCCCGCGGCCGAGTTCGAGAAGACGTTCCTGGCGACACTCGTGACCCAGCAGCGCAAGGCCCTGCCGATCGCGCAGAAGGAGCTGCAGCTCGGCGCAGATCCCGTCGCCAAGAAGTACGCACAACAGGTTCTCATCGACGTCAACAACCAGCTCGAGACGCTCAAGACGCTCAGGCAGCCGTCCTGATGACCAGCGCCTGACCAGTAGCGGCCAGCCCCGGTGTTCGATTCGACGACGCAGGAGACGGCATGAGTCACGGACACGGTCATGGCCACCTGTTCCCCCCGGCAGCCGGACAGGACGGCGACGCGGCCGGTCGGGGAGCTGACGAGCGGGGCGCGGCCGTGGGGGACACCCCGGACGGGTTCGTCCCCGGTCGGTGGGCCCGTCCCCGCCGTGCCGCAGCGACACCGCCGGCCCGGCCGGCCGGGCCCGGTGACCGGCGGGACCCGCGGCTGTGGGTGGTCGTCGCGGTCCTCGTTCTGCTGCAGGCCGCTGCGATGGCGGCCTTGTGGCCGCACGGAGAGGACCGCGCGCTGAAGGACCGTGCCAACGCCTACAAGGACGGCATCGGGTTCGTCACCGGCGTCGTGGTCGGTACGCGGCAGGAGAGCTGCGCGGGGGACCCCACCGACCGTCAGGCGGACGGGACCGTCCCCGCCACGACGACCTGCTTCAAGGCCAGCGTGCGCATTCAGGAGAACGGACGCACCCGGCTGGTCGAGGTCGGTGTGCCGACCCAGGTCACGAAGTCCGGGTTCGGGGTCGGCGACGAGCTGCGGCTCACCCGGTTCCCCGGCGAGACCGGTCAACCGGCGGACTACGCCTATCTGGACTTCGCCCGGGTCACCCCGATGGTCATTCTCACGGCCCTGTTCCTGCTGACCGTCGCGCTGGTCGGTCGATGGCGCGGACTGCTCGCGGTGGTCGGGCTGCTCATCGCCTACGCCACCGTGGTCACGTTCGTACTCCCGGCACTGCTCGCAGGCAGGAACCCCGTCCTGGTCGGAGCCGTCAGCGCCGGCCTCATCATGAGCGTGATCCTCTACCTGGTCCACGGCCTGTCCAACAAGACCACCACAGCGCTGCTCGGAACCCTCGCCGGGATCTGGGTCACCGCCGGACTGGCCTGGTGGATCTCCACCGCGGCACACCTCAACGGGCTGGTCAGCGAGGAGAACTTCACCCTGTCCCGCCTCACCACCGGCGCGGACATACGCGCGGTCATCCTCTGCGGGATGATCCTCGCCGGGCTCGGCATCCTCAACGACGTCACCATCACCCAGGCCTCCGCCGTCTGGGAACTCCGCAGCTACGCCGCACACCTCGACGGCCGGCAGCTGTTCACCAGCGCGATGCAGATCGGCCGCGACCACATGGCGTCCACGATCTACACCATCGCGTTCGCCTACGCCGGCGTCGCACTCCCAGGACTGCTCCTCGTCGACTTCTACGGCACCCCGGTCACCCAACTGCTCACCAGCGGCGGTATCGCCGAGGAGATCGCCCGCACCCTCGTCGCGTCCATCGGCCTCATCCTCGCCATCCCACTCACCACCGCCATCGGCGTCGCCATCAGCCACGGCGCGACCGCTGCGCACGACGCAGCGACCACCGGCGCGGCGACCACCAGGGCTGCGCCCTCTGGAGCGGCAGGGCAACAGGCTGCGGAGCCGGACCTCGCGAGCAGGCCACGCGCCCGTGGGCGGCGCGCGGCGATCTGAACCGCAACCCGCCGTGTCAGCGGTTCTTGCGGGCCTCGACGAGGGCTGCGCGCTGTGACTTGTAGGTATCGGCGTCGATCTCCCCGGCGGCGAAGCGCCGGTCGAGGACGTCCTCAGGGCGCTCGCGCCCACCGGACCCGCGTGTGCTGCCCGGCACCGCGAAGCGGACGACGAGCCAGACCAGCGCAGCGACGATCAGCAGCGACGTCAGCCACATGAGCACACCGCCGGAGCCCATCCCGTAGTAGCCGTTCATCATGATGTCCTCCACGCTCGGAACGCCGGCCTGCGGATGCACCGCAGGGGTGCGTCGACCGGGCCGTCGGCGTCGCGCCTTCGGCCCGCTGCGTCCACAGTGCGCCGTACCACCGAGGTCGACCGGAGCCGTAGGTCCCGCGACTACAGGTTCACAGCAGACCCACATGATCCTGGGGGAGCGGCAGCACCGGCGCCGTCGGGGCCGCACACGTCGGCGCCGTCGATCATGAACACGTATCTGCTCGCGCCCTGTCGTGCTCATGACGTCACCTTGTCCCGAGGGTCTGGAGCCTGTCATGACGCATCGACTCGGCCGCGTCGTCCCCGACGGCCGCACCGTGACTGACACGTCCGGGATCGATCTGACCCCGGGGGCCGGGCCGCACGGCCCGGTGCGGTTCGTGATCCTCAACTTCGACACCGTCTCCCTCAGTGCGGGCGCTCAGCTGCGGGTGGACCTCGGGTACGGCACCGACGTGTTCACGGCAAGCTCCGGGAGCACGTTCTGGACGCGCCCGGTGGACACCGCCACTCTTCCCGTCAAGATCCGGATCGTCGGCGGGACCGGGACCGCGGTGCTGCGCAGGTACGGCAGCGGGGAGCCGGACATCCCGCCCGGGCAGACCCCCGGAACCTCGATCGGCAGCCTGACGAACCCGGACGTGTTCCTGCACTCCAGCCCGTACACCGAGCCGACGTACGAGACCCGGCTCGAGTGCACGCCCGGCTTCGCGTGGCGCAACTCCGCGTGCCCGCTGCCGACGATCACGGACGCGGTCCGCCAACGGGTCGCCGCCGCGACCGGCATCATCGTCGAGGTCGACTCCGACCACGTCAGCAGCTGCTCGGGCACCCTGATCGGTGCCGACCTGTTCCTCACCGCCCGGCACTGCCTGACGGACGCGAACCACGCCGACCTGCTCAGCGCGTCGGTGACGTTCGACTACGCGACCGCCTGCGACGGCACCCGGCCCCCAGGGCACGTGACCCGCTTCTTCAAGGTCATCGAGGAGGTCGCCTTCGGGGTCGCCGCGACCGGGGTGACACAGCCCCCGGTCGCGGTGGACTGGGTGGTCGTCCGCCTCGACGCCCCACCGGGGGCCCTGCCGGCGCCGTTGCAGATCCGCAGCACGGGCCTGATGAGCGGCGAGACCGTCTTCACGATGCACCACCCCAACGGGGCGGCGAAGAAGACCCAGGCGGGCACCTTCACCGGTGGTTCCGTCACCGGCTTCGACTACGCCGGTGGCAGCTCCGGGTCGTCCCTGTTCGACGCGAACGGCCTGGTCGTCGGTGGCCCGTTGAGCAGCGGGGGCGGCTGCAGCGTGTCCTACGCGCCGGCCGCCGCGGTCAAGGCGGGGCTGAGCAACCCGCCCCCGCCCCCGCAGCCGATCGACGTCATGGTGGTCTTCGACCGCTCCGGGAGCATGGCGACGTCCGCGCCGCCCGTCGGGCGCAGCAAGCTCGCCGAGGCCCAGGACGCTGCGGCCCTGTTCGTGCAGCTGGTCCGTGACGGGCAGGGCGACCGGGTCGGCCTGGTCACCTTCAGCACGACCACCGACCTCGTCGACCCGCCGCAGCCCGCGGCCGCCGCGAAGGGTGTCCTGGTCGGGCCCGCCCCGTTCACGACCGGTCACATCGGCGCCATCACGCCCGGGGGAGCCACGAGCATCGGCTCCGGGATCGGCAACGCCGTGTTGGCCCTGAGCGCCGCCGGCACCCACCAGCGTGCAGTCCTGCTGCTGACCGACGGCCTCCAGAACACCGCCCCGATGGTCCAGGACATCGAAGGCTCCCTGGGAAACACGATCGTCAACGTCATCGGACTCGGCTCGGACGCCGACCTCGACGCCGCCCTGCTCACCCGGGTCGCCCACGCCCACGGCGGCCACTTCACCCGCGCCACCGACGGCCTGGCGCTGCGCAAGTTCTTCGGCCTCAGCTTCGGCAACATCTTCGAGAGCGGAGCCCTCACCGACCCCGAGGCGGTCCTCCGCAGCAGCGAGAAGACGTCCGAGCCGCAGGGGTTCGATGTCTGCGGCGAAGAGCGCATCACGCTCGTGCTGACCTGGGACGAGGAGAGCACGCCGCTGCGCGCCCGGATCCAGACCCCGGCCGGCAAGACCCTCTCCGAACGCGTCATCCGGCCGGTCCGGGGACGCAACTGGGCGTTCTGGCGCGTTGACCTCCCGCACGACGGCGAACGGGACGGCCACTGGCAGTTCACCGTCGAACGGATCCCCGTCGGCGGGGAGTTCCCGCCACCACCCGGCGACGTCCGCTACCAGTACCTCGTCCTGTGCGCCGGCGGCCCCAAGCTCACCGCACTTCCCCCGACCCGGCGCCTCTACACCGGGGACCCGCTCGACCTCACCACGGCCCTGCACTACCCGAACCGCACCTTCCCCGCCGACGCCGAGGTGACCGTGCACGTGACACGGCCCGACACCGCGTTGGGCCAGCTCACCACCCAGTCCGGCCTGCGGCCGCCCCAGCCCGGTGGCGACTCCCTCGACGCCTTCCACGCCACCCTGCAAGCGATCGCGGCGTCCTCGGGCGGCGCACTGCCGATCACCACGACCACCCTGCAGATCCCCCTTCACGACGACGGGCTGCACGACGACGGTGCCATGGAGCCGGACGGCATCTTCAGCGAGCGCCTGACCGACCTGACCCGCGCCGAGGGCACCTACCAGTTCCGTGCGATCGCCCGCTACGGCACCGGCTGCGACGCGACCCGCGAGGCCCACTGGTCCGTCCACGTCGAACCAGGCATCGACCCGGGACGCACCGACGTCACCCTCATCGGCGTGACCGTCACCGGCGGCCACGCCGGCGGAACCCTCGTCATCACCCCGCACGACGCCTACGGCAACCCGCTCGGACCCGGCCGCGGCGACCTCTTCACCACCAGCCCCGCACCCGGCGTCCAGGTCACCGGCCCGGTCCGCGACAGGGGCGACGGCAGCTACGAGGTCCCCGTCGAGTGGGACCCGGCCGTGACCGCAGACCCCGGTGTCGTCGTCCATCAGCCCGACCGCGACCCCGTCGTGCTGACCCCATCCGGCAACGGAGCCGGCTGCCCGGACGACAAGCATCGACCGTGCCGCTGCGGCGACGGTCACTGCGGGAGCACCCGGCCGACCGATCGGTGCTGCACGGACCGCGCCGAGGACCTCCTGCGGTGTCTCGGACTGCCCGACGCGGCGGCCGGCGCTGTCAGCGTCACCAGCGTCTCCCTCCGCGTGGACCTCGACGACCACGGGCAGGGCAAGGGCTGCACCCATCACCGCGACCAGACGCCTGGCCACGGATCGCACCACGGATCGGACCCCGGGCCGGCCAAGGGGTGCACGCGCTGCCACCGCTGACCCGGATGAGGCGTACCGAGGCTTCCCGCCTTCGCCCGGGCGGTCGTGCTCATTCGATGGGCAGGGGCGCCGCCGTGACAGGCAACTGAGGAGAAGGCGAACTCAGCCAGTCCTTCACGTCTGCAGCCACAAGGGTTTCCGGCGCGGGATGAGCTGTGAACACCTTGCACCCCAACCCCCGGGCCGCGCCCGCGACGCTCTCCGGAGCATCCGGGTCAAGGTTCCATGAAGAATCATCATGCCCACTTGCCGCGATACCCTAGGGGGGTATCGTAGAGGTATGGCTCACCAAGGACACACCAGCGAGATCCCTGCCGCTGCGCTCGTGACCGACCCCGTGTGCGGCATGAGCATCGACCCGGGCTCCGCCGTCGGACCGGTGGAGCGCGACGGCCGCCAGCACTACTTCTGCTCCGACTCCTGCCGGACGCGGTTCCTCACCGACCCTGACCGTTACGGGGCTGCCGACGCCGCGGCCTCTGCCGGGCACCCTGACCACGCGCACCACGCCGGCCATGATCACCACGCAGGCCACGACCGGCCCGGCGGACACGCGACGGGACCGGCCCGCTCCGGCGACCGGTCGGGTGCGGATGTCGTGGCGCAGGCCGTCGAGTACACGTGCCCGATGCACCCGGAGATCCGGCGGCCCGGGCCCGGGGCGTGCCCCATCTGCGGGATGGCGCTCGAGCCCGTCACGGTGACCGCAGACACCGGCCCGAGCCCGGAGCTGCGGGACATGACCCGGCGGTTCTGGGTCGGCGTCGCGCTGTCGGTACCGGTCGTGCTGCTGGAGATGGTCGGTTACTTCGTGCCGGCGATCCGGGCAGCCGTCGGCGGTGAGCGGGCCTCGGTGATCTGGCAGTTCGTCCTGGCCTCCCCGATCGTGCTCTGGGGCGGCTGGCCGTTCTTCGTCCGCGGCGCGGCGAGCCTGCGGACCCGGTCGCTGAACATGTTCACCCTGATCGCGCTCGGCACCGGGGTCGCCTGGCTGTTCAGCGTCGTCGCAACGTTCGCACCCGGACTGTTCCCGGCCAGCTTCCGCGGCATGGACGGTGGCGTGGACGTCTACTTCGAGGCCGCCGCCGTCATCACCACTCTGGTCCTGCTCGGGCAGGTGCTCGAGCTGCGCGCCCGCGAACGCACCTCCGGCGCGATCCGTGCCCTGCTCGACCTCACCCCCGCGACCGCTCACCGTGTCGTCGACGGGCAGGAGCACGACGTGAGCCTCGACGAGGTCGCGGTCGGTGACGTCCTTCGGGTCCGCCCCGGCGAGAAGGTCCCCGTCGACGCGGTCGTCACCGAGGGCCGGTCGACCGTGGACGAGTCGATGGTGACCGGGGAGTCCATGCCCGGCACCAAACGGGCGGGCGACCCCGTGATCGGCGGCACCGTCAACCAGTCCGGATCCCTGCTCGTGCGCGCCGAGAAGGTCGGCCGCGACACGATGCTGGCCAGGATCGTCCAGATGGTCGCCGACGCGCAGCGGTCCAGGGCGCCGATCCAGCGCACCGTCGACAGGGTCTCGGCCGTGTTCGTCCCGGTCGTCATCGCCGTGGCCGTCGTCGCGTTCGCTGTCTGGGCGCTGGTCGGACCCGATCCCCGGCTCGCGCACGCCCTGATCGCGGCCGTCGCGGTGCTGATCATCGCGTGCCCGTGCGCGCTGGGTCTGGCCACGCCGATGTCCATCATGGTCGGTGTCGGCCGGGGTGCCGGGCTCGGCGTGCTCATCAAGAACGCCGAAGCCCTTGAGCGGATGGAGAAGGTCGACACCGTCGTGGTCGACAAGACCGGCACCCTGACCGAGGGCAAGCCGACCGTCACCGACATCTGCCTCGCAGATCCCCGCCACACCGGCGCCGACTCGGCGTCGCCCGCAGGGGAGGCGTTCGACGAAGCAAGGGTGCTGCGCCTGGCCGGCGCGGTCGAGCAGCCGTCCGAGCACCCGCTCGGCAGGGCCGTGGTCGCGGCAGCCACGGACCGGCTCGGGGCGCTGCCACCGGTGACGGACTTCGACGCCCCCGCCGGTCGCGGTGTCGCCGGGACCGTCGAAGGACACCGGGTCCGGGTCGGGACCGCCCGCTTCCTGCGGGACGAGGGCGTCGACCCCTACCTGCTGGAGGACCAGGCCGAGGACCTGCGCCGGCAAGGAGCCACCGCCGTCTTCGTCGCCGTCGACGCCGACCTGGCCGCAGTGCTCGCCATCGCCGACCCGGTCAAGGCGACGACGGCCGAAGCGCTGCAACGGCTGCGGGCCGACGGCATCGAGGTCGTCATGTTGACCGGTGACAACGCCACCACCGCGCACGCCGTGGCGTCCCGGCTCGGCATCGACCGCGTCGAGGCCGAGGTGATGCCCGACCGCAAGAGCGAGGTCGTGCGCCAGCTGCGCGCCGAGGGCCGGGTCGTCGCCTTCGCCGGCGACGGCGTCAACGACGCCCCCGCCCTGGCCGCCGCGGACGTCGGCCTGGCCATGGGGACCGGCACCGACGTGGCCGTCGAGTCCGCCGGCGTGACCCTGCTGCGCGGAGACCTCAACGGCATCGCGCACGCCCGCGCGCTCTCAGCGGCCACGATGTCGAACATCCGCCAGAACCTCGTGTTCGCCTTCGCCTACAACGTCGCCGGCATCCCGGTGGCAGCCGGAGTCCTCTACCCGGTGTTCGGCATCCTGCTGTCCCCGATCATCGCGGCCGCAGCCATGGCCCTGTCGTCGGTCAGCGTCATCAGCAACGCCCTGCGGCTGCGCACCAAGACCCTGTAGCCGCGAGCAACACATTCGACCAGCACGTCGGAGGGCAAAGCGCCAGCGGGCTGCCCGCACGCTTCGAGTTCCACGAGGACACCTACAGCGTTTGGGGCCATGACGTGTGAGCCATGCCGGCTGGGGCCGCCGTGAACCGCCCTGGATCTCCCGGAGGGTGCTGATCTAGCAAGGGAGACTGCACCCATGGCGGCACCGAGGAAGTTCGACGAGGAGTTCAGGACGCGGGCGGTGCGGATGTACCGCGACCGGCTCGAGGAGCCCGGGGAGTCCAAGCTCGGGGCGCGCAAGTACGTGGGGGCGCTGCTGGACCTGAAGCCCGCCACGCTGAGGAACTGGGTGGAGGCCGCCGAGCGGGCTGACGGGACCCGGCCGGCCTCGGTGTCGGCTGCGGGTCGGGCGGGCGACTCCGAGGAGGTGCGGGCACTCAAGCGGCGGGTCGCCGAGTTGGAGCGGGCCAACGAGATCTTGAAGACGGCGTCAGCGTTTTTCGCAGCGGCGGAGCTCGACCGCCGACTCAAGTAGTCGTGGCTTACATCGACCGCTACCGCGGCCGGTTCGGCGTCGAGCCGATCTGCAGCGTGCTGTCCGAGCACGGGATGAAGATCGCGCCGTCCACGTACTACG
>JACRAB010000360.1 GCA_016213575.1 Actinomycetota bacterium
TCCCGGACGGCGGGCGACGGCATCCGCGGGGCGACGCCGTCGTCGCGGCGGGCCTCGTAGACGACGGCGCTCACGCAGGCGGCCAGCCCCGGTGCGTCGAGCCCGGTCCAGACGCCCTCCCGGATGCACTCCGAGACGAGCAGGTCGGACTCGGCGTAGATCCGGCGCAGCCGCTCGCCGTCCGCCGTCACGGTGTCGCCGGCGAGGTAGCCCTTCTCCGAGAGCAGGTCGCAGACCCGGTCGAAGACCCGGGCGATGGTGTTCGTCCGGCCCTCGATGCGCCGGGTGAGCTGGTCGGTCTCGCGGGAGAGCCGGTGCCAGCGCTCGGCCCACCGGGCGTGGTCCTCGCGCTCGTTGCAGCCGTGGCACGGGGGGGCGCGCATCGCGGCCCGGAGCCGGTTGAGCTCGGTGTCGTCGGCGGCGGGCGAGCGGTCCTTCTTCGGCCGCAGCGGCTGGTCGTCGCCGGCGCTGCCGAGGGCGTTGCGCAGCGTCGAGGCGAGGTCCCGGCGCGACGTCGGGTTGCGCGAGTTGAAGGTCTTCGGCACCGGCACCCGGGTCAGCGGCTCGATCGCCGAGTGGACGTCGGCCAGCGAGAGCCGGACGACCTGCCGGTCCGCGGTGAGCACCGTCGGGCGCGGCCCGTCGGCGCCGGTCGCCGTCCCGGGGTCGACGACGACGGCCCAGCCGGCGCGGCGACCCGCGAGCACCCGGATGACGTCGCCGCGGCGCAGCCGCTCGAGCGACGCGAGCGCGTCGGCCCGCCGGTCCCGGCTCGCCGAGCGGGACAGGTCGGTCTCCCGGTCGGCGATCCGGCGGCGCAGCCGGGCGTACTCGGTGAAGTCGCCGAGGTGGCACTTCATCGCCTCGGCGTAGCCGGCGAGGGCCTCCTCCTGGCGGCGGGCCTGCCGGGCGAGCCCGACGACGGCGCGGTCGGCCTGGAACTGGGCGAACGACGTCTCGAGGATCTCCCGCGCCCGTGACCGGCCGACCTGGCCGACGAGGTTGACGGCCATGTTGTACGTCGGGCGGAAGCTCGACCGCAGCGGGTAGGTGCGGGTCGAGGCGAGGCCGGCGACGGCGTCCGGGTCGAGCCCGTTCTGCCACAGCACGACCGCGTGCCCCTCGACATCGATGCCGCGGCGCCCGGCCCGGCCGGTGAGCTGGGTGTACTCCCCCGGCGTCACGTCGGCGTGGGTCTCGCCGTTCCACTTGACGAGCTTGTCGAGGACGACGCTGCGCGCGGGCATGTTGATGCCGAGCGCGAGGGTCTCGGTCGCGAAGACGACCTTGACGAGGCCCCGGGTGAAGAGCTCCTCGACGACCTCCTTGAAGGTCGGCAGCAGCCCGGCGTGGTGCGACGCGATGCCGCGCTCGAGCGCCTCGGACCACTCCCAGTAGCCGAGGACGACGAGGTCCTCGTCGGGGATGTCCGCGCAGCGCGCGTCGACGACGCGGCGGATCTCCTCCTTCTCGTCCGACGTCGTGAGCCGCAGGCCCCACGCGAGGCACTGGGCCACGGCGGCGTCGCAGCCGGCCCGGCTGAAGATGAACGAGATCGCCGGCAGCAGGCCCTGCCGGTCGAGGGTCTGCACGACGTCCGCCCGGCTCGGGGTGAGCTTGCTCTGCCCGCGCCCCCGGCCGCCGCCGTGCCCGCCGCGGCCCTTGGCCCGGCCGCGCTCGAACCGGACGTCGTCCCGGGCCAGCCGCCGCAGCTCCGGGTTGACCTTCGCCGGGCCGGGCGCCGCGAGCGGCGCGCCGTCCGGCGCCGTGACGACCGGGGTGTCGTCGGCGAACAGGTCGAACATCCGCTGCCCGACCATGACGTGCTGCCACAGCGGGACCGGCCGGTGCTCGGAGACGACGATCTCGGTGTCGCCGCGGACGGTGTCGAGCCACGCGCCGAACTCCTCGGCGTTGCTCACGGTCGCCGACAGGCTGACGATGAGGACGTCGTCCGGGAGGTGGATGATGACCTCCTCCCAGACCGCGCCGCGGAACCGGTCGGCGAGGTAGTGCACCTCGTCCATGACGACGTAGCCGAGCCCGTCGAGCGTCGCGGACGCCGCGTAGAGCATGTTGCGCAGCACCTCGGTCGTCATGACGACGATCGGGGCGTCCCCGTTGATCGTGTTGTCGCCGGTGAGCAGTCCGACCGCGGCGGAGCCGTGCCGGTGCACCAGGTCCGCGTACTTCTGGTTCGACAGCGCCTTGATCGGCGTCGTGTAGAACGCCTTGCGGCCGGTGGCGAGCGCGAGGTGGACGGCGAACTCGCCGACGACGGTCTTGCCCGAGCCGGTCGGGGCGGCGACGAGCACGCCGCGGCCGTCCTGGAGCGCCTCGCAGGCGGCCACCTGGAAGGGGTCGAGGTCGAACTCGTACTCGCCGCGGAAGACGGCGAGCGGCGTGCTGCCCTGCTCGGCGCGTTCCTTCGAGGCCGCGTACCGAGCGGCCGGCGAGTCGTTCGAAGGGTCGTGCGCCGGCGTGCTCATGCCCCCACGCTACCCAGGCGGGGCAGGGGCCAGCAGCCGCAATGCCGACCGGACGCACTCGACGGTCACCGGCAGCGGCTGCATCCGCTCCCCGTCGCCGTAGCCGACGATGCCCGCCGCGGCGATCTCGACCCGGGCGGCCCGCTCGATGCGGACCTTCGGGTGCGTGACGTGCGTGCCGGAGAACACCTTCGGGAAGATCCGCACGAACTCCAGCCGGGACACCGGTTCGACGACGAGGACGTCGAGCAGGCCGTCGTCGAAGAGGGCGTCCGGGCAGACGTTCATGCCGCCGCCGTAGGACCGGCCGTTCGCGACCGCGACGAGCATGGCGCGGGTGTCGTGGACGGCGCCGTCCAGGCGCAGCGTGTACTCCCGCGGCCGGAACACCGGCAGCTCGAGAGCGATCGCGACGTCGTACCGGCGGCGGCCCTTCGGCCAGCGCATCCGGTTGGCGCGCTCGTTGACGACGGCGTCGAAGCCGAGGCCGAGGACGCCCGCGAACCAGCGGACGTCGTCCGCTCCCCCGGCGCTGCCGGCGCGCGTGACCCGAGCCGCGTCGATGTCGCGGTACGCCCCGGCGTCGAGCGCGTCGAGGACGACCCGGGCCGCGTCGTCCGGCGCGTGCACCGGCAGGCCGAGACCGATCGCGGTGTCGTTGCCGGTTCCGGCGGCGACGATGCCGAGCGGGGTCGTCGTGCCGGCGACGGCGTTCGCGCCGAGGTGGACCATGCCGTCCCCGCCGACGACGACGAGGGCGTCGAGCGTGGGCAGCGCCGCGGCGACCCGGGCGGCGAGGTCGACGGCGTCCGAGCCCACGAGGTGGACGACGTCCGCGCCGGCCGCGGCGAGGGCGCGTTCGACGACGGCACCGTGGGCGGCGCCGCGGCCCCGGCCGGACGTGGGGTTGACGGCGACCCCGAGCCGGGTCACCTCGCCGTGGACCCGGTACGGGTCACAGCTGCTCCGGGCCGTCGATCGCCTCGGGGGCGTCGATCTCGCTCGCCTCGTCCTCGCCGAGGGCGTCGGCGCGGCGGGCCCGGCGCCGGTCGACGAACCAGGCGACGCCCAGCGCGATGAGGTACAGGCCGATCATCGGCAGCGCGAGGAGGAACATCATCGAGACCTCGGCCGTCGGGGACGCCATGGCCGCGAAGAGGAAGCACGTGAAGACGGCGACCCGCCAGCCCTTGGCGAGGGCCCCCGCGCTCACCATCCCCATCATGTTCATCCCGACGAGCACGAGCGGGACGACGAACGAGACGCCGAAGCTCAGCAGCAGCCGGGTGACGAAGGAGAAGTAGGCGTCGACGGTGTTGAAGGAGACCGAGTTGTCGGGGACGAAGCCAGCGAAGAAGACCATCGCGTTCGGCAGGACCATCCACGCCAGGCCGAGCCCGCCGAGGAAGAGGACGACGGCGGCGAACGAGAACCCGAGCGCGTAGTTGCGCTCCTTCTTCGTCAGCCCCGGGAGGATGAACGCCCAGAGCTGGTACAGCCACACCGGGCTCGCGACGACGATGCCCGTGTACATCGCGAGCTTGAGCTGGAGGTTGAAGGCACCGGTCGGGTCCGTGAAGTTGAGCTTGGAGTCGGTACCGGTCTCCTGCGCAGCGACCTCCAGCGGGTGCTGGAGCGCGTCGTAGAGGAAGTCGTAGATGAACCAGCCGACGATCGCGCCCAGGATGATGGCGATCCCGGCCTTGACGAGCCGGTTGCGCAGCTCGGACAGGTGGGCGCGCAGAGGCATCCGCCCCTCGGGATCCCGGGAGCGCCGCCTGGGGGTGGTGATCGCCATCGGTGCGGTGAGGTGCGCGCGGTCAGGCGTCGCGGTGCTGCTCGGTGCCCTGCGGGCGGGTCTCGTCGACGACGCGGCCCTCGAGCGGGGCGGCCGGTGCGGCCTCCGACGTGTGGGTGTCGGACTTCTTCGGGTCGTCCTTCTTCATCTCCTCGACCTCGGTCTTGAAGATGCGCAGCGACTTGCCGAGACCGCGTGCGGCGTCCGGAAGCCGCTTGGCCCCGAACAGGATGACGACGAGCAGCACGATGATCAGCAGCTGCGCGGGGTGGTCGAGGATCCGGCCCATGGTGGTCCTTCCTGAAAGGTCGTGCGCTGGGACACATGCTACGTGCAGCGCCGAGAGCGACGGACGCCCCTCCGCCCAACGATTGCGCGTCCTGCGGCGTTCGCCGGGTGCGGTCCGCCGTGCGGCGCTGTCCGGGCAGCGCTGCGTGACGACCGGTGACGCGCGGTCAGCCGCGCTGGCGGGCGGCGAGCAGGTCGCGCCGCCGCTTCTCCTTCGCGCGGGCCTTCCGGCGGGCGGCCGACTCACGCTCGCGGCGCAGCGCGACCGGGTCGGCGAACACGGCGAGGTCCTTGCGGGCCGCGGCCTGCTCGCCGAGCGCGTCGACCTGCTCCATGACGGCCCCGAGCCGCTCGCTCGCCGTCCCCAGCTCGCCGAACAGTGCCGACGCCTGCCGCCACAGCCCGCGGCCGAGCACGAAGAACAGCCAGCCCGTGCCGGCGAGGATCGCCGTCCACAGCAGCACCCAACCCCACCAGCTCACGCGGCGACCCTCCCCAAAGCCGGAGATCCCCGGTTCGCGACCGGATCCGGGGCACGGGCCCGGGATCCGGTCGAGGACCGGGGATCTCGCGGTGTCGTGGGTCAGGCGGCGGGTTCGGACGCCGTCCGGCGCGGGCCGGCGGGGCCGGGGCCTGCGGCCGCGGCGGCGACGAGGTCGGCCTGCTCGAGCCAGAGCGCGAAGTCGAGGACGTCGTCGTACGAGAGCACGGGACCCTCGTGCTCCTCGAGCGCCTCCGCCGGCACGGCCCACGGCTCGGCGACGACGCCGCCGGAGATGAGCAGCGCGACGACGTCGCGGCCGGCGGGCTTGCGCACCTCCTCGAGGCACTGCGGGCACGTGAAGGCGTAGTACGACCAGCTCTTCACCGAGCAGACCACGAGCCGGACCTGCTGGGGCGTCAGCTCGACATCACCACAACCGGGGCAGGACGCCTTGATGGTCGTCATCGTCGAGCACCTCCCGTCCGCGCTGGACGCGCGTCTACCGCCCCCGTCGATCCCCGGGTGCCTGTACGAAAAACTTCGGTAGCGCCCTGTGGTCACTTGAGCACCCTTGGTTATCTCAGCGGCCATCCTGGCATCGCCGGACACGCTCTGCCCGACGCGACACGGCGGGGATCGGACGAACGGGTGAGAGCGTTGTCATCGATCGGGCGCACGGGTCGACGCAGCGTTCTGCCATCCGCGGGGCCCGGACGGCGTCCGGACGGGGTGCGGCAGGCGGCCGCAGGGGTCAGACGGCCCGGAACGTGAAGCAGGTCACGCCGGCGCGGCGTCGTAGAGCGCCAGTGCGGCGGTCGCCGTGGCCACGAGCCGGTCGGCGACGTCGTCCGGCGTGACGATCCGGGCCCCGCCCCCGAGGCGCAGGCACAGCCGGGGCACCCAGTCCGGGTTCGCCGTCCGCAGCCTGACCCGCAGCCCGCCGCCGGGCTGCTCCTCGACGTCCTCGACCGGGTAGTACTCGGCGACCCAGCGGGAGCCGGGCGCGAGGTCGAGGGTGACGACGAGGTCGTCCGGGGACGGCGTGAACAGGCTCTCGCCGGCGTCCCGGGAGACGGCCTCGGGCGGCGGGGTCCCGTCGACGTCGAGGAGGGCGACGCTGACGACCCGGTCGAGCCGGAACAGCCGGACCCCCTCCGCGCGGTGGCACCACGCCTCGAGGTACCAGCGGCCCGCGACGGAGACGATCCGCATCGGGTCGACGTCCCGCTCGGTCGTCTCGTCGCGGCTCGGCACGAGGTAGGTCAGGTGCAGCCGGCGGTGCAGGCGGAGCCCGTCGCGGACGGTCGCGAGCGTGACCTCCTGGGTGCCGCGCGCCAGGTCGACGGTCAGCGAGTCGGCGACCCCGGCCGCCTCCCCCGCCGCGGCGGAGAGCTTGGCGAGCGCGGACTCGACGGCGTCCCGGTCGTGCAGGCCGGGCACCTGGGCGAGCGTGCGCAGGCCGACGAGCAGCGCGACCGCCTCGTCGACGCCGAGCCGCAGCGGCCGGCTGATCGCCTCGGCGTTGTCGAGGTAGACCCGCCCGGACTCCCAGTCGGCCTCGATGAGGTCGTCGGGCATGTGGCCGGGCGTGCCGCACACGAAGCGCAGCTCGAGGTCCTTGCCGAGCTGGTCGGCGGTGAGGCCGAAGTGCGTCGCGGCCTCCTCGAGGGGCACCCCCTGCCGCTGGAGCAGCCACGGCACCATGGCGAGCAGCCGGGAGAGCCGGGTCGTCGCGCCGACGCTCATCGCACGCCCTCCCGCCGCCGGGTGCGTGCCCCTGCGGGCGCGGCACGCGTCGGACCGCCCGGTAGGTCGAGGTGGCCCTGCTGCCGCGCCAGCGCCCCGCGCAGCCGGCGGACGACGGCCTCCCGGACGTCCGGCGGGCCGAGCACGACGACGTCCGCGCCGTTGCTCGCGACCTCCTCGGCGAAGGACTCCGGGTCCTGCACCGTGACCCGGACGACGTCCCAGCCCTCGGGCGGGGCCGGCCGGTCGCCGTCCCCCGGCCCGGCCGCGGCCGGCTCGGGCACGGCGCGCAGCCGCAGCGCGGCGCCGCGGCCCGGGCGCAGGCCGAGCCAGGCCTCCCGGACGTCGCGCGCGGACGACGGCGCGCCCGTGACGTGCTGGGTGGCGTCGATGTCGTCGGGAACCTCGTAGGACCCGGGCTTGCCGATGCGCTTCACGCCGCCCTCGATCCGGGACAGCTTGAACGCGCGGGTCTCGCCACGGTCGCGGTCGAAGCCGACGACGTACCACCAGCCCGACCGGCTCGTCACCGCCCACGGCTGCACGTGCCGCTCGGCGGTCGCGCCGTCCGGGCGGCGGTACCGGAAGGAGACCGGCACCCGGTCCCGGGTCGCGGCGTAGAGCGGGTCGAAGCTCGGCTCGGCGGCGCGGATCCTCGGCTCGACGCCGACGAGGGAGTCCTCGTCGGTCTCGACACCGAGCGCGCGGAGCTTCACGAGTGCGCGGGCGGCCGGGCCGGCGAGGCTGGCCTGCTGCCACACCCGGCTCGCGAGCCCGAGGACGGCGAGCTCCTCGGCGGTGAGCTCGACCTCGGGCAGCGCGTACGCGTTGCGGTCGATCCGGTACCCCTGCTCGTCGTCGAACCACGCGCTGTCGGTACCGGTCTCCAGGGGGACGCCGAGCTCGCGCAGGTCCTCCTTGTCGCGCTCGAACATCCGGTCGAACGCCTCGGTCGACTCGCACTCCGCGTACTGCGGGACGGCGTGACGGATCTGCTCCTTCGTCAGCCAGCGGCGCGTCGCGAGGAGCGCGATGACGAGGTTGAGCAGGCGTTCGGTGCGCAGCGAGGACATCGGCGGTCACGCTACCCGAGGTAGCGTCTGCTGACCGGCAGGTCACGGACGTGGCTTCGAAAGTGTGTGCGAACAGTCTGCGAGAACGAGGGAGTGCCCGGTGATCCGCTGGCGCGAGGGCCGGGTGACGGCCCAGGTCAGGACGTGGGGCGGCGCGCTCGAGGTCGAGGTCGACGTCCACGAGGCCGACGGCACGCCGTGGCGGACCTGTCGCGCCCTGGCCTACCCCGCGCTCGTCGGCGCCCCGGCGGTGGGCGACCGTGTCCTGCTCAACACGACCGCCCTCGAACGCGGCCTCGGTACCGGCGGCTACGCCCTCGTCGTCGCACTGCCGGACCGCCTGCCCGGGCCCCCGCCCGCCGGCCCCGGGCACATGGTCAAGGGCCGCTACACCCCGCTCCAGGCGATGGTCCTCGGCGTCGACGAGCAGGAGTCGCCGCACCACGAGGCGCTCCGGGACGCCGACGACCTGCACGGGATGCCCGTGATCGTCGCCGACCTGCACTCCTCGCTGCCGGCGGTGCTCGCCGGGCTGCGGGAACGCCGTCCGGATGCCCGGGTCGCGTACGTCATGACGGACGGCGGCGCGCTGCCGGTGTGGTTCTCCCGTGCCGTCGACGGCCTGCGCGCCGCGGGCTGGGTCGAGAGCGTCGTCACGGCGGGGCAGTCCTTCGGCGGCGACCACGAGGCGGTCACCGTGCACACGGCCCTGCTCGCCGCCCGGCACGTCGTCCGCGCGGACGTCGCGGTCGTCGTCCAGGGCCCGGGCAACCTCGGCACCGGCACGCGCTGGGGCTTCTCCGGCGTCGCCGCCGGTGAGGCGCTCAACGCCGCCGCGGTGCTGCGCGGCCGCCCGGTCGCGACGCTGCGGGTCTCCGGCGCCGACGCACGGGAGCGGCACCTCGGCGTCTCCCACCACCGCCTGACGGCCTACGGCCGGGTCGCCCTCGCCCCGGCGGACGTCGTCGTCCCGGTGCTCACCGGGGACCTCGCCGGGCTCGGCGCGAGGGTGCGCGCGCCGGCCGCGGCGCTCGGGGCGCCGCACGGCCGGCACCGGCACGTCGAGGTCGGCGTCGGGGGCCTGCGCGAGGCGCTCGCGACGTCCCCGGTCGGGCTGTCGACGATGGGGCGCGGGCTCGACGCCGACCCGGCGGCGTTCCTCGCCGCGGCCGCCGCCGGCCGGCACGCCGCCGCGCTGCTCGACGTCCCCTGACGCTCCCCCACCTCCGGCAGAGCGCCTCAGAGGTAGTTCGCCGTCCGATCGCACGGCGAACTACCTCTGAGGGGGTGAAACGGGGAGGGTGTGCCGGAGCTGTCGAGCCTGGGTCAGCGCGCGTCGACGAGATCGACGACGAAGATCAGCGTCTCGTTCGGCTTGATGGCGCCACCGGCGCCGCGGGCGCCGTAGCCCAGGTGCGGCGGGATCGTCAGCTTGCGGCGGCCGCCGACCTTCATGCCGCTGATGCCCTGGTCCCAGCCGGAGATGACCTGGCCGACGCCGAGCCGGAAGTCCAGCGGCTGGCCGCGGTTCCAGGACGCGTCGAACTCCTCGCCCGTCGAGAACGCGACACCGACGTAGTGCGCGCGCACCGTCATGCCGGGGGCGGCCTCGGTGCCGTCGCCCTCGATCTCGTCGACGATGATCAGGTCCGCCGGCGGCTCGCCCTCCGGGAAGTCGATCTCGGGCCGGTCGCGGTCGAATGCCGCCACGGTGTCCTCCAGTGCTCTCGTCGAGCCGGCCGGGTCGTCCGGCCGGTGCCGCGGACCAGTCTCCACCACGGCCGCGCGGGCGCGACCACGGGCGGGTCAGGCGGCGGCGGTCTTCTGGGCGCCGAGGATGTCGACGACGAAGACGAGCGTGTCCGTGCCCTTGATGCCGAACTGGTCGCGGCCCTCGGCGCCGTACGCCTTGTCCGGCGGGACGACGAGGAGCACCTGGCTGCCGACCTTCTGGCCGATGATCCCGTCCCAGCCGGTGATCGTCTTCGCGTTGCCGATCTGGAAGCGGGCCGGCGCGGTCTTGCGCCACGACGAGTCGAACACGCGCCCGCCGGGCCAGATGACGCCGACGTACTGGACCGTGACGTCGTCACCCTTGGCGACCCTGGCGCCGTCCCCGGCGATGAGGGTCTGGACGACGAGCGTCGTCGGCACCTTCCCCTTGGGCAGGGTGACCGTCGGCACGCCCTTCGCGTCGCGCTTGACGGTCGGCAGCCCCTTCTTCGGGGTGACGCTCTTGCCCTCGGCCTTCGTGAGGAGGGTCTGGGTGTCGAGCACCTCGACGAGGCAGACGATCGTGTCGGTCGGGCCGACGCCGAGCGAGGTGTTCCCCTGGACGCCGTACCCGGCGTCCGGCGGGATGGCGATGAGCGCCTTCGCCCCGACGCGCAGGCCGCGCAGCCCGTCGTCGAAACCGGGGAGCGTGCTCTGGGTGCCGACGACGAACGTCGTCGGGTCGCTCGTCCACGTCTGGTCGAGGAGCGGCTGGCCGTCGGTGCCGTTCACGGCGGTGTACCGGATCGTCACCTGCTGGCCGAGGCCGACGGTGTCCCCGTCGCCCTCCTCGACGACGCGCGTCTCGGTCTTGTCGACGGCGAAGGGCGAGGGCACCTTCAGGGTCGGGTCGGCGCCGTCCTCCGACGTCACGGTGACCGCCGCGAGGTCGTGGTTCGTCGTGGCCTGCGCCGCGGCGGACGCCTCCCCCGTCGGCACCTTGCAGCCGCCGAGCAGGAGCGTCAGGCCGGCGACGAGGGCGACGACGCCGGTGGACCGCAGCAGTCTCGCGGGTCGGGCAGACGACACGGAACGGACCCTTGCTGCTCGGGGACGACGGTCGACGCGGCCGGTGGCCACGCCGTCGGGCTCGCC
This sequence comes from Actinomycetota bacterium, assembly GCA_016213575.1. Classification (GTDB taxonomy): domain Bacteria; phylum Actinomycetota; class Actinomycetes; order Actinomycetales; family Kineosporiaceae; genus R-H-3. The sequence goes on from JACRAB010000360.1 coordinate 10,747, forward strand.
GGACACCCTAACCGGACACCCTGTGGCCGGGGCACCGCCGCCACGCCGAGTGACCGGACGAGCGTGCGCCGGCCCGGCTCCGGCACGGTGCGTCACATGCTCTGGATGAGTCGCTCGACCCGCTCGTCGACGGAGCGGAACGGGTCCTTGCAGAGCACCGTGCGCTGGGCCTGGTCGTTGAGCTTGAGGTGCACCCAGTCGACGGTGAAGTCGCGGCGGCGCTCCTGGGCGCGCCGGACGAAGTCGCCGCGGAGCTTGGCGCGGGTCGTCTGCGGCGGCACGGACGTCGCCTCGAAGGTCTCGATGTCGGCCGTGACCCGTTCCACGAGCCCGCGGCGGGCCATGAGGTAGTGCAGCCCGCGCTGGCGGTGGATGTCGTGGTAGGCGAGGTCGAGCCGGGCGATCCGCGGGGACGACAGCGGCAGGTCGTGCTTGCCGCGGTAGCGCTCGACGAGCTTGTGCTTGATGACCCAGTCGATCTCACGGTCGACGAGGCCGAGGTCACCGGTCGAGATCGCGCGGAGCCCGCGCTCCCACAGGTCGAGCACGCGCTTGACGACGTCGGTGTGCAGGCCGCGCGAGTCGACGAAGTCCTTCGCGCGGGCGAGGTACTCCTCCTGGATCTCCAGGGCGCTCGCCTCGCGGCCGTTCGCCAGCCGCACCCGGCGACGGCCGGTGAGGTCGTGGCTCACCTCGCGGATCGCCCGGATCGGGTTCTCCAGGGTGTGGTCGCGCAGGACGACGCCCGCCTCGATCATCCGCAGGACGAGGTCGGTCGCGCCGACCTTGAGCATCGTCGTCGTCTCGCTCATGTTCGAGTCGCCGACGATGACGTGCAGGCGGCGGTACCGCTCGGCGTCCGCGTGCGGCTCGTCGCGGGTGTTGATGATGGGGCGCGACCGGGTCGTCGCGCTCGACACGCCCTCCCAGATGTGGTCGGCCCGCTGCGAGAGGCAGAACACCGCGCCCCGGGGCGTCTGGAGCACCTTGCCCGCGCCGACGATGAGCTGGCGGGTCACGAGGAACGGGATGAGCACCTCGGAGAGCCGGTTGAACTCCCCGTGCCGGCTCACGAGGTAGTTCTCGTGGCAGCCGTACGAGTTGCCCGCCGAGTCGGTGTTGTTCTTGAAGAGGAAGACCTCGCCGGCGATGCCCTCCTCGTGGAGGCGGCGCTCCGCGTCGACGAGCAGCCCCTCGAGGATCCGCTCCCCTGCCCGGTCGTGGACGACGAGCTGGCGGACGTCGTCGCACTCCGGGGTCGCGTACTCCGGGTGCGAGCCGACGTCGAGGTAGAGGCGCGCGCCGTTGCGGAGGAAGACGTTGCTGGACCGCCCCCACGACACGACCTTGCGGAACAGGTACCGGGCCACCTCGTCCGGCGACAGCTTGCGCTGCCCCTCGAAGGCGCACGTGACCCCGTACTCGGTCTCGATCCCGAAAATGCGGCGGTCCATGGGCCCACTGTAGGTGGCAGACCCGACAACGGCACCGGACGAAACGGTCGGA
>JACRAB010000361.1 GCA_016213575.1 Actinomycetota bacterium
GCAGGAGGTCGCAGACCGCCGACCCGGTGCCCGCCGCGCGGCTGCCCCGCTGCTGGAACGAGCGGAAGACGAGGTCGGCGCTCGTGAGGCAGACGACCCCGGCCGTGACGCCGGCGGTCGCCAGGGTGTCCGCGGCGGCGAGCACCTCGGGCATGACCGCCCCCACGCCGACGAGCGTGACGTCGTCCGCCGCCGGGTCGTGCGTGCTGAGCCGGTAGCCGCCGGCGACCGCCTGCCGGCGCCGCCGCTCGAGCAGGGCCGGGTCGTCGGGCAGCCGAGCGAGCGCCGGGTCGACCGGCCGGGTCGAGAGCCGGAAGTACGCCGACGTCCCGCCGGGGACGCCGACCCGCGACATCGCGTGGAGGAAGCACCACTCGAGGTCCTGCCCGAACGCGGGCTCCCAGGCGACGCACCCCGGCTGCTCGAGACCGATCGACGGCGTCGTGATGCTCTGGTGCGCACCGCCCTCGGGTGCGAGGGTCACGCCGGACGGCGTCCCGACGAGGATCGACTGGCCGCCCGCGTAGATGCCGAACGACCACGGCTCGAGGGCCCGCGAGACGAACGGGTCGTAGAGCGTCGCGACGGGGATGAGCCGCTCGCCCCAGCGCGACCACGTCGCCCCGAGCTCGCCGAGCAGCCCGACGAGGTTGACCTCCGCGATGCCGAGCTCGATGTGCTGCCCGGTCGGGACCTCCGCCCAGCGCAGCACCCGCTCGGCGTCGTCCGCGAACCAGTCCCGCCGCTCGCGCACGGCCCAGACGCCGGTCTTGTTGATCCAGCCGCCGAGGTTCGTCGACGACGCGACGTCCGGGCTGCACGTGACGACCCGGGCCGCGGTCGCCGGGGCGTCGCGGACGAGGTCCGCGAGGAGGCGGCCGAGCGAGGCCTGGGTCGAGAGCACCGAGCGGTGCGGCCGGCCGAGCGAGGTCGGCACGTCGACGTGCCCGGACGGCGTCACCGGCTCGCGGCGCAGCGCCCGGCCGCGCGCGGCGCACAGGAGCGCCTCCGGGCTGCCCGCCGGGAACGGTGCGAAGGGGTCGTCGGCCGTGGCGCCGCACGCCTCGGCGAGCGCGCCGAGCTGGGCCTCGTTGAGGAGCACCGAGTGGTTGTTCGGGTGGCCCTCGGTCGGCAGGCCGCGGCCCTTGACGGTGTAGGCGAAGACGACGGTGGGCCGGTGGGTGTCGACCTCGCGGAAGGTGTCGACGAGCAGCCCGAGGTCGTGGCCGCCGAGGTCGCGGACGGCGGACGCGAGGTGCGCGGGCGACAACGACCCGAGCAGCGCGTGCAGGTCCGCCGACCCGCCGCCGGCGAGCAGCCGCTCGACGACCTCGGAGGTGTCGACCCGCAGGATCCGCTGGTACTCCTCGTTGGGCATCGCCTCGAGCCGGCGGCGCAGCTCCGCCCCGCCCGGCCGCTCGAAGAGCGCGCTGACGACGCGGCCCCACTTGAGCGTGACGACCTGCCAGCCGGCCGCGGCGAACATCCCCTGCAGGCGCTCGATCTGGATGTCCGGGACGACCCGGTCGAGCGACTGCCGGTTGAGGTCGACGACCCAGAGCAGCTCACCGAGGCTCGCGACGGCCGGGTCGGCGACGGCCTCCCAGATCGCGCCCTCGTCGAGCTCGGCGTCCCCGAGCAGGCTGACGAACCGCCCGGCCTCCGGCGCCGTCGGCACGTGCGAGCGGACGTAGCGGTGCGCCATCGCCGCCCACAGCGCTGCGGTCGCGCCGATCCCGACCGACCCCGTCGAGAAGTCGACGGTGCCCGGGTCCTTGGTGCGGCTCGGGTACGACTGCAGGCCCTTCGCGCTGCGCAGCGTCGGGAGCCAGGAGGCGTCGAGGTCGCCGAGGAGGTGGTTCACCGCGTGCAGCACGGGCGAGGCGTGCGGCTTCACCGAGACCCGGTCGAACCGGGTCAGCTCCGAGAACCAGAGCGCGACCATGATGTCGACCATCGACGCGGACGACGCCTGGTGGCCGCCGACCTTGACCCCGGTCGGGTCCTTGCGCCGGTTCGCGGCGTCGACGATCGCGGTCGCGAGCCAGAGCACCCGCCGGGAGATGCGGCGGAGCAGGTCGACGTCCACGGTCTGCCCGCCGGGCCGGTCGGCGGGCCGGTCGGCGGGCCGGTCAGGGTCGGTCTGCGTCATCGGCGTCCTCGCTCCCCGCGCGGGTTTGCCCTCCGCGGAGCAGTCTGCTCCGCCGTCCCAGGAGAGCGCGGATCGGCGCACCCGGCGATCGCAGAACGAGACGCGTCACGGGGTGTGGAGCGCGACGACGCCCTGCACGGTGACGTGGGCGAGCAGGCCCAGGGCGGCGACGACGGCGAGCACGAGGAGCACCTTGAGGGCAGGGCGGAGCATGGCGGGTCCTTCCGGAGAGGGTCGGGGACGGCGGTGCAGGAGGGGACAGGTGCCGAGCGGTCACGGGCCCGGGCGGGTCACAGGTGCGCGAGGCTGTCGCGGATCGTGAGCCGGGAGGCGCGGGACGCCGCGGCCCAGCCGGCCGCCGCGGCACCGACGAGCGCGAGCACCGCCCAGGCCGCGACCCCCGGCGCCGACACGGTGAACGGCAGCGGCAGGTCGAAGGTCAGCTCGCCGACGAGGCGCTCGACGCTGCGTGACACCGGCAGCGCGGCGACCGCGCCGAGCACCCCGCCGAGCAACCCGATGGCGACGCTCTCGGCGAGCACGAGGCGCCGGATCGTCCCCGGCCCGGCGCCGAGCGTCTGCAGGACGCCGTACTCCCGCGTCCGCTCCGTCACCGAGATCGTCATCGCGGACGCCAGCCCGAGCACCCCGACGACCGCCATGATCAGGGCCAGCGCGACGAGGGTGTCCACGAAGATCACGACGTGCTCGTCGACGGCGCTGCGCAGCTCGCGGCTCAGGGTCGTCGAGTCCGTGCGGTACCCGGCGGCGGCGAGCGCAGCGGCGACGCGCGTGGCACCCGCCTCCGGGTCACCCGTGGTCCGCACCCGGACGGCGGTCGCCGTCGGCGTCCCGTCGCCGGCCGCGGTCCCGCCGTCCGCGGTGTAGACCGTCGCCGGCCCGCCGACCTCGGCGACGATCCCGACGACCGTCCAGGTGCTCGCCCGGCCCTCGACGGCGACCCGCACGTCGGCACCGACCGCCGGGTCCCCGAGCCGGGCGGCGGCGCCCTGGTTGAGCACGACGCCCCGGGTGTCCCCGGCCGTGAGCCAGCGGCCGTCGAGCACCTCGAAGCGCACGGCCCGGGTCCCGGGCGGCAGGGCCGTGACGACGAACCGGCCGTGACCGCCGTCCGGGTAGGTCCGTGACACCTCGACCCGGCCGTCGGCGGTGGCCGGGGTCGCGGCCTCGGTGCGGACGGTCTCGGCGAGCGTCACGCCGTCCGCGCCCGCGGCGACGGCCCGGACGGCGTCCGCCGGGGCAGGCCGCGCCAGCCGGAGCTCGGCGGTGTACGCGCGGCGGGCGAGCCCCTGGTCGACCCCGGCCTGCCAGGCGGCGGCCGTGTAGAGCCCGGTGCCGAAGAGCGCACCGCCGGTGGCGAGCAGCGCGAGCGTGAGCGCGAGCCGGGTGCGGCGGCGGAGCATGTTGCGCAGCGCGAGGTCGGCGGTCCGGCCGCCGAGGCGGATCCGGGCGACCCAGCGGTCGGAGCGCCTGGTCCCGGCCCGGTCGTCGGCGCCGTGGTCGTCGATGGCCGACCGCACCGACATCCGGGCCGCGCGGGTCAGCGGCACGAGCGCCACGAGCACCGGGACGACGAGACCGGCGACCGCGAGCGCGACGTAGACCCGGGCCGGGACGGCGCGGGTCTCGACGTCGATGTTGAGCAGCCCGGCGACGAGGCCGACGAGCGCCTGCCCGGTGACCAGGGCGGGCCCGACGGCGAGCAGCGTCGCGACGACCGACAGCCCGACCGGGGCGGCCAGGTACATCCGCAGCACCTGCCCGTTCGTCGCCCCGACCGTCTTCAGCGCACCGATCTGCCGGGTCTGGCCGGCGAGCATCCCGCCGAGGGTCGTCGCGACGAGCACGGCGGCGAGCACGAGCGTCGCCACCGCGAACCCGAGGAACAGCCCGGTGATCGTGTCGGTCTGGTTCTGGTGCGGGTGCCGGTACGGCGGGACGTCGACCGCATGCACGGTCCGGCCCCGCGCGCCGAGCCAGCGCACGAGGTCCGCGGTCACCGCCTCGACCTGAACCGGGTCGCGGACGACGCGGCCGGTCGCCGGGTCGCCGACGACGACCTTGAGCAGGTCCGGCGCCGACCCGTGGCCGAGCGCGACCGCCGTCGCCGGCGTCACGTAGGCGTACCCGGTGCGCTCCTGCGCCGCCGGGGCGAGC
>JACRAB010000362.1 GCA_016213575.1 Actinomycetota bacterium
GCGGACGGCGAGGACACGATCCACGTCGTCCCGGACTCGCGGAACATCCCGACCGAGTTCAGCGAGAGCCGGTTCCCGCTGCGGGTCGAGCGGCTCGGGCTCGCCGTCGACTCCGGCGGCCCCGGCCGGCACCGCGGCGGCCTCGGCTACGAGAAGCACGTCCGGATGCTCCGTGACGCCTCGTTCATGTCGATCGCCGACCGCTCGATCCTGTCGTGCTGGGGCGTCGCGGGCGGCCGGGCCGGCCGGCCGTTCCAGGTGACGATCGACCCGGGCGGCCCGCACGAGCGCGAGGTCGACGCCCTCACCGACGCCGAGCCGGTCCGGGCGGGCGAGGTCGTCAGGATCCGGACGACGGGCGGCGGCGGCTGGGGCGACCCGCTGGAGCGGCCGTACGACGAGGTGCTCCGGGACGTGTTGTGGGGCAAGGTGTCGGACGCCGGTGCGCACGAGGACTACGGCGTGGTCGTCGTCCGGGACGGCGGCGGGGCGCCCGCAGTGGACGCCGCAGCGTCCGACGCGCTCCGCGCGGCCCGGCGTGCGGAGCGGGAGACGGCGCAGGCGCCCGCCCCGTTCTTCGACCGCGGACCGGGCTACGCCCGGCTCGCGCCCGATGGGGCGAGCGCCTCCGTGTACGACTACCTCTGAGCTCCGCTCGATCCCCTCTGAGGTAGATCGCCGTGCATATCGACGGCGACCTACCTCAGGGGCGCTGAACGGGGCAGGGGCTCAGGCGCGGCGGGTACGGCCGTCCGCGAGCCGGGCCTCGTGCTCGAGCGCGACGAGCTCCTCGGCGCGGTGGTGGGTCGCCGCGAGGCGCGCGTACTCGTCGGAGCCCTGGAGCAGCTCGAGCTGGGTGCGGGCGATCTCGACCGCGGCGAGCGCGGCCTCCGGGGCCGGCGCCGACGGCACGTGCCCGCTGCCGACCCAGCCGTCCTCCGGGGCCCGCGGCGCGGGGACGACGCCCGGTGCCACCGGGTGCGCGCCGGAGGTCTCGATGAGCTGCAGGTGGGAGAGCGCGTCGTCGCGGCGCCACACGTCGTCCGCCACCGCGGTCGCGCCCTCGGGCAGACCGGCCGGCGGGCGGCGGTAGACGGCGACGGCCGAGCCGCCGAGGGCGCTGTCGGACTCGCCGCCGGTCAGCGCCACGAGGACGCCGTAGTCCCGGGCCAGCGCGTCGGCGGTCTCGCTCGGCAGGGCGGTGCCGGCCGGGAGCGTGCGGGGCGCGCCCTCGACGGGGAGCAGGTCGTCGGCGCCGAGGTCCCAGGTCGACGTCCGCACGTCGTGCCCCTGCCCGGCGACCCACTCGCGGCGCATCCGGTCGGCGGCGGCGAGCTCGCGGTGGACGACCTCGAGGGCCTGCCCGATCGTCACGACCTCGGTGAGGTCCTCGCTCATCCGCAGGCCCGCGAGGACCTGCTCGGCGCGTGCGGCGAGGTCGGCCGCGAGCGCGGCGGTCCGCGGGTGCGCCTTGTCGAAGACGCGGCGCAGGCTGCCGGGGACGGTCCAGGCCGGGGCGCCCACCTCGACGGGCACCGACTGGGCGGAGGCCACCGGCCGGACCCGCGCGAGCGAGCCGAGGCTCACCACGACCTCGGGCTCGAGGTGCCCGCCGCGGTCGTCGGAGACGACGGCCAGGCGCAGCGTCGTCCCGACCGTCAGGGCCGTGGCGGACAGGACGTAGCGCAGCGGGGAGGTCACGGGCGTCGTCATCTCTTTCTCCATGCCGTCGAGAGGCGGCCGCACCGTGCGGCCGGGCGGCCGTGGACGCGGCCGAGGACTTCTTCGACAGCCGTCCCCCGGTTCCTGAGCGCTCCGGGGCGATCCGGACGGCGCAGGCCCTCACCCGGACGGCGCAGCCGGGCGGGATGGGCCGTGACGGCGGGCCACCGCGACGTCCGCTTCGCACCGGACGCCCCGGTACGGCTCCGCCCCGGGGCCGGGACGACCTCGATGCGGTCGCGGACGGTGACCGGGAGCCGTGGCCCGTTGGACCGATCGCGTGATGTCGGCTCCCGGCACGTCATGCCACCGGACCCCGGGTCGATACAGACCGCCGAGGGGTATGGCTCGGTCCCCGCTCCGGGGTCACGAAGACCCCGTCAGTCATCTCACGGAGGAGAAACACCACATGAAGCTCACCACCCGCCGCCCGCGGCGCACGGCCCTCGCGGCGATCGCCGCCGTCGGCCTCGCCGCGCTCGCCACCGGTGTCGGCGCCGGCCCGGCGTCCGCCGCTGCCGTCGCCGGCACGCTCAGCGCCACGTCCGGCCCGTCCGGCGGCACCAACACCCTGACGATGACGACGACGGCCGCCAAGTTCTTCACCGGCACGCTCGTCTCGTTCCAGTACAAGGCGACGGCGACGACCGCGTGCAGCGCGGCGTACGCGTCGGCCGTCGCGGTCAGCTCGACCGCGGGCATCGTCCTCGCGACGCCGAAGATCCTGTCGTCGACGAAGATCGCCATCACGGTCCCGAGCACGGTCGCCCTCCAGGGCAGCGCGACGTCCGCCAACTGGCTCGTCTGCGTCTACCCGGGCTCGAACACCACGACGAGCCTGCTCTCGGCGAGCGCCGCGTACTCCATCGCCGCGAAGCCGACGCTCGCGGTCAGCCCGATCTCCCCGGCGAGCGGCCCGGCCCTCGGCGGCGGCACCGTCACCGTCACCGGCACGAACTTCATCACCGGCCTCACGGCGAAGATCGGCTCGGTCGCGCTGACCGGCATCACGGTCGCCAGCGGCACGACGTTCACGGCCACCGTCCCGCCGCAGGCGGCCGGCTCGGCCATGTCCCTGTCGGTCACGACGACCGGTGGCACCGCGACGAAGGCCGCGGCGTACACGTACACCAACGGCATCATCGTCACGCCGAACACGACCCCGACCGCGACCGCGGCGACCGACCTCGACATCCTGGGCGTCGGCTTCTCCGGTCTCGACTTCGCGGGTGCCGTCTCCGGTGGCTCGTTCAAGACCGACGGTACGGCGCCCGCGGACGCCGGTGCCCACGTCTTCATCGTGCAGGGCGACTACGACTCGACCGACAACTCGAGCGCCAAGACGCTCGCCGAGGCCGGCGAGTGCGTCAACGTCCTCGTCGTCAGCGACACCGAGCTCATCTGCACGCTGAACACGGCGGACAAGTACAACCAGTCCGGTGACCCGGCGATCGCCGACGGCGTCTACACGATCACGGTCGTCAACGACGGTCAGGTCGACGCGGTCACGAACAACGTGGACTACAGCGAGTCGATCATCAGCAGCGGCTCGACCTTCACGGTCGCCCCGTACTGACGGACGACCCCACGACGCGGTCATGACCTGACCGAGGAGTGAGCGGCGGCCCGGGCCTCACGGCCCGGGCCGCCGTCGTTCGTCCCGGCGGCTCAAGGTTCCCGGCGGGCGTCCCGAAGACACCCCCAGGAGCGCTCACCCGAGTGGGCGCGCACGGACCCGTTCGGCCGCATCCCGGAGGAACCATGGCAATCCAGCACGACGAGCGCAGCGCCGTCGCCGACATCGTCCCGTCGCGGAGCCGCCGCCCGCGGCGCGGCCGCCGGATCGGGCGCACCGTCGCCGCAGGTGCGGCCGCCGTCGCGGTCGTCGCCGGCGGTGCCGGCGCCGTCTGGTACGCCGGCGTCTTCGACCACAAGCCGTCCACGGACACCAAGGCCTCCGTCACCGTCCCGGAGAAGGTCGGCGGCCTCGCCGCGGCACCGCAGGCGCAGGACTTCAGCAGCCAGCCGGCCTGGCAGGAGAAGGCGCAGGCGGCGGTCGGCGGCGCCACCGTCATCGGGCGCCAGTACGGCTCGGCCAAGGCCCGCAAGACGATCCGCGTCGTCGCGGCCCGGGCGGACCTCACCGGCAAGCTCGAGCTGAAGTGGCCCGCTGACAAGGGCGAGAAGGTCGGCGACGCGCGCTGCACGCAGAACTTCAAGCTCACCGAGACCGGCACCGCCAAGGTCCGCCCGACGATGCTCATGTGCTGGCGCACGAGCGACACCTTCAGCGCCTACAGCATCGTCATCGACTTCGACCACAAGCCGAAGGCCGAGGACGCCGTCCAGGCGATCGACGACATCTGGGGCAAGGCCTGACGGCCGGCCCCGTACGGACCGGCGACGGCGCGGCACCCTCCGAGGGGGTGTCGCGCCGTCGCGCTCCCGCCGCGCGGGCCGCGGCGTCGGGGTCGTGGCCCGGGTCGTAGCCCGATGGGACAACTGGCGGCCGGTCCCCCCTGCGTCGGCATGATCGACTCCATGGAAGACGCCCGTGGGGGGCCGCGGGGCAGACCGGTTGCTCCGCCCGGGTCCTCGTCGCTGCCGCAGGGCCGCTACCTGTCGCTGAGCGGCATGGTGACCGCCACGACGGGCGGCCAGACGCGCGCGCTCCTCATGCGCAACCGGCTCTTCGCCGAGCACGGCGGGGTGGCGCCGACGATCGTCACCTTCGACCCGCGCCCGCACTACCCGCGCACGCGCGAGCGGCTCACTGCGGCCGGCCAGCTCGCCGCTCCGGTGACGCTGCGCAACCTCTACGAGGACCACGCCGGCCCCGTTCCGCGCGGGACGCACGGACCGCTCGAGCCGCTGCCGGGCTTCGAGACGAGGTACGACCACGCGGACGACGGCACCGTGTACCGGCGGCGCCTCGTGCACCCGAGCAGCCACGCGGACGCCGTGCACGAGTACCTGCGGACCGACGGCTCGGTCTTCCTCCGGACCACCGCGGGGGAACCCACCGACAGCCCGGTCCGCGGCGTCGTGCTGGTCGACGAGCACGGGGACGTCGTGCGGCGGTGGCCCGACCAGCGGGCCTGGCGGCAGGACTGGCTGCGCAGCCTGGTGGCCCCGGACGAGCGCGCGTTCGTCATCAGCGACAGCCGGTTCGCGCTCGCGCACGTCGTCCCGTTCGACGACGAGCGGTTCCACGTCCTGCACCTCGTGCACAACGTCCACGTGTGCGCCCCGCGGCACTGGTCGTCCCCCGCCCAGCCCGGGTACGGCCCGCTGCTGGACTCGCTCGAGCACCTCGACGCCCTCGTGACGCTGACCCACCGGCAGCGCGCCGACGTCGCGGACCGCTGCGGCGCCCGCAGCAACCTGTTCGTCGTGCCCAACCCGGTCGAGGCCGCACCGGTGCCGGTGCCGGCTCCGGCCCGGGAACGGTGCCGCTTCGCGGTCGTCGCGCGGCTGTCGCCGCAGAAGGACCTCGTCGAGGCGGTCCGGGTCTTCGCGCTCGTCGTCGCCCGGGAGCCGGCGGCACGGCTCGACATCTACGGCGAGGGGCCGACCCGCCCCGACATCCAGGCGGAGATCGAGGCACTCGGGCTCGGTGGCCACGTCGTCCTGCGCGGCCACGACCCGCAGGCCCGCGACCACCTGCTCACCGCGACCGCGTTCGTCATGACGAGCCGGCTGGAGGGCTACCCGCTCGCGACGCTCGAGAGCATGGCGCGCGGCTGCCCGGTCGTCGCGTACGACGTCAAGTACGGCCCGCGCGAACAGGTCACCGACGGGCGCGACGGCTGGGTCGTGCCGGCCGGCGACCGCGCCGCGATGGCCGACCGGCTCGTCGCGCTCACCCGCGACCCCGGGCTGCTGGCACGGGTCAGCGCCGGCGCCCGGGCGACCGCGGCCCGGCACGGCCCGGCCGCGTTCCTCGACGACTGGGCGAACGTGCTCGACGCCGTCGTCGCGGCCCGGCCCCGCCGGACGAGCCTCGACGACGTGCGGCTCGTCGTCCACTCGCTCGGCAGCGCGCGCCGGCTGCGGGTGCCCCGGTCGCTCGACCGGGTGCCGGTCGTGCGGCGCTGGGGCCGCGCGCGGTCCGCCGCTGCCGCCGGGCGGCGGTCGCGGCGGCTCGGGCTGCGGGCCACGCTCGAGGTGAGCGGCCGCAGTCGCGCCGCGACGCTGGACGACGCGGTGCTCACGCTGGACGCCGTGAGCGACCGGACGGGGGACGTCGTCCCGCTGCCGCTGGCCGTGCGCCGGGTCGACGTCGGCTTCGAGCTGTCCTCGCAGGCGGACGTCGCAGACCTGCTCGCCCGCGCCGGGTCGGCGACGACCCTGCGGCTGCGGCTGCGGCTCGTCTGGGAGAACTCGGCGTGGGAGAGCACGGTGCACCGCCCGCGGTGGCTGACCATGCAGGACGAGGTGTCCTACACCGACACCGGTGCCCTCACGCTGCACCGGCGCCGGTAGCCGCGACACCGGGAGCCCCGGCACCCGCAGCGCCGCGGGTCACGAGAGCCCGACGATCTCGCCGTTCTCGTCGAGGTCGATGCCGAACGCCGCCGGCTTCGTCCCCAGGCCCGGCATGGTGCGCATGTCGCCGCAGATCGCGTAGACGAAGCCGGCGCCGACCGAGGCCCGCACCTCCCGGACCGGCAGCCGCCAGCCGGTCGGCGCGCCGAGCAGCTTCGGGTCCGACGAGATCGACAGGTGGGTCTTCGCCATGCACACCGGCAGGTGGCCGAACCCGTTGCGCTCGTAGGAGTCCAGCTGGTTCGACGCGACCGGCGAGTAGTCGACGCCGTCGGCGCCGTAGACCTTCGTCGCGATCGTCTCGATCTTCGTGCGCAGCGGGACGTCGTCCGGGTAGAGCACCTCGAACGTCGACACCTCGTCCGCCGCCTCGGCCACCGCCTCGGCGAGCTCGACCGCACCGGCACCGCCCTCGGAGAAGTGCTTGCAGACCGCGGACCGGGCGCCGGCCGAGGCCGCGACCTCGGCGATCGCCGCCCACTCCGACGGGTGGTCGGTCGGGAAGGCGTTGATCGCGACGACCGGCGAGACGCCGTGGAGCCGGATGTTCTCGATCTGCTTGCGCAGGTTCGCCGCCCCGGCGAGGACGTCGTCCGGGTTCTCGGCGAGCATCTCGGGCGGCAGCGGCCGGCCGGCGACCACCTTGTACTTGCCCGAGTGCGCCTTGAGCGCGCGCACGGTGGCGACGACGACGGCCGCGTCGGGGGTGATCCCGGAGACCCGGCACTTGATGTTGAAGAACCGCTCGGCGCCCATGTCGGCGCCGAAGCCGGCCTCGGTGATGAGGTAGTCGCCGGAGCGGATCCCGATGAGGTCGGCGAGCACGGAGGAGTTGCCGGTCGCGATGTTGCCGAACGGCCCGGCGTGCACGAGCACGGGCGTGTGCTCGAGGGTCTGCAGCAGGTTCGGCTTGACGGCCTCGCGCAGGATCGCGGCCATCGCGCCGGCGGCCTGGAGGTCCTTGGCCGTGACCGGCTCCCCGGCCCGGGTGTAGCCGACGACGATCCGCTCCAGGCGGGCCTTGAGGTCGGCGAGCGAGGACGACAGCGACAGCAGCGCCATCACCTCGGAGGCCGCCGTGATGTCGAAGCCGGTCTGCCGCGGGACGCCGTCCGCCCGGGTGCCGAGGCCGACGATGATGTTGCGCAGCGCCCGGTCGTTGACGTCGAGCACCCGCCGCCAGGTGATGTTGTGGTCGTCGAGACCCGCCGCGTTGCCGTGATAGAGGTGGTTGTCGACGATCGCCGAGAGCAGGTTGTGCGCGGCGGTCACGGCGTGGAAGTCGCCGGTCAGGTGCAGGTTGAGCAGCTCCATGGGGACGACCTGGCTGTAGCCGCCGCCGGCCGCGCCGCCCTTGATGCCGAACGTCGGGCCCATCGAGGGCTGCCGGATCGCGATCGTGGCGCGCTTGCCGATGTGCTTGAAGGCCTGCCCGAGGCCGACGGTCGTCGTCGTCGTGCCCTCGCCGAGCGGGGTCGGCGTGATCGCCGAGACGACGACGTACTTGGCCCGCGGGCGGTCGGCCATCTCGTCGATGGCCTCGAGGCGGATCTTCGCCACGCTGTCGCCGTGCGGCTCGAGCAGGTGGGTCGGGATGCCCATCTGCTCCGCGATGTCGGGCAGGGGCTTGAGGGTCGCAGCCTGCGCGATCTGCAGGTCCGAGGGGAAGGCCATGTCAGCATCCTTCATCGGGGCGGGCGTCTCCTCGTCGAGGCGCCCCGAGCGGACGGTAACGGCCCCGCTCCCTCGTCGTCCACACCTCGGAGCGACCACGGGACCAGTCGCGCCCAGTGATCCGTCTCAGTTCCACATCGTGGGATTCCGAGCACGAATCGACCAAGATCATTGTTCCACGGAGCACTGGACGATCCCGACACGCCGGGGCCGCCGCGCCGGTCGGGGCGGCCGACCTCCCGCGGGCGTGCACCGGCGCTGCTTCAATGGCGCGGTGATCACGTCCGGCAGGCCCCGTACCTCGCGTGGTGCGCGGCGCGGACGGGCCGTCGTGGCCGCCCTGATGACGCTCCCGCTCGTGCTGGCCGCCTGCAGCTCCGGTTCGTCACGGGCCGCGGGCGGTGCCCCGGGCACCTCGATGACCGCCACGACGCAAGGCAGCTGGACCGGTGCCGAGGAGCTCTACGGAGCGGCCCCGAAGCGCGACCCACGGGTCACCTACCAGCCGGACGTCGTCCTCGTGACGCACGGCGCGACCGCCGTCCGCGAGGTGAGCGAGGACGGCCTCTTCTGGACGATGGCCGGGGACGACGAGGACGTCCGCGCCCTCGAGGTCGGCAAGGTCATGTTCGCGACGTCCTTCGGCGTCGGCCGGGTCGCCGCGATCGAGCAGGTCGGCGGCGACCGGCGCGTCCTGCTCACACCCGTCGGTCTCACCGATGTCGTCCGCGACGGCGACTTCGGCTCGAGCGGTCCGCTCCCGCTGTCGACCCCGCTCACGTACAGCACCCCGGGCCGCCCGGGGATCGTCGCCGGCGGCCCGGACGCGACGCCCGCTCCCACACCCACCACGTCCGCGCCGGGGCATGCCGACACGGACCTCCAGGTCCGGCCGGTGCTCGGCCCCGCGGGCACCGGGAGCAGCCACGCCGGCACACGGGCGGCCCCCGCGGACGCCACCGTGCCGTTGCGCGCCAAGGGGAAGCTGCCCGCACCGCGCGGCACGCCGGCGGCCGCGACCGTCGGCGCCTTCACGGTCACCCCGTTCTGCTGCAATCCCGCAGCGGGCCTGCGGGTGAGCTACGACAAGGACGGCGGACGCTTCGTCGCTCTGCTCAGCCTGCGGCTGACGGCGCCCACCATCGAGTTCCACGTGCGGATCTCCGGCGGCACCGTGCAGGAGGCGACGGTCGCGCTGCGCGGCGCGCTCGGGGTGGACGCGACGATCGAGGCAGCCACGCTGACGAGCGCAGGCAACGTCTCGAGCCCCGTCCTCACTGTGCCGGTGTCGATGACGATGCCCCTGTTCGGGCTGCCGATCCCGCTGACAGCGACGCTGACCAACGAGTTCCAGGTCGACATGCAGCTCGGCGGCCGCGCCGTGATGAAGACGAGCGGCGGCCTCAAGGCCGGCGGTGAGCTCGGTTTCGGGTACAAGGACGGCGCCCACAGCGTCACCGCGACGACGTTCACAGCGGGCAAGAGCTTCCTCGACTCCATGACCCAGCTGTCGGTCGCGCCCTCCGCGCTCGTCGTCAGCTGGGCCGTCAAGGCGTCGGTCGGCATCGGGCTCATCGGCTTCACCGCCGGGGTCTGGGTCCGGATGCTCACGAAGCTCGGGTTCGTCGGGGACGGCGGGCTGCAGCAGTCGTTGACACCATGCGCCGACGGGTCCGGCTCGATCTCCACGACGTACGGCGTCGGGTACCAGATCCCCGCGGTCGTCGCGACCGCCGTCAACTTCTTCCTGCGCATCCTGCAGGTCAAACCTATCGCGAGGACCGGCGGGCTGGCCTGGGGACCGTCGACGCTGTGGGAGGTCAAGGGGGCCCGGAAGTGCCGGCTGCGCCCGCCGTGACCCGCCCGGCCGCCCGGCCCCGTGTCCCCCGTCCGACCGAACCGACCCGAGGTGCTCCCGTGCAGCCCACCATCCGGACCGCCCTGCCGCTCACCGCGGCGCTGTGCACGCTCGCCCTCGCCGGCTGCTCGGCCGGTGGCGCGGGAGGCACCGTGACGGTCACGCAGACCGTGACGGTCACCGCGCCCGCGGACGGTCAGGCCGCTCCGGAGCCCACACCCGGCGCGGCGGACGGCGCGCCGAGCGCGCTCCCCGACCCCTGCGCGCTGCTCACCCGGGAGGACGCCTCGACCCTCGCGGGCCTGCGGCTCGGGGACGGCGACGCCGCAGGCCCAGCGGGCACCCGGACCGCCTGCACGTACAGCGCGCCCACGACGGGCCCGACCGGGCAGGTGTCGGTGTTCGTCGGGGACGGCGCGAAGAAGCAGATGGACATCGACATCGAGCTCGGTCACGAGTTCACCCCGCTGACCGGCGTGGGCGACGAGGCGACGATCGAGGACGGGTACGGCTTCGTCCGCAAGGGCGACACATGGGTGTCGATCAACGTCGTCCTCCTGGACGACGAGACGCAGGCGAAGAAGACCGCGAAGCGGCTCGCCGCCGCGCTCGGGACCGTGGCCGCCAGGTTGCCCTGACACCTCGCCGCCCTCCGGGCACACGAGGACGCAGATCACTACCCTGGCGCGATGACGACCGACGTCCGCGCCCTCTGGGACTTCCGTGACCCCGCAGGCTCCCGCGCCCGGTTCGAGGCCGCCCTCGAGGAGGCCACCGGGGACGACGCCCTCGTGCTGCGCACCCAGGTCGCGCGCACCCACGGGCTGGCCCGGGACTTCGACACCGCGCGGGCCGTGCTCGCCGAGGTCGAGCCGCACCTCGACGCCGCCGGGCCGCGCGCCCGGGCGTACTACTGGCTCGAGCTCGGCCGGACCTGGGTGTCGCCGGCGCACCCGCAGGAGTCCCGTACCGCGCAGGCCCTCGCCACCGCGCGGGACGGCTACGAGCACTGCATCACGGTCGCGACCGGCGCGGGCCTGGACGCGCTCGCGATCGACGCGATCCACATGCTCGCGTTCGTCGACCCCGACCCCGCGGACGGCGTCCTTCACGCCGACCGCGGGCTGGAGATCGCACTCGCCTCCGACCAACCGGACGCGCGCCGCTGGGAGGCGACGCTGCGGAACAACAAGGGTGTGGCGCTCGGCCAGCTCGACCGGCACGAGGAGTCGCTCGCCGAGTACGAGAAGGCGCTCGCCCTCATCGAGCCGCGCGGCAACGCCGCGGACACCCGGATCGCGCACTGGATGGTGGCCAACGCCCAGCGCCGGCTCGGCCGCCTCGACGAGGCCGAGGCGACCCAGCGGCGGCTCGAGGCCGAGTGGGACGCGGACGGCGAACCCGACCCGTACGTCTTCGAGGAGCTCGAGGCGATCCACCGGGCCCGGGGCGACGACGAGCACGCCGCGCACTACGCGGCCCGGCGGGCCGCGGCGTCCGGCGACGGCGAGCAGCCTTAGCCGACCCCCGTCGCCCGGCGCCGCGCCGCCCGGCGGCCGGGAGCGGCAGGATGAGCCGCATGCAGGCCTCGAGACGCTCGGCGGTGCCCCCGTTCACCGTCATGGAGATCATCGCCGCGGCGAACGCCCGCCGCGCCGCCGGGCAGAAGGTGCTCAACCTCTGCGTCGGAGAGCCGTCGTCCGCGGCGCCGACGGACGTGCGGCGCCGGGCCGCCGAGCGGCTCGGCGCCGGGCCGCTCGGCTACACCGAGGCGCTCGGCGTGCCGGCGCTGCGCGAGCGGCTCGCCGGGCACTACCGCCGCTGGTACGGCGAGGACGTCGACCCGGGCCGGATCGCAGTGACGACGGGGTCGTCCGGCGGGTTCCTCCTGGCGTTCCTCGCGGCGTTCGACGCCGGCGACCGGGTGGCGATCGCCCGCCCCGGCTACCCCGCGTACCGCAACATCCTCGCCTCGCTCGGGTGCGAGGTCGTCGAGCTGCCGTGCGGGCCGGACACCCGCTGGCGCCCGACGGTGGAGCAGCTCGAGGCGCTCGACCGGCCGGTGCGGGGCCTCGTCGTCGCCGGCCCCGCGAACCCGACCGGGACGCTCGTCGACGCGCGGACTCTCGACGACCTCGCCGGGTGGTGCGCCGCGCACGACGTCCGGCTCGTCAGCGACGAGATCTACCACGGGATCACGTACGGCCCCGGCGGCGCCGTCCCGGGGGCCGGCGCCCCGACGGCCGCGGGAGCGACCGACCGCGGCGCCCTCGTCGTCAGCTCGTTCTCGAAGTACTGGGCGATGACCGGCTGGCGGCTCGGCTGGCTCGTGCTCCCCGACGACCTCGTCCCCGGGGTCGACGGGCTCGCGGGCAACCTCGCGCTCTGCCCGCCGACGCTCGCGCAGCATGCCGCGGTCGAGGCGTTCACCGACGCGTCGTACGCCGAGGCGGAGGCGAACGTCCGCGGCTACGCCGGCTCGCGGCAGCTCGTCCTCGACCGGCTGCCCGGCCTCGGGTGGCACCGGGCGGCCCCCGCGGACGGCGCGTTCTACGTCTACGCGGACGTCTCGGCGAGCGGGCTCGACTCGGTGACGTGGTGCGCCCGGCTCCTCGACGAGGCCGGGGTCGCCCTGACGCCGGGGACGGACTTCGACGGTGTCGACGGCCGGGACTGGGTGCGGCTGTCCTTCGCGCCGGCGCCGGACGTCGTCGCCGAGGCGCTCGAGCGGATCGCCGCCTGGCAGCACGGGCTGTAGGTCGCCCGCCGGGCGGGTCACGACCGCCCGGGACCGCCCGACCGGCCGGTCGGGGCCGGCCACGGCCGCCCT
This sequence comes from Actinomycetota bacterium, assembly GCA_016213575.1. GTDB lineage: Bacteria > Actinomycetota > Actinomycetes > Actinomycetales > Kineosporiaceae > R-H-3. The sequence continues at coordinate 12,633 of JACRAB010000362.1, forward strand.
AGGGTGGCGGCCATGACCGACCCGCAGCCCTCCGCCGGCCCGCTCGCCGGCACCGTCGTCGTCGACCTCACCCGCGCGCTCGCCGGCCCGCACGCCGCGATGATGCTCGGCGACCTCGGGGCCCGGGTGCTCAAGGTCGAGACGCCGGGCACGGGCGACGACACCCGCGGCTGGGGCCCGCCGTTCGTCGACCCGGCGGAGGGTGCCCGGGAGTCCACGTACTTCCTGTCGTGCAACCGGAACAAGGAGTCGATCGCGCTCGACCTCAAGTCCGAGGACGGCCGCGAGGTGCTCACCCGGCTCGTCGAGCGGGCCGACGTCCTGCTGGAGAACTTCCGCACCGGGGTGCTCGACCGGCTCGGCTTCGACGTCGCGCGGCTGCACGAGCTCAACCCGCGCCTGGTGATCCTCTCGGTGAGCGGCTTCGGGCACGACGGCCCCGAGGGCGGCCGCGCGGGCTACGACCAGATCGCCCAGGGCGAGGGCGGTCTCATGTCGCTCACCGGCTCGGACCCGGGCGACCCGCAGCGTGTCGGCGTCCCGATCGCCGACCTGCTCGCCGGGATGTACGGCGCGTACGGCGTCCTCGCGGCGCTGCTCGAGCGCGAGCGCACGGGCCGCGGGCAGGTCGTCCGGACGTCGCTGCTCGCCTCGATCGTCGGCGTCCACGCCTTCCAGGGCACCCGGTTCACCGTCGCCGGCGAGGTCGGGCAGGCGCAGGGCAACCACCACCCGTCGATCTGCCCGTACGGCCTGTTCCACTGCCGGGACGGCGCGGTGCAGATCTCGGTCGGCAGCGAGGGCCTGTGGAAGCGGCTGTGCACCGGCTTCGGCCTCGACCCGGACGCCGCCGGGATGGCGACGAACGCCGAGCGGGTGGCGCACCGCGAGCAGGTCATCGCCGCGATCGAGGCCGCGTTCGCCGGCTGGGACAGCGCCGACCTGCTCCCCCGGCTCGCCGAGATCGGCGTCCCGGCCGGCCGGGTCCGCACCCTCGACGAGGTCTACACCTGGGACCAGACGCTCTCCCAGGGCCTCGTCGTCGACGTCGACCACGCGACCCTCGGGGCGTTGCGGATCCCCGGCCCGCCGCTGCGGTTCTTCTCCGACGACGCCGAGGTGACCCGGACGGCGCACCTCGCACCGCCGGTGCTCGACGAGCACGGGGCGTCGATCCGGGAGTGGCTCGGGCTCTGACCCGATCCGGTACGGTCCGCCGGGCACCGCCGGGGTGTTCCCGTTCCGCCCGGATCGTGCCAGGGTGATCGGCCATGACGGGACGGGCGCACCGGCTCCGGGTGGTCGCTGCCGCGGTCGTGCTCCTCACGGCCGCCACGGGTGGTGCGGGCGTCGACGCCGCGGCCGCTGCGCCGGGCGTTCCGGCCGTGGCGGGCGTTCCGGCGGCCGCCGCGGCGCCGAGGACCGTGCCCTGCCCCGACGTCCTCGACGGTGCCCGCTGCGGCTCCGTGCGACGGCCGTGGGACCCGACGGGCGCCGTCCCCGGCACCCTCGGCGTCGGCTTCGTCCTCGTGCCGGCGTCGGACGCGTCCAGACCCGCGCTCGGCACCGTCGTCGCGATCGAGGGCGGCCCCGGGTACGCGACGACGTCGTCCGCCGCGGCCTACGCGGACCTCTTCGCCCCGCTGCTCGGGCGCCGCAACCTGCTGCTCGTCGACCAGCGCGGCACCGGACGTTCCGCGCCCGTCGACTGCCCCGAGCTCCAGGTGCTCGAGGGTGCGTACGCCCCGGCGGCCGCACGCTGCGCCCGCCGGCTCGGGCCGCGTGCGCACCTGTTCGGCAGCGACCTCGCCGCCGACGACCTGGCCGCCGTCGTCACCGCGCTGCAGGTCGGGCCGGTCGACCTCTACGGCGACTCGTACGGCACGTTCCTCGCCCAGACCTTCGCCGGCCGGCACCCGGACCTGCTGCGCACCCTCACGCTGGACGCCGCGTACCCGACGTTCGGTGAGGACGCCTGGTACGACACCCAGGCGCCGGCGCTGCGCTCGGCGATGGCGACGGCCTGCCGGCGCAGCGCCTGGTGCGCGGGTGAGGGCGGTTCGGCGCTGCGCCGCTTCGACCGGCTGCTCGCCGAGGTGCGTGCGCACCCCCTGCGCGGGACGGCGCCCGGGGCCGACGGTGCCCGGCACCGGGTCGTCGTCGGCGCCCCGACGCTCGCGTACGTGGCCTTCAACGCGACGTACGTGCCGACGACGTACCGCGAGCTGGACGCCGCCGTCCGGGCCGCCCGGGCCGGCGACCCGCTGCCGCTCCTGCGGCTCGCGGCCGAGGCGCAGTTCCCCGGCGGAGGCGTCGACGCGGTCGAGGACTACAGCGAGGGGCTCGACGCGGCCGTCACCTGCCGCGACTACCCGCAGCTGTTCGACCTCACCGCCCGCCCGGCGACCCGCAGGGCCCAGCTCGCGGCGTCCGTCGCCACGAAGCGACGTACCGACCCCGACGTCTACGCCCCGTTCACGATCGACGAGTTCCTCGACTCGGGATGGACGTACGTCGACTGGTGCACCGACTGGCCGGCCCCGCCGGCCGGCTACCGGCCGCGGCCGCCACGGCCGCCGGGCGGCGTCTACGCGCCCGTCCCGACGCTCGTCCTCTCCGGCGAGCTCGACACGATCACGACGCCCGCCGAGGGCCGGCTCGTCCGGTCGCAGTTCCCGCGGGCGACCTGGGTGCAGATCCCCGCCGCGCTGCACGTGACCGCCGTCGGCGACCTCGACGGCTGCGCCAGCGCCATCGTCGTCGGCTTCGTCCGGACGACGCGGACGCCGTCCACGGCCTGCACGAAGCGCCTCGCCCCGCTGCGCACGGCACCGCCGTTCTGGCGGACCCGGGCCGCGGCCGTGCCCGCGAGGCCGGGCCCGGACTCGACGCGCGACCGGGCCAGGCTCCGGGCGGCGGCGGTGGCCGTCGCGACCGCCGGTGACGCGACCGCGCGCTGGTGGCAGACCTTCGAGTCCGAGGGGCTCGGCCTGCGCGGCGGCACCTGGGCCGCGGACGGCGACGAGGTCGTCACCGTGACCCTCGACCGGTACCGGTTCAGCACGGACGTCCCCGTGAGCGGCACCGTCGTGTGGGACCGCCGGCGCGGCACGGTGACCGCGACCCTCGTGCTCACCGGGAGCGGGGCCTCCGCCGGGCGGCTCACGGCCCGCTGGGACACGCGTCGCGCGGGAGCCGGCGCCCGGGTGACCGGCACGCTCGGCGGCCGGCGGGTGTCCGGCACGGTCCTGGCGCCCTGACCGGAGCCGACCGGACCCGATCGGCGGCCGCTGGGCCGTCCGGGTGGTCGTGCCCACGGACAGGTCCGCGGTGTCCCCCGCACGGGCGAACCGCACGCTGCTCCGCTGTGCGTGCCGGGTCACGCTCCGTACCGTCGAGGGCATGGCACTGGACCCGCAGGCCCGCCACGAGCTCACGGCGGCGACCGCGCTCGTCGAGCACGACCTCGCGCGGGTCCGGCTCGGCGGGCTGCTGCGGCTCGTCCGGCTCGCCGACGAGCACCCGGGGCTGCGGCAGCCCGTCGTCCACGTCCTGGGCGCCTACCTGCGCAGCCCTGTGGCGACCGGCTCCCAGCGCCAGGTGCGCGCGGACCGTGACGCGCGGCGCGAGGTCCTGCGCACGCTGCGCGAGCACCTCACGGACCCGGACGCGTCGACGACCTGGTGCGGGCTCGACGTCGACCTGTCCCGCTGCGAGCTCGCCGGGGACCTGTCCGGCATCGTCGTCACCGCGGGCACCGTCCGGCTGGACGGCGTCCGGGTGCCCGCCGGCCGCACCCTCGACGTGCGCGACGTCCGGGTCACCGGCGGGGCGCTCTCGATGACGCGGCTGGAGGTCGCGGGCCGGCTCGACGCGACCGGGCTCGCCGTCGACGGCGGCGAGGCCTGCGTCGACGGGCTCGTCGTCACCGGGCACGGCCGGGTCAGCATGGACGGCGCCCGGCTCGCCGACGGCTGCCTGTGGCTGCGCGACGGGAGCATCGGCACCGGCACGCTCTCACTGCGGGGGGTGCGCGTGACCGGCGGCCACCTGTCGCTCCACGAGACCCGGGTGAGCGGCGGCGAGGTGCGGCTCGACGACCTCGCCGTCGACGGCGGGCACGTGCACGTGAGCGCCGCGACCGTGGAGTCCGGCGCGCTGCGGATGGACGACCTGCGCGTCGCGTCGGGCCTGGTGTCGCTGACGATGACCCACGTCGAGGACGGCCGGATGAGCCTGGACGGCGCCCGCGTCGAGGGCGGCGCCGTCCGGTTCGAGGGGCTGGCGGTGGACCGCAGGGCGGACGTCACCTGGGGGCCGTTCGAGCCCGTCGAGCCGCTGCCCGGCCCGGAGCGCGCCGGCCGGCGCGACCTCGACCTGCGTGGACCGGCCCCCGTCGACCGCTGGGCCTGGCTGCGCCACGAGCCGGCCGACCACGACGTGACAAGGCGGGCGCGCGAGCCGCGTCAGGATGTGCCGTCCCGCACCGGACGCGCCGCCTCCGAGCCGGGCGGCCAGGCGGGTTCTCGTGGCGCTGGGCGGCAACGCCATGACCGCGCCGGACGGCAGCGCCCGGCCGGCCGACCAGCGGGCCGCCGTCGAGGCGGCCGCCCCCGCGCTCGCCCGCGTCGTCGCCGACGGTCACGAGCTCGTCGTGACCCACGGCAACGGGCCGCAGGTCGGCAACCTCCTCGTGAAGAACGAGCTCGCCGCGGCCGTCGTCCCGCCGGTGCCGCTCGACTGGTGCGGCGCCCAGACCCAGGGCACGATCGGCGCCCTCCTGCTCGACGCCCTCGACGCCGAGCTCGGTGCGCGCGGGCTCGGCGCGCGGGTCGCCGCGCTCGTCACCCGGACCGTCGTCGACGGCGACGACCCCGGCTTCACGCACCCGACCAAGCCGATCGGCCGCTACCTGCCCGCCGCCGAGGCCGCGGTGCTCGTCGAGCACGGCCAGGTCTGGGCCGACCGCGGCGAGCGCGGCTGGCGCCGCACGGTCGCCAGCCCGGAGCCGCTCGAGGTGCTCGACGCGCCCGCGGCGGCCGCGCTGCTCGACGCCGGGTTCGTCGTCGTGTGCGCGGGCGGCGGCGGCATCCCGACCGTGCGGCAGCCCGGCCCGGACGGCGCGGAACGGCTCGTCGGGGTCCAGGCCGTCATCGACAAGGACCTCACCGCGGCGCTGCTCGGCCGGGCGCTCGACGTCGACGTCCTCGTCGTCGCGACCGACGTCGACCACGTCATGGTCGGCTTCGGGACGCCGTCGCAGCGCCCGCTCGGCCACGTCACCGCCGCGCAGCTGCGCGAGCACGCGGCCGCCGGCGAGTTCGCGAGCGGCAGCATGGGCCCGAAGGTGGAGGCGGTCTGCCGGTTCGTCGAGGCCGGCCGGCCGCGCGCCGCCATCACGTCGCTGGGCCGGATCAGCGAGGCCGTCGCCGGCGTCGCCGGTACGGTCGTCACCACCGGACCGCACGGTGGAGACCCCGTCAGGCCGCTGTCAGAACCCCGTCAGAACCCCTGAGAGACAAGGACATCCCATGCCCGACGCCATCGAGGTCCGCAAGGTCGCCCTGAAGACGGTGAGCGACGCCTCGGGTCTCGCCGAGCTCGTCGACGCCGGTGTGCTCGACGCCGACCGGGTCGTCGCGGTCATCGGCAAGACCGAGGGCAACGGCGGGGTCAACGACTACACCCGGATCATCGCCGACCGGGCGTTCCGCGAGGTGCTCATGGCCAAGGGTACGCGGGACCACGACGCCGTCATGCAGGTGCCGATCGTCTGGTCCGGCGGCACGGACGGCGTCCTCTCGCCGCACGCGACGATCTTCGCGACGATCCCCGCCGACCACCCGGACGCGGGCCTGGCGAAGGACGAGCCGCGCCTGACGGTCGGCTTCGCGATGAGCGAGCAGCTGCTCCCCGAGGACATCGGCCGGGTCACGATGGTCGAGAAGGTCGCCGCCGCCGTGAAGGTCGCCATGGAGCGCGCCGGCATCACCGACCCGGACGACGTCCACTACGTCCAGACGAAGACCCCGCTCCTGACGATCCACACGATCCGCGACGCGAAGTCCCGCGGCAAGAGCGTCTGGACCGAGCACACCCACGAGTCGATGGACCTCTCGAACGGGACGACGGCGCTCGGCATCGCGCTCGCGCTCGGCGAGATCGACGGCGTCACCGACGAGCAGGTCATGCACGACCGCTCGCTGTACTCCTCGGTCGCGTCGTGCTCGTCGGGCGTCGAGCTCGACCAGGCCCAGGTCGTCGTCGTCGGCAACGCGGTCGGGGTCGGCGGCCGGTACCGGATCGGCCACGCCGTCATGCGCGACGCCCTCGACGCCGACGGCATCTGGGACGCGATCCGGGCGGCCGGCCTCGACCTGCCCGACCGTCCGCACCACAGCGACCTGGCGGGGCGGCTCGTCAACGTCTTCCTCAAGTGCGAGGCGTCCCAGGACGGCCAGGTCCGCGGCCGCCGCAACGCCATGCTCGACGACTCCGACGTGCACTGGCACCGCCAGATCAAGTCGTGCGTCGGCGGCGTCACGGCCTCCGTGACCGGCGACCCTGCCGCGTTCGTCTCGGTCTCGGCGGCCCACCAGGGCCCGGACGGCGGCGGTCCGGTCGCGGCCGTCGTCGACCTCGGCCCCGGCGAGCCGACGGGCTACCGACCGCCCGCCCTCTGAGCGAGGGCGACCTCAGTCGCAGCCGACGCCGTCGCCGTCCCGGTCCAGCTCGTAGATGTCCGTACCGATCACGCGCACCGGGCCGTCGACGTACGAGGGCCCGTTGCCCCTGCCTCCGGCGCAGTCCACATCGCTGTCGACGGGCACGCAGGCGCCCGAGTAGTTCGGGTCGCAGTCGGCACCCTCTGGCTGCGGGACGCGGGTCCCGACGGCGACGACCCGGTCCACCGGCGCACGCACGGTCCGCTTGGACGCCAGCTCACGGGAGCTCCTGACCCCGTCGGTGTACGTGACCCGGAAGACCAGTTCCAGCACACCCTTGACGCCTTCGCGCAGGACCCGGGTCTCGCCCTTGTCCAGGTCCGGGTCCTTGCGGGTCACGGTGCGGTACTTCACCGGCTTGGTCACGCGCTCGGTCCGCACCGTCACCGACGCCGTCGCGGATCCGGCACCCGCCGCGGGCCGCACGGCGGCGGTCGCCCGCGGGCTCGCCGCGGGGGCCTTCGTGGACGGCCGCCGGGACTTCGTCGCGGACGCGGCACGGGCCGTCGGGGTGTCCGCCCCGCCCGACGTCTGCTCGCTCCCCACCTCATCGGCCCAGGCCGACCCGCCGCCCGGGGTGCCGGCCCCGCAGCCGGTCGCCACGGCCAGGCACAGGCCGAGCAGACCAACCGCGGTGGCAGCAGGGGTCAGGAGGCGTCGTCGGTTCCGTCCCACTCCGGCACCGTAGGTCGCGCGACGACCACCGGGCGCCGAATCACCCCGAGACCGGCAGAACGGACGAGAGCGGGCAGCCTGCTGACGCGACGCGACCACGAAGCGACGTCACGCTGAAGACTTCCACCACCCGGGACGACGGAAGTCTTCGGCGTGACGCGGCCCGGCCATGCCCGGCCGCAGCGCCGGGGAGGAGGCCTCGCGCTCCCGCCCGCTCGTCGTCCGGCGGTGACCGTACGGCGCGGCAGGGTGCCGCCCGCCGGGCGCGGGCCGTTCGCCCCCTGGGAGCCAACGCGTCGACGGCGGAGGCTCTCCACGGGCGCAGGCACGGGGGGCACCCGCCGGAAGAGGGCGTCGGCGGGTGCCGGCTGCGTCCGGGGGCGGGGTGAACGGGCCCCGGTCCGACCAGGGGGTCGGGCCGGGGCCCGTTCCGCGTGCCGGAACGGGCCAGGAGCGCGCCGGAGGGGGCGGTCCGGGCCCTGTCCCTACCGCCCGGTAGTGCAATCGAGGCGTGTGTCGTCGGGATCACATGCGCGTAACGGTCGTGTCCGACCGCTCGTCGCGGGATCACGACCGTGTGACGCCGCAGTCCGCGCGCCCGGCACGACAGCGCCGGAGGCGCCTTGAGATGCGCTCCGGACGCACGCACTCTCGGAGACAGAACGAGGCGGCGGCCGGTGCGGCAGCCGGCCCCGGCCACCGCCTCGTCCACGCTCCCGCGCCAGACCCGCGCCACCCGTGCCCTGCACCCCGCGCCACCGGTCCCACCCGCCGCCGCCGTCCACCTCGCACCGGTCCTCACCGTCGCCGCACGCGTGCCGCGACGGCCCGGGCCGTCCCCCGTCACAGCCCAAGGAGCCCCATGAGCGACCAGACCGTACCCGGGCGACGCGACGTCGTCGTCCTCTCCGCCGTCCGGACGGCGATCGGCAAGTACGGGGGCAGCCTCAAGGACACCCCGCCCGCCGACCTCGCCGCCCTCGTGACGAAGGAGGCCGTCGCCCGCTCGGGCGTCGCACCCGAGGGCGTCGGGCACGTCGTCTTCGGCAACGTCATCCACACCGAGGCCCGCGACATGTACCTCTCCCGGGTCGCCACCGTGAACGCCGGCCTCCCGGTCGAGACCCCGGCCCTCACCGTGAACCGGTTGTGCGGCAGCGGTCTGCAGGCGATCATCTCCGCCGCCCAGACCGTCGCGCTCGGCGAGACGGACGTCGCGGTCGGCGGCGGCGCGGAGTCGATGAGCCGCGCCCAGTACTGGCTGCCGAGCCTGCGCTGGGGCCAGCGGATGGGCCCCGGTGGAACGATCGACGCCATGGTCGGTGCCCTCACCGACCCGTTCGACGACTGCCACATGGGCATCACGGCAGAGAACGTCGCCGAGAAGTGGGGCATCAGCCGCGAGGACCAGGACGCGCTGGCCGTCGAGAGCCACCACCGGGCCGCGGCGGCGACCGCCGAGGGCCGGTTCGCCGGGCAGATCCTCCCCGTGGAGCTGAAGAGCCGCAAGGGCTCCACGTTCTTCTCCGCCGACGAGCACACGCGCGCCGACGTCACCGTCGAGGACCTCGCCAAGCTGCGGCCGGCGTTCGCCCGCGAGGGCAGCGTCACCGCGGGCAACGCGTCGGGCGTCAACGACGCCGCGGCCGCCGTCGTCCTCGCCGACCGGGCGACCGCCGACCGGCTCGGGGTCGCCCCGCTCGGCCGCCTCGTCGCGTACTCGCACGTCGGGGTCGAGCCGAAGTACATGGGCATCGGCCCGGTGCCGGCCGTGACGAAGCTCCTCGACCGCGCCGGGCTCACCGTCGACGACATCGACGTCTTCGAGGTCAACGAGGCGTTCGCGGCGCAGGCGCTCGCCGTCGCCCGCGACCTCGGGCTGCCCGCGGACCGGACGAACCCCAATGGCAGCGGTGTCGGCCTCGGCCACCCGATCGGGGCCACCGGCGCGATCCTCGTCGTCAAGGCGCTCCACGAGCTGGCCCGCACCGGCGGCCGCTACGCCGTCGTGACGATGTGCATCGGCGGCGGCCAGGGCATCGCGGCGCTCCTCGAGCGCGAGGCGGCGGCGTGAGCGGCACCCCCGCGGCTCCGACGCCGCTGACCCAGCTCTTCGCGCTGTACGAGAAGGCCGAGGCGAGGGCCGCGGCACTCGCCGAGCAGGCGGTCGGCTCGAACGTCTTCGCCGAGCTGCTCGCGACGACGGCGACGAACGCGATGGCCGTCGCCGGGCTCGCGAACGCCGTCGTCGACCGCGGCGTCCGGCTCACCCGGGTCGCGGCCCGCGCGGACGTCACCGGGCTGGCCCGCCAGCTCGCCCGCACCGAGGACAAGCTCGAGCGGCTCCTCCAGGAGGTGCACGAGCTCTCCGAACGGCTCGCCGTGCCGGACTTCCCGCCGGACGACGCCCCGTCCGCCCGACCGGCCCGCGCGGCCCGGTCGGCCGCCGCCCGCAACGGCGCCACCGTCCGGTCCCCCCGGTGAGCACCCTCACCGGTCTCGTCGGCGGTCTCGTCGGCGGGCTCGCGACCGACGCCGTCTCCCTCGCGAAGGGCGCCGCCCGGCTGCCCCTCGACGTGGCCCGGACGGCGGACATCCTCCTCACGACGGACCGGGCCGTCATCGGCGCGACCCCGCGCGACGTCGTCTGGACCCACCGCAAGACGACGCTCTACCGGTACCGCAGCACCCAGCGCCGGCACGCCGTCCCGGTCCTGCTCGTCTTCGCCCTCATCAACCGGCCGGAGATCTTCGACCTGCGTCCGGGGAGCTCCTTCGTCGAGTTCCTCCTCGCCGAGGGCTTCGACGTCTTCCTCGTCGACTGGGGCGTCCCGGGCGAGGAGGACGCCGACATGGGCGTCGCCGAGTACGTCTGCGACGAGCTGCACTGGGCGGTCCGGGAGACGGTCCGCGCGAGCGGCAGTCCGGAGGTCTCCGTCGTCGGCTGGTGCATCGGCGCGGCGCTGTCCGCGATGTACACCGCGCTCCACCCGGACGGCGCGGTCCGCAACCTCGTCCTGCTCACCATGCCGCTCGACACCTCCGGCAGCCTCTACCGCCAGTGGGTCGGCCGGCCGTCGTTCGACGCCGACCGGGTCGCGACGGCGCACGAGGGCGTCCCGGGCCCGATGGTCGACACCGCGAACAAGCTCATGAAGCCGGTGACGAACTACCTGACGACCAAGCGCCGGCTCTTCGGGCAGGTCCGGCAGGGGACGGCGAACAAGGTCGCCTACCAGGCGATGGCCAAGTGGGTCGCCGACAACCCGCGGTTCCCGCAGGCCGCGTTCCGGGACTGGATCCGGTTGATGTACAAGGAGAACCGGCTCGTCGACGGCACGCTGACGCTGCGCGGCCGGCAGGTCGACCTCGGTGCGATCCGGCGCCAGGCCGTGCTCGTCGTCACCGCGGCCGGCGACCACATCGCCCCGCGCGCGGGCACGCTGCCCGTGCTGTCCATGGTCTCGACCGAGGACCTCACCCACTTCGACCGGCCCGGCGGCCACATCGGCCTCATGGCCGGCTCCAAGGCCAAGGGCCTCATCTGGCCGGACATCGCCGGCTGGCTCGCCGAGCGCTCCCGGCCGGCGCGGACGCCCCGCGCAGCACGCCCCGCCCGCACGCGCACCGCACGCACCCCCGACCAGACCCCCGACAGGAGAACGCCATGACCGTGTCCGAGCACCTCGACACCCCGACGCTCGTCCGGCAGCAGCCGGCGCCCGACCTCAGCGGCAAGCTGCGCGGCCGGGTCGCGCTCGTCACCGGCGGCACCCGCGGCATCGGCGCCGCGATCTCGCGCAGCCTGGCGAGCCAGGGCGCCTCGATCGCCGCCGGCTACGCGGGCAACGCCGAGAAGGCCGAGGCGTTCGCCGCGGAGTTCCGCGCCCAGCACGCCGAGGACGGCATCTCGGTCACCCTGCACCAGGGGAACATCGCCTCCGGCGACGACTGCCGCCGCGCGGTCGCCGAGGTCATCGAGCAGCACGGCCGCCTCGACATCCTCGTGAACAACGCGGGCATCACCATCGACAAGACCGTCGCGAAGATGACCGACGACGACTGGACGAAGGTGCTGTCGGTCAACCTGTCCGGCGCGTTCTACCTCTCGCAGGCCGCGCTCAACCACTTCGTCGAGCGCGGCTCGGGCCGCATCGTCAACGTCTCGTCGGTCATCGGCGAGATGGGCAACATCGGCCAGGCGAACTACGCCGCGTCGAAGTCCGGCCTCTTCGGCCTGACGAAGACGCTCGCCCGGGAGGCCACCTTCCAGCTCGCCCGCGCGGGCAAGCTCACCGAGGACTCGATCGGCATCACCGTGAACACCGTGACGCCCGGCTTCGTCGCGACCGAGATGCTCGAGCACATCCCGGAGAAGGTGCTCGACAAGATCAAGGGCCAGATCCCGGTCGGCCGGCTCGCCCACCCCGACGAGATCGCCCGCGTCGTGCACTTCCTCGCCGCGGACGCGTCCGCCTACATCACCGGGCAGGTGTGGGGCGTCAACGGCGGTCTCGACATGTGACCCGCCCGACACCCAGATCGTTAGCCAGTTAGCAGATTGCTTGCTAACTTAGAGACAGACCTCAGCAGGACCCACCGGCGCGGAGCACCGGCGCCGCCACGGATCTCACCCACCCACACACCTCAGGGAGGCCGTCATGGCCACGAAGACCGCACCCACCGTCCCGACGTTCGACGCCGCCGCGTTCGAGGAGGCCGCGGGCCGTGTCCGCGAGCTCAACGAGCGCATCATCGCCGGCTCGAAGGCCGCGGGCCTCACGTCGATCGACGCCTACGAGAAGGCGCTGACGAGCCTCGTCGACTTCGAGCAGAAGGTCGCCGGCGCGAGCAACCTCGACTGGGTCACCGCCATCGCGCAGACCCACGCGACGTTCGTCCAGGACGTCACCGCCGTCTACACGAAGGCGGCGCGCGAGCTCCTCGCCTGAGCAGGCGCACCAGGGCCGGACAGAACCAGCGGCGGGCAGGGGGACGGGGCACCTGCCCGCCGCTGCTGCACGCACCCGCCCACCCTCCGCAGCTACCAGCGCGTATGACCCACTCATCGGGTCATACGCGCTGGTGACTCCGAGGCCACGAGAGATCCGTCCCGAGGAGGACCCCGATGACCGGCAGCCCCGAGACCCCCGTCCGTCGGGCGGCGATCGTCACCGGCGCCGGCAGCGGCATCGGAGCGGCGGTCGCGGCCCGCCTCGTCGCGGACGGCTACGACGTCCTCGCCGTCGACATCACGGTCCCCGACGACCCGGGCTCCGCGCCCGGCGTCCCGTTCGCGGCGGACCTCACGACCCGCGAGGGCAACGCGGCCGCGGTGGCGGCCGCGGTGGAACGGTTCGGCCGCCTCGACGTCGTCGTCGCGAACGCCGGCTTCCAGCACGTGGCGCCGATCGCCGACTTCCCCGAGGACCGCTGGGACGCGATCCTCGCGATCCTCCTCACGAGCCCGTTCCTCCTCGCCAAGTACGCCTGGCCGCACCTCGTGGCCTCCGGCCGGGGCCGGTTCCTCGTCGTCGCCTCGGCGCACGCCCTCGTCGCGTCGCCGTTCAAGGCGGCCTACGTGTCGGCCAAGCACGGCGTCCTCGGCCTCGTGAAGACCCTCGCGCTCGAGGGCGCACCGGTCGGCGTCACGACGTGCGCGATCTGCCCGGGCTACGTCCGGACGCCGTTGGTGGAGAAGCAGATCGCCGACCAGGCGACGGCGCACGGCCTGCCCGAGGAGCGGGTGCTCGAAGAGGTCATCCTCGCCCCGCAGGCCGTCAAGCGGATGGTCGAGCCCGACGAGGTCGCGGCCATGGCCGCGTTCCTGCTCGGCCCGGGCGGGGCTTCCGTCACGGGCGTCGCGATCCCGATGGACCAAGGATGGACCGCCCGATGAGCACTCCGCCGGTCAGCCCCGCCCCGGTCGCCCCCGCACCGGTCAGCGCCGCGCAGCCCACGGTGCGGCCCGCGCCGCGACCCGGCACCTACCCGGACGGGATCGTCGACGGCGCCCTGACCTCGGTCTTCGACGTCTGGTCGAGCGTCGTCCGGCACAGCGTCGACTACTGGTGCGGCGTGCTCGAGCGGGGGGCGACCCCGTTCGACGTCGTGGCCGACGTGCTCGAGTGGAGCAGCGTCGTCGCCCGCCGGGAGCCGCCGACGTGGACGACGCCGCACACCGTCGTCCGCGAGTGGCCGGTCGCGCGGCTGCGCGACTTCTCCCCGAAGCGCCCGCGCGGCAAGGCCTCCGGCGTCCCGGTCCTCGTGCTGCCGCCGCAGGCGGGCCACGACTCGTGCATCGTCGACTACGCCGACGGCCAGTCCCAGATCCGGACGGCGCTCGACGCGGGCCTGACCCGCGTGCTGTCCCTCGACTGGGTCGGCGCGACCCCGGCGACGAAGGACGAGGGCGTCGAGGCATACCTCGCGGTGATGCGCGAGGCGGTCGCCGACCTCGGCGGCCGCGTCCACCTCGTCGGCGACTGCCAGGGCGGCTGGCTCGCGGTGATCTACACCGCGCTGCACCCGGAGACCGTGGCGACACTGACGATCGCGGGCGCCCCGGTCGACTTCCACGCCGGGGAGCCGCTCATCCACGACTGGATCCAGCTCCTGTCCCCGGACGGCCGGATGGACTTCTACCGCGCCCTCGTCGCGGCCGGCGACGGCGTGCTGCCCGGGGAGGTGCTCCTCGACGGCTTCAAGGCGATGCAGCCGCAGGGCGAGACCGACCGCCAGCTCGGCGTCCTCGCGCACCTCGACGACCCGGCGTACCGCGCGCGGTACGCGACGTTCGAGAACTGGTTCCAGCACACCCAGCCGATCCCCGGCGCCTTCTACCTGTGGATCGTCGAGCACC
>JACRAB010000363.1 GCA_016213575.1 Actinomycetota bacterium
CTCGGCGGCGTACTCGGCGGCCCGCCGCGAGGAGAACAAACCGAGAGTGCGGCCGCCCGCCGCCTCGACGAGGGTCGCGAGCTCGTCGAGGACCGCGGCCGACATCCCGTCCCGGCCGGGCGGGGACAGGTGCTTCGCGACGTAGAGGATGCCCTGCTTCGGGTAGTCGAACGGGCTGCCGACGTCGAGGCCGCGCCACGTCGGGGTCTTCTCGCCGAGCAGCCCGACGCTGCCCGCGACGGCGTCGAACGTGCCGCCCAGGGTGAGGGTCGCGGACGTGAGGACGACGGTCCGCTCGCCGAAGAGCCGCTCCCGCAGCAGCCCGGCGACCGTGAGCGGGGCGATGTCGAGCGCCGTGCGGACCGCGCCGTCCGGGCGCTTGTACCGGGACAGCCACGCGACGTCCGGCCCCTGCGGCCCGGCCGAGCCGGACGCGAGCCGCTCGGCGACGTCGAAGACCTCCTGGACGGCGGCCCGGGCGACCTGCCGCGAGCCGTCGGGCGCGGTCGCCCCGGGCTCGGGCTTGAGCCCGGAGAAGACGGTCTTGGCGGCGTCCCGGACGGCGCCGACCGCGACCTGGAGGAACTCCGGGAGGTCGCCGGTGAACCGGCCCTCCTCGGTCTCCTCGAGCGCCGCGGCGAGGATGTCCGCGGCGGTGTCGAGCGGACCGGTGTCACCGGACCCCGCCTTGCGGGCCCGCTTCGCCGCCGCCTCGACGGCCGAGACCGTCAGCTCGTCGGTGATGACGGACGTCACCCGGTCGGCGAGCTCGTGCGCCTCGTCGACGACGAGCAGCTCGTGGTCGGGCAGCATCTGGCGGCCCTCGAAGGCGTCGATCGCGACGAACGCGTGGTTGCTCACGACGACGTCGACGTGGTGGGCGCGCTCCCGGGACGCCTCGCTGAAGCAGTCCGCGGCGCTCGGGCAGCGGGTGCCGCCGAGGCACTCGTGGGCGCTCACCGACACCTGTCGCCAGGCCCGCTCGCTGACCCCGGGGACGAGCTCGTCGCGGTCGCCCGAGGAGGTCGCCGCCGCCCACTCCCGCAGCCGGACGATCTCCTTGCCGAGGCGCGACGTCGGGGCGGCGAAGACCTTGCCGCCGGCGGTGACGCCGTCGTCCGCCTCGGAGCCGGGGACGTCGAACAGCGCGTCGTCCTCGTCGGGGAAGCCGCCCTCGACCTTGTGCATGCAGACGTAGTTGCGCCGGCCCTTGACGAGCTGCCACGTCGGGCGGCGGCCGAGCAGCGGGGCGAGCGCGTCCGCCACCCGGGGCAGGTCGCGGTCGACGATCTGCGCCTGGAGCGCGAGGGTCGCCGTCGAGACAACGACCGGCGTGCTCGTCTCCACCGCGTGCGCGATCGCCGGCACGAGGTAGCCGAGCGACTTGCCGGTGCCGGTACCGGCCTGGACGAGGAGGTGCTCACCGGAGGCCGCCGCGTCGGCGACGGCCTGCGCCATCTCCTCCTGGCCCGGCCGCGGGGAGCCGCCGACCGCGCCGACGGCCGCCGCGAGCAGGTCACGCGTCGAGGGTCCGGCAGCCACCCGAAGACCCTAGCCCGAGCGTCCGACGAGCGGGCCGCGTCGTCCACAGGGACGCGCCAACGGTCTCGTCACTGGTCTACGGTGCGACTCGCCCCGTCGTGCCCAGCCAGGAGGTCCCGTGGACGTCGTCGTCGTCGGGTCGGCCAACGCCGACCTCGTCATCCGGGTCGAGCGCCGGCCGGGGGCCGGCGAGACCGTGCTCGGCGGGGACGTCGCGACGATCCCCGGCGGCAAGGGCGCCAACCAGGCGGTCGCGGCCGCCCGGGTCGCGCAGGGCACCGGTGTCGCCGTCCGGTTCGTCGGGCGGGTCGGGGACGACGAGCACGGCGCGATGCTGCGGGCCTCGCTCGCGTCGTCCGGGGTCGACGTCGCGCTCCTCGGCACCGCGGACCGGGCGACCGGGGCCGCCCTCATCCTCGTCGACCCCGACGGCGACAACTCGATCGTCGTCTCCCCCGGCGCGAACGCCGCGGTCACGCCGGACGACGCACGCTGCGACGCCGTCGCGGCCGCCACGGTCGTCGTGCTCCAGCGCGAGGTCCCGGCCGAGGTGAGCCTGGCCGCCGCGGAGCACGCCCGGGGCACCGTCGTCCTCAACCTCGCACCCGCCGGCCCGGTGCCCGACGCGCTGCTCGCCCGCACCGACGTCCTCGTCGTCAACGAGCACGAGGCGGCCCTGCTCATCGGCGAACCGGTCGGCGACGGCGGGCTCGCCCCGGCCGACGCCGCCGAGCGGCTCCGTGCGCTCGGCCCCGGCGCCGTCGTCATCACGCTCGGCGCGGGCGGCGCCTACGCCCAGGACGGCGCGGGCGACGCCTGGGCCCGGCCGCCCGCCGTCGAGGTCGTCGACACCACGGGTGCGGGTGACGCGTTCGTCGGGGCCCTCGCGGCCTCGCTCGCCCGGGGCGCGTCGGTCACCGAGTCGCTCGGGACCGCCGTCGTGGTCGGGGCGCTCGCGGTGACGAAGGAGGGGGCGCAGCCGTCGTTCCCGACGATGGACGAGGTGCGCGCGGTGCTGCCGGGCGGCACCGCGTCGTAGTGCGGACCCCTGCGGCAGGTCAGCGGGTGGGGTCGCCGGTGGACTGCCCGGTCTGCGGCGCACCGAGACAGCGCGGGTCGACCGGCAGCTCGCTGCGGGTCGGCGCCATCCAGGCGAGCACGCTGCGCTCGACCCCCCAGCCGTGCGCCGCGAGCCTCGACGTCGGCGGGGTCGGCACCGCCGAGCACAGCGCGATCGTGGCGATCTCCTTCGTCGGCACGAACCGCACGCCCGACTCGTCGAGCACCGTGGTGTAGGTGTCGTCGAGCGAGACCAGGCTGACCTGCTCGACCCCGGTCGCGCGGCCGTCGACCGCACGCTCCAGGGCGACGTGCGGCAGCACCGGCGCCCGCAGGTAGCGCTGGCCGACGAACACCGGCAGCACGAGCAGGAGCGCGGCCGCCGCGAGCGGCAGCACCCGGTCGGCGAAGCCCGGCGGCAGCGCGCCGGGCAGCAGCGGCACGAGCAGCAGCGGGACCACGAGCAGGGCCGCGGTCACCGGTTCGCCGCCGGTCGTCGCGGCCCACACCGTCGGGGCCAGCCACCAGGCGGCGAGCACCGCGAGCACCGTCGGCTGGACGACGGCCACCCGCCCCGGCAGCCCCGCAGCCCCCAGCTGGACCGGGCCGAACCGCGGGACCTCACGCTCGAGCCGGACGATCACCGCGACCGTGAGCAGCAGCAGCGGCAGGAACCGCAACTGCCACGCCAGCAGGGCGAGGCCGGACGCCGGCACGCTCGTCCAGGCCGGGGTCCGGGCCCCGACCCGGCTCAGCCACGACCGGTCCGACCCGGTGCTCACCCGGTGCAGCAGGTAGCAGACCCGGATCCCGAGCAGCAGCGCCGGACCCGCCCAGACCAGTGAGACGAGCAGCGCCGAGACGAGCCCGAGCGGGCTCGCCGACTGCAGCAGGAGGGCCATCGTCTCGACGTCCTGCCGGGCGAGGAACCACACCCGCAGCACGAGGAGCACGATCGGGAACGACGGCAGCAGGGTCAGCAGCCAGGCCCGCTCCGGCTGCGGCCGGCCGGTGCCGACCGTGATCACCGACCGGGTGACCGCCGGCTCCGCCCCGAGGGACGTCACGACGTCCCCGCGCCGATCGCGCCGCCGGACTCCCACGGCCAGCGCCGCACCGGGCAGAGCCCGGCCGGGGCCGGCTGCACCGCCTCGGCGATCGGCTGGGCGGGGGCGCCGTCGGGCGCGGCGGCCGCCCCCTCGGCGTTCACCATCCGCCCGAAGGAGGTGTTCCAGCGGCTCAGGCTGCCCGGCGTGCCGCGCAGGTCGTCCAGGGCCAGCAGGACGAGCTGGCGCCGGGCCCGCACCTTGTCGTCGATCCGTGCGTCCGGGGCGTCGCAGCGGTCGTCGACCGGCTCCTCCTGCGAGCCGGGCTCGTAGGGAGCGTCCCGGCGGACCACGCCGACCGCGATCCCCCAGGCCTCCGGCCGCTGGTTCGTCACGTTGTGCATGACGAGCTCGCCGGGGTGGAGCGCCTGGAACCCGGCGAGCAGGGCGGCGTCGGTGAACGCCGCGACGACGTCGTCCCGGGTGCCGGTCCGAGGCGCCAGCAGCCGGCGCACGCAGCTGCTGTTGTTCAGCTGGATGCTGAGCATCCACGGGTCGAACCGGGCCTGCTCGAGGTACTGCTCGCTGGTGGCCGTCCCCACGGTGCAGACCCGGCCCACCAGCTCGCCGCTGCGGATCCGGTCCGCCAGGGTCTGCAGGTCGGGGATGTACGGCACCCCGACCCGGGTGAGCACCGCCGCCTCCGTCTTGAGGTACGGCCCGGCGAAGACCACGCTGTGCTCGCGCTCGGCCGTGATGCTGTAGCCGGCGGCGACGAGGTCGAGCCCGACCGGCCGGCTGCCGTCCTCACCCGGGACGCGTTCGGTGGAGGTCAGCGTCGCGCGCTGCTCCGGCACGACCGTGTGGTACTCGATGCGCATCCCGAGCCACTCGGCGACGTATCCCGCGATGTCGGCGTCGAAGCCCGTGCAGAGCAGCTCCCGCTGGGCCTGCAGGTCGCCGGGGCCGGTCTCCCCGGCCGGGGTCGCCTGCCGGACGCAGGAGCTGACCCCCGGGATGTCGCCGTTGACCCCGACCTTGAGCGGCTGGGCCGACGACCACCCCGCCCGGCGCATCAGGTCGGCGACCGTCGGCGGACGGCGCAGCACCGCCTCCCGGACGCCGACGGTGACGACGAGCCCGAGGACGACGACGACGGCGGCGGCGCGGAGCCGGCGGACCCTCGCCGCCTCGTCCTGCGCGACGCCGGGCCGGGCGTCGGGCGGTCCCTCGTCGGTCGGTGCGGTCTGCGGGTCGGCGTCGGCACCGGTGTCTGCGTCCGGGTCGGTGCCCGGGTCGGTGCCCGGGTCGGCGTCAGGGCCGCTGCCGCCGCTGCGGGGCTGCCCACCGCTGAGGCCGCCTGCGGGGGCAGCGCCGCGGACGTCGTCCTGGGTCTGGCTGCCGGCCGGCGCCGACGTGGTCTGCTGCACCACGGGCGCCGGGACCGGTGCCGGTGCGACGAAATCCTCGATCCGGACCGACAGGCCCTCGGTCTCGTACACCCCGACGGCTCGCACCGGCGGTTCGGGCGGGCCGGGTCGCCGCGGCCACAGCCGCGCGCCCCACCCCGCCACCTCCTGGATCCACCGGTCGACCCGGTCCCGACCGCCTGCCATCGACTCCCCCGGTTGTGACGCGTCGCGGTCAACGACTTCCGATCAGTGATCCGCCGACTATAGGGGTGCTCACGACGTGGCGCTCCGGCCGTGGTGCTCCAGGTGTGCGGCGTCCGGACGGCACTACAGTCAGCATGCTGAATGTTCTCGTCCGGAGGTCACCACCCATGCCGACCCACCCGCAGAGCGACCCGGGCGCCGACCCGAAGCGCTGGCTCGGGCTCGTGACGATCTCGCTCGCGGTGGCGCTCATCATCGCCGACGCGACGATCGTCAACGTCGCGATCCCGAGCGTCATCGCCGACCTCGGCATCTCGACGACGCAGGCCGAGTGGATCACGTCGGTCTACTCGCTCGTCTTCGCGGCCCTGCTCATCACCGTCGGCCGGCTCGGTGACCTCTACGGCCGCCGGCGGCTGCTCCTGGCCGGCACGGTCGTGTTCGTCGCGGCGAGCGTGCTCTGCGCGCTCGCGCCGAGCGGCGCCCTGCTCATCGCCGCCCGGGTGCTCCAGGGCATCGGCGGCGCGATGATCCTGCCGTCCACCCTGTCGACGCTCAACGCGACCTTCCGCGGCCGCGAGCGCGGCATCGCGTTCGCGGTGTGGGGCTCGACGATCGGCGGCATGGCAGCCGTCGGGCCGCTGCTGGGCGGCTGGCTCACGACGACGTTCTCGTGGCGCTGGGCGTTCGGCATCAACGTCTTCGTCGGGGCGGTCATCGTCACCGGGCTGCTCCTGTACGTCCGCGAGACGAAGGAGGACGGCGCGGCGAAGGGCATCGACCTGCCCGGTACGGCGCTGTCCGTCGTCGGCCTCGGCGGGCTCGTCTTCAGCCTCATCGAGGGCCAGCGCTACGGCTGGTGGAACGCGTCGGAGGCCGCGGCCGACGAGCTCGGCTGGACGGCGTCCGTCTCCCCGATCGTCCTCGTCGCCGCCCTCGCCGTGCTCGCCGTCGCTGCGTTCGTCGCCGTCGAGCGGCACCGGCAGCGGCAGGGCCGGGTCGTCGTCCTCGACCTCGCGCTCTTCGGCGTCCCGAGCTTCCGCAACGGCAACATCGCCGCGATGATCATCAGCCTCGGCGAGTTCGGCCTGCTCTTCCTGCTGCCGCTCTACATCCAGAACATCCTCGGGCTCTCGGCGACCCGCACCGGGGTCGTCCTCGTCGCTCTCGCAGCCGGCTCGTTCTTCTCCGCCCCGCTGGCCCCGCAGCTGTCGAACCGGCTCGGGCCGCGCGCCGTCGTCCGGATCGGGCTGGCCGCCGAGATCGTCGGCATCCTCGGGATCGCCCTGTCGGTCGGGGTCGACATCTCGGTCTGGCGGCTCGTGCCGTGGCTGTTCCTCTACGGCCTCGGCGTCGGCTTCGCGACCGCCCAGCTCACCGGCATCATCCTCGCCGACGTCCCGGTCGCGAAGTCCGGCCAGGCGTCCGGCACCCAGAGCACGGCCCGGCAGGTCGGCTCGGCCTTCGGGGTGGCGATCGTCGGAGCGGTCCTCGTCACGACGCTCACGTCGTCCGCGACCGAGCGCCTCGAGGCCGCGGGCGTTCCCGCGGCGCAGACCAAGGCCCTCGTCACAGCCACGACGTCGAGCGCGGGGGCGGCGATCGGTGCTCTGCGCGCCGAGCAGGGCGCCGACGCCCCGGCCGTCGTGGCGCTCGAGGAGGCATACGTCGCGGCGACGCGCCAGGTCGGCCTCGTCGCCTCGGGGCTCGTGCTCCTCGGCCTCTTCGCGTCGTTCTCGCTGGGGAACGGGCACAAGGACCGGCCCGAGCAGCCCCCCGCCGAACAGCCGACGACTGCTACGGGCTGAGCGTGAACTGCTCAGGCGACCAGATCGTGTCCAGTCCCGGTCCGCAGTACATGACGCCCGACGTGCGGCTCTGGGGCATTCCAGAGCCGGCGAGCCACGGCCCGGACCAGCGTGTGAGGTTCGGAACCCACGACGGACTCCGGTGCCGGCGGAACCAGACCTCGGCCTCTACGCCCAGGATCGTCACATCGCCCGGGCGACAGGCGAAGTGCTGCGGCTGCCTGCCGAGCAGCGAGGTGGCGCGGAAGCCGTCAGCCGGCAGCGTGAAAGACCTGGACTGCGAGTAGTCGACCGCCGAGGGCTGGTTCGCGGAGTACGCCTGGCTCGAGTCGTAGAGCGTGAAGACGACCCGAACCTGCACGTCGTACTCGTCCGCGCTCGATCCACGGTAGTTGCACGACAGATCCGCCAAGCCGTGCCAGTAGCGGCTGTAGGGGTCATTCCGGTCGAGGCGTAGCTCCGGATTGAACGCCTCGCACGACAAGGGGGCATCGTCGGGCACCGTGGCCACGGCAGGTGCGGCACCGACGCCGGCCGTGACGCAGGCAAGCAGTGCCGACAGCGTCCCGATGATGCGGGCACGGCCGAGGTTCCAGCGATCGCGAGACCCGGCAGGTCCGCCGGCCCGGCGACGAGAGTCGGGCCTCACGCGTCTGACTCCTCCTGTCGACGTCACCCGCGGGACCCTGCTCCAGCGCGTGCGCGTCGTTTCGATCTTTCTCGAAGCCGGTGAGTTCGCGCGCGACCTCGTGCGCGGACCCGAAGACCATCTCGTCCGGGCCCGCCGCGGGGGTGGCACGGTCCCCACGCGAGCGGATCGACCGCGGAGCACGTCGCCGCACCTGCTGACCACCGGCCGCCACGGGCAGGGGATGATGGCCGGGTGAACCCCGACGACACGACCGACGAGACGACCGACGTGACCGTGGGCGACGACGGGATCCGGCTGGGGCAGCTGCTCAAGTACGCGGACGTCGTCGACTCGGGGGCCGAGGTCAAGTCCCTGCTGGCGGACGGCGAGGGCGCCGTCACCGGCGAGGAGGAGACCCGGCGCGGCCGGCAGCTCTTCGCCGGTGACATCGTCCGCGTCGGCGACCGCCGGATCCTGCTGCGCGCCGGGGACGGCGACTGACCCGACGGGCCGGCCGCCGCCCCTGGGGCGGCGATGCGCTACTCGACCGTCACGGACTTCGCGAGGTTGCGCGGCCGGTCGATGTCCTGGCCGAGCACGAGCGCCGCGTGGTAGGCGAGCAGCTGGAGCGGGATCGTCAGGAGCACCGGGTCGAGCTCCGGCTCGTTCTTCGGGATGTCGATCCGGGCGCAGGCGACACCGAGGTCGACGCCCTCATGGGTCACGACGAGGAGCGGGCCGCCACGGGCCGCGACCTCGTGGAGCGCGCCGATGTTGCGCTCGAGCAGCTCGTCGTCCGGCACGATCGCGACGGTGGGCAGCTCGGGCGAGACGAGGGCCAGCGGCCCGTGCTTGAGCTCGCTCGCCGGGTAGGCCTCGGCGTGCCGGTAGGTGATCTCCTTGGACTTCTGGGCACCCTCGCGGGCCACCGGGTAGCCGCGGACCCGGCCGAGGAAGAACAGGCTCGGCGCCTGCGCCACGGTCGCCGCGACCTCGGCGATCACCTTCTCCTCGGCGAGGATCGCCGCGACCTGGTCGGGCAGCTTCCTGAGCCCCTCGACGATCCGCGTGCCGTCGGCGAACGACAGGTCGTGCAGCCGGCCGAGGAGCAGGGCGAGGAGCGCGAACCCGACGCCCATGTGGGTCAGCGCCTTCGTCGAGGCGACGGCCGTCTCCGGGCCGGCGTGCAGGTAGACGCCGCCGTCGCAGGCCCGCGCGATGGACGACCCGACGACGTTGACGAGCCCGACGACCCGGCCGCCCTTGCGCTGGATCTCGCGGACGGCGAAGAGCGTGTCCGCCGTCTCGCCGGACTGGCTCACGGCGACGTAGAGGGTGTCGGGCTCGATGATCGGGTTGCGGTAGCGGAACTCGGACGCCGGCTCGGCGTCGGCGGGGATCCGGGCGAGGTCCTCGATCATCGAGGCGCCCATCTGGCCGACGTAGTACGCCGACCCGCAGCCGAGGATCTTCACGCGGCGGAACTGGCGCAGCTCGCGCGGCTCGATCCGCAGCCCGTCGAGCCGGGCGGTGGCGAACCGGTCGTCGAGGCGGCCGCCGAGCATCCGCAGCAGCGTCTGCGGCTGCTCGTGCATCTCCTTGTGCATGAAGGTCCCGTGCCCGCCGAGCTCGAGCTCGTCGGCGGTCATCGTCACCGTCTCGGCGGTCTTGGGGACGTCGCGGGCCTGCGCCGTGAACGTCCGGAAGCCGTCCCCGGTGACGCTCGCGAGCTCGCCGTCCTCCAGGTGGACGACCTGGCTCGTGTGCCGCACGAGCGCCGAGACGTCGGAGGCGACGAACATCTCCTTCTCGCCGATGCCGAGCACGAGCGGGGACCCGTTGCGCGCCACGACGATCCGGTCGGGGTGGTCGGCGCTCACGACGGCGACGGCCCACGTGCCGACGGCCTGCGAGACGGCGTCGAGCACCTTGTCCTCGAGGGTGCCGGCCGTGGAGCGGGCGACGAGGTGGACGAGCACCTCGGTGTCGGTCTCGGAGGCGAAGGTCACGCCCGCGGCCTCGAGGCGCTCCCGCAGCGCGGCGGCGTTGTCGATGATCCCGTTGTGCACGAGGACGATCCGGCCGTCCTCGCTGCGGTGCGGGTGCGCGTTCGCCGTCGTCGCGGGGCCGTGCGTGGCCCAGCGGGTGTGGCCGATGCCGACGGTGCCGGCGAGCCGTTTCGGCAGCGCGTCGACGAGGTCGCGGACCCGGCCGACGGTCCGGACGACGCGCGGGGCGCCGCTGGTGAGGACGCCGATGCCGGCGGAGTCGTAGCCCCGGTACTCGAGCCGGGACAGGCCTTCGACGAGGATCGGCGCGGCGTGCTGGCCGCCGACGTATCCCACGATGCCGCACACGGGCGGTCTCCTTCGGGTCGGTGGTTCGGGTGCTGGGGCGGGGCTGGGCAGGCCGGGCGCAGGGCCGGGTCAGCCGTAGACGATGCGGCGCAGCTGCCGCTCGCTGAGGTCGGGGGCCGCGACGAGCCGGCCGCGCAGCTCGGCGGCGACCGTCGCGAAGATCTCGGGGTTCTTCGCGCCGTAGGTCTGCAGGTGGGCGTGCCGGCGGCGGACGTAGTCCTCGACGGTCTCCCGATGGAACGCCAGGACGTCGTCGACGACCCGGGCGGCCTCGGCGCTGCTCAACCCCGTCGAGGCCGCGACGCGCTGGACGAGATCGGGGTCGGGCACGACCCCAATACTCCCCGGGCCGCCCACCAACACCAAATCCTTGCCCGAATTCGGGCAGGAATTGGCTACATCCGCTCCAAGACGCACCGCTGCGCGACGTACGGGTCACGGCCGGCGGCCGCGGCGAGGGCCAGGTCCGCCTCCCAGGGGTCGGTGGCCCCGGGCGCCGCGAGCTCCGCCCCGGTCGCCGGGTCGGTCGGCGGCGACGACCCGCTCTGCCACGGCACGAGGACACCGTCCTCGCGCGTCACGTAGGTCGCGGGGGCGCCGCTGGCGTTGTCGTCGGCGCCGAGGTAGGCGACCCGCCACTGCTGGGTCCGGACGACCCAGCCCCACGGCCGCGACTCCACGGAGATGACGACGCGCCCGCCGCCGGCCTGGCAGGTCAGCGCCGCGAGCGCCACGTCGGGGTCCGCGCTGCGCCGGACCGACCACCACTGCAGGCCGGCAGGTGCGGCGACCACGGCCACGACCACGACGAGGAGGACGACGAGCAGCACGGGGGCGGCGAGCAGCCGACGGGTCATGCCTGCGGGACGCCGCAGGCCGGCGTCAGGTTGCGCCCCGTCGTCCATCTGTCGCCCCTCTGTCGCCCCGCGTCGCCCTACAGCCGCCGGAAGCCGGTGACGATCACGACCGCCTCGCCGGCCTCGTCGGAGGCGTCGAGGTCGACGACCGCCTCGACGGCCCAGTCGTGGTCGCCCTCGGGGTCGTCGACGACCTGGCGGACCTCCCAGCGCCGGGCGGGCAGGACGCCGTCCGGGTCGGGCTCGGGGGTCTCGTTCACGACGAACAGGGCCGGGCCGCGGGCGTTGCCGCCGGTGCCGATCTCGTCGTGCTCGGCGAAGTACGCGTCGAGCGCCTCGTGCCAGTCGTCCTCGCCGAAGCCGGCCGGACCGTCGAGCTCGCCGAGCGGCGTCCAGTGCCGCAGCGCCGCGAGCTCGACCCGGCGGAACATCGCGTTGCGGACGAGCACCCGGAACGCGCGCCGGTTCGCCGTGACCGGCGGTGGCGTGTGGTGGTGCGCGGCCTGCTCGACGGCCGACTCGGTGGCCGACGGGTTGCGCAGCGCCTCCCACTCGTCGAGCAGGCTCGAGTCGGTCTGCCGGACGAGCTCGCCGAGCCACTCGGTGACGTCCTCGACGTCCTCGGTGCGCGCGGTCTCCGGCACGGTCTGCCGCAGCGCCTTGTAGGCGTCGGCGAGGTAGCGCAGCACGAGGCCCTCGGTGCGGGCGAGCCCGTAGAACGCGACGAACTCGGTGAACGACATCGCCCGCTCGTAGAGGTCGCGCGCGACGAGCTTGGGCCGGACCTCGTAGTCGGCGACCCAGGGGTGGCCGCGCCGGTACATCTCGTAGGCGGCGCCGAGGAGCTCGGCGAGCGGCTGCGGGTGGCCGATCTCCTCGAGGAGCTCCATCCGCTCGTCGTACTCGATGCCCTCGGCCTTCATCTCGGCGACGGCCTCGCCACGGGCCTTGAACCGCTGCGCCGACAGCACGTGGCGCGGGTCCTCCAGGGTCGCCTCGATGACCGACAGGACGTCGAGCGCGTACGTCGGCGACTCGACGTCGAGCAGCTCGAGGGCCGCGAGCGCGAACGTCGAGAGCGGCTGGTTGAGCGCGAAGTCCGCCGGGACGTCGACGGTGAGGCGCAGCGTGACGTCCGCGCCGCGCAGCGGGCGGCCGTCGGCGCCGCGGAGCACGCCGTCCGGGCCGGTCTCCCCGACGACCCCGGCGGCCGGCACCCGCTCGGCGATCCCGGCGGCGAGCAGCGCCCGGCCGATCTGGATCGCCCGGCGGATGTGCGCGCGCTGCTTCGGGCGGGACTCGTGGTTGTCCTCGAGCAGGTGCCGCATCGCGGCGACCGGGTCGCCGGGCCGGGCGAGCACGTTGAGCGCCATCGCGTGCGAGACGGCGAAGCTCGACTGGAGCGGCTCCGGCTCGAGGGTGACGAGCCGGTCGTACGTCGACCGGCTCCACGCGACGAAGCCCTCCGGGGGCTTGCGGCGCACGATCTTGCGGCGCTTCTTCGGGTCGTCGCCGGCCTTCGCGAGGAGCTTCTCGTTCTCGATCTCGTGGTCCGGCGCCTGGACGACGACGGTGCCCGCGGTGTCGTACCCGGCCCGGCCCGCGCGGCCGGCGACCTGGTGGAACTCGCGGGCGTTGAGGTGCCGCACCCGGGTGCCGTCGTACTTGCTCAGGGCGCTGATGAGGACGGTGCGGATCGGCACGTTGATGCCGACGCCGAGGGTGTCCGTGCCGCAGATGACCTTGAGCAGCCCGGCCTGGGCGAGCTGCTCGACGAGCCGGCGGTACTTCGGGAGCATCCCCGCGTGGTGGACGCCGATCCCGTGCCGGACGAGCCGGGACAGCGTCTTGCCGAAGCCGGCGGCGAACCGGAAGCCGCCGAGGAACTCGGCGATCCGGTCCTTGTCGGCGCGGGTCGCCACGTTGACGCTCATGAGCGCCTGGGCCCGCTCGAGCGCCGCGGCCTGGGTGAAGTGGACGACGTAGACCGGCGCCTGGTTCGTCTGGAGGAGCTCCTCCAGCGTCTCGTGCATCGGCGTCATCGCGTAGAAGAACGTCAGCGGCACGGGCCGCTCCCCCGACGCGACGCTCACGGTGCCGCGGCCGGTGCGCCGGGTCAGATCGGTCTCGAACCGGCTCGTGTCGCCGAGGGTCGCCGACATGAGGAGGAACTGGGCGTCGGTGAGCTCGAGCAGCGGCACCTGCCAGGCCCAGCCGCGGTCGGGGTCGGCGTAGAAGTGGAACTCGTCCATGACGACCTGGCCGACGTCCGCGGCCCCGCCCTCGCGCAGCGCGAGGTTCGCGAGCACCTCGGCGGTGCAGCAGATGACCGGGGCGTCGGCGTTGACGCTCGCGTCGCCGGTGAGCATGCCGACGCGGTCGGCGCCGAGGGCGTCGCACAGGGCGAAGAACTTCTCCGAGACGAGGGCCTTGATCGGGGCGGTGTAGAACGTACGGCGGCCCTGCGCGAGCGCGGTGAGGTGGGCGCCGAGCGCGACGAGGCTCTTGCCGGAGCCGGTCGGGGTCGCGAGGACGACGTTGCTCCCCGTGACGATCTCGAGGAGCGCCTCCTCCTGCGCCGGGTAGAGCGTCAGGCCCTGCGCCGCCGTCCACGCCGCGAACGCCTCGTAGGTGGCGTCGGGGTCGAAGGGGGCCGCGGGGTCGAGGGCGCCGCCGGGGCCGACGAGGTCGCCGAGCGCCGACGCGGCACGGGCCGGGGAGGTGGTCATCGCCGTCCATGCTCGCAGGCCCGCCGCCGGCGTGCGGAACAGCCCTCGCCGTCCGCCGCCCGCGGGTGCATGCTGCGGGGATGACGGACGACGTGCACGCGGTGCTCGCGGCGAAGCGGGCCGAGCTCGAGGCCGAGATCGCCGTCCTCACCGCGCCGTCCGGCGACCTCGGCGGGATCGGCTTCGGCAAGCGGGTCGGCGAGGGCACGGCGCTGGCCGTCGAGCGGCTCTCCCAGGTCGCGGCGCACGACCGGCTGCGGGCGCTGCACGCCGACGTGCTCCGGGCGCAGGCGAAGGCGGACGACGGCACGTACGGCGTGTGCGACGGCTGCGGCGAGGCGATCGCCGCCGACCGGCTCGAGGCGCTGCCGTGGGCCACCCGGTGCATCACCTGCCAGGCGCGCCGCGCCTGACGCCCGGACCGGCACCCTGCCACGGGCCGGGACCGGGCTAGAGTCCGGGCCGTGGTGGTGACGGCACGCGGCGAGGACTCCTGGCAGGGCACCGAGGCCCGCGACCTGGACGCCTTCCTCGCCGACTACTGCTCGGAGCGGCAGACCCTGAGCCGGATCGTGCACGCGGTCTGCGCGCTGTGCGGCAACGGCGCCTTCCACGTGCTCGTCGACGACGCCGAGGGCGTCGCGGGCCGGGTCTGCCTGCGCTGCGGCGACCGGCGCTGGATGCTCGACTCCGACGTGCACGCCGCCGCGGCCCGGCCGGTCGAGGCGGCCTGCCCGTGCGGCGGCGAGGTGTTCGACGTCGCCGTCGGCTTCACGCTCGGGGCGGGCGGCCTCGTGTCGTACGTGCACCTCGCCCTGCGCTGCCTGAGCGACGGCACGATGGGCGTCTACGCCGACTGGCCGCAGGACACCGAGCCGCCGCCCGACCTGCTGTCGCGGGTCTGACGGCGGCCCGGCGGCCTCGGCGGACCGCCGACTCAGCGCCGGGTGGTGTCCTCCCCGCGGCCGGCGGCGAGGTGCTTCGCCGTGTCCACGTAGTGCCGCATCGAGACGACCCTGCCGTCCGGGCCGAACCGCCAGCGGTGCAACTCCTCGTCCCGGTACCGCCCGCCGCCCGGTGCCTGCAGGTCGACCACGACCTCCGCGACGACCTGGGAGCCGCTCTCGAGCAGGTCGAGGACCCGGAACTCGTGCACCGTGAACCCGCCGACGACGGTGAAGAACTTGCTGACCCCGGCGTGCCCGCGCCGCGGCGCGAGGAGGTCGACGTGCTCGCGCTGACCCCAGTTGTCCGCCCAGTCGGCGTCCCAGAGGACGTCCTCGGCGAGCATGGACAGGATCGTCGGGACGTCCCCGCGCCCGAACGCCTCGTAGATCGCGGCGACGGTCGCGGTCCGGCCGAGGTCCCCGGCGGTGCTCGTGCCGGTCGTGCTCGTGCCCGTCGTGCTCGTGCCGGTCGTGCTCGTGGATGTCGTCATGGGTGCTCCCGATGGCTGGGTGGGCCGGCTGCGGACGACGACAACCGTCGCCGCCGGCGGTACGGCCCCGCATCGGTCGGTCGACCTATCCCGGCCCGCCGAGCAGCCCGTGCTCGACGGCGAACACCGCCACCCCGGCCCGGGTGCGCCGCCCCGTCTTGTCGAAGACGTGCGCGAGATGGTGCCCGACGGTCCGCTCCGAGATGACCAGCCGGGCGGCGATCTCCTTGTTCGACAGGCCCTTCGCCGCGAGCCGGACCACCTCGACCTCCCGCTCGGAGAGCCCGGCCGGGTGCGCGGGGCGCGGTCGTGGCAGACCTGCGGCCTCGACGACGGCCGCCACGGCGTCCCGGTCGAGACCGCCGCGGGCGACCTCCTCCTGCAGCGTCGCGGCCGCCGCGGCCGGGGTGACCGCCGACCGGTGCGCCCGGTCCGCGGTGAGCGCGGCGAACGCGTCGGCGACCGCGACCAGCCGGGCGTCGGGGTCGAGGTCGCCGGCCCGGACGCCCCGGTGGTAGCCACTTCCGTCGGACCGCTCGTGGTGCGCGCTGGCGGACGTCGCGAGCGGGGCGGTCGCCGGGCAGCGGGCGAGGACGCGCTGCGTCCAGTAGGTGTGCAGCCGCACCCGCTCGACGTCCGCCGGGCCGAGCGGACCGGGCCGGTCCCACACGCTGCTCGGCACGACGACCCGACCGAGGTCGTGGACCAGGGCG
Source organism: Actinomycetota bacterium (assembly GCA_016213575.1). GTDB lineage: Bacteria > Actinomycetota > Actinomycetes > Actinomycetales > Kineosporiaceae > R-H-3. The sequence continues at coordinate 15,797 of JACRAB010000363.1, forward strand.
ATGCTGCGCAGCAGCGCGGCGCGCGCGTCGTCCGCCCCGGCGAGCCGGCCGGCCGCGACCGCGAGGTCGGCGACCCGGTGGGAGTGGCCGACGAGGTGGCGGCCCTTGAGGTCGGCGACGACGGCGAAGGCCTCCACGAGCGTGTCGAGCCGGCCGAACGGCAGCGTGGCCCGGGGCGGCGGCTCGGCCCCGACGACGTGCACGAGGACGTCGGGTGCGTCCAACGGGGCCAGCACGACGTCCGCGTGGGCGACGAACGCCGCCGCGACGTCCGGGTCGAGGTGCCCGCCGGACCTGCGCCGGACCTCGGCGAGGGCGGCGGCCGCTCCGGCCCGCCCGCCGCCCGCGGCCCCGTGCGCGAGGACGGCCTGCTCCGCCGCGTGCAGGAGGCGGGCGGCCAGGGTGAGACCGTCGCCCGACCGCCCCTCGGGGAACCCGAGACCGTCCCACCGCTCGTACACCTCGTCGAGGGCGTCGACGGCCGCGGGATCGAGCCCCAGACGCGGCCCGAGCGCCCGGCTCACCTCGCACCCGCTGCGGCCGGCGAGCGGGGCGACCGTGGGGGCGATCTCGACGAAGCGCGCCGCCAGCGCCGGCGCGGCCGCCTCCCCCGCCCACCGGCCGAACGACCGCAGCTGGCCGCCGAACACGGCCGGGTCACCCGGGTCGAGCACCTTGAGCGCGGCCTGGAACGCCACGTCGTCGACGAAGTGGGCGGCGTTCTCGCTGGCGTGGCTGGTGCAGCCCACGGCCCGCAGGAGCGCCGTCTGGAAGACGACGCGGCGGTCGCCGTCGTCGAGGCCGACGGCACCTGCGAGCGCCTCGGCGACCGCGCACGTGCGCAGTCCCTTCTCGAACGGGACGCCCGAGGCGAGGTCGGTCGTCAGCGACAGCGCCGCGAGCACCTCGACGACACGCACGTCCGCAGGTGCCACCCGCCGATGCTAGGACCCGCCGGCCCGGTCCGTCAGCGCTGCGCCGCCGGCTGGAACTGCGCGAGCTCGCCGGCCAGGCCCGGGCGGACCCGGGCGTGCAGCCGGGTGCCCTCGCCCGTGTGCTCCTCGGTGAGGACGGCACCCTCGACGTGCACCCGGTTCACGAGGTCGCCGCGGCTGTACGGCACGAGGACGTCCACCTCGACGTCCGGCCGGGGCACCGAGTCGGCGATCCGGGCCACGAGCTCGTCGACCCCGGCGCCGGTCCACGCGGACACCGCGACGGCGTTCTTCTCGCGCCGCAGCAGCCGGTCGACGACCTCGGGGTCGGCGGCGTCCGCCTTGTTGACGACGACGAGCTCGGGGACGTCGACCGCGCCGACCTCGCCGAGCACCTCGCGGACGGCGGAGAGCTGGCCCTCCGGGTCCGGGTGCGCGCCGTCGACGACATGGAGGACGAGATCGGCGTCCGCGCACTCCTCGAGCGTCGACCGGAAGGCCTCGACGAGCTGGTGCGGCAGGTGCCGGACGAACCCGACCGTGTCCGCGAGGGTGAACTCGCGGCCGTCGGGGGTGACGGCGCGGCGCACCGTCGGGTCGAGGGTCGCGAAGAGCGCGTTCTCGACGAGCACGCCCGCACCGGTGAGCCGGTTGAGCAGGCTCGACTTGCCGGCGTTCGTGTAGCCGGCGATGACGACGCTCGGGACGGCGTTGCGCTTGCGGCTGTCCCGCTTGGTGACCC
>JACRAB010000364.1 GCA_016213575.1 Actinomycetota bacterium
CTCGCCGCCGACCGGCTCCCCCCGGCGGCGGCGCTGGGCGACCGGCCGACCGCGCCGCGCTCCCACCGCCCCGCGCTCGCCGCGGCCGGGCGGCCCGGGGTCTCCGCCCCGGGCGCCGTGGGCGGCCTCGGGGCGCCACCGGCCGTCGTCCGGCGAACCCAGGAGTTCGTCGCCGGGGCCGACCTGTCGACCTGGTTCGTACAGATCCAGCACCACACGTGCGCCCCGATGGCCCTCGACGCCGGCCGGGAGGACCTCGCGCGGGACCTCGCGACCGGGCGCGCGGTCGCCGGCATCGCGTTCTCGCACCTGCGCCGGCGGCCCGCCCGTCCCGTCGTGGCGGTCCCGGACGGCGCGGGCTGGCGGCTCGTCGGCGACGCGCCCTGGTACACCGGCTGGGGGATCAACGACGTCGCGCTGCTCGGCGGGGCGACGGACGACGGCCGGGTCGTCTTCGGGGTCGTGCCGGCCCGCGAGCAGCCGGGGCTCGCCGTCTCCGCACCGATGGACGTCGCCGCCCTGCGCTCCGCCGTCACCGTGACGCTGCGGCTCGACGGCCTGCGACTGCGGCCGGACGACGTCCTGCTCGTCGACGACGTCGAGGCCTGGGCCCGCCGGGACGCCCGGCCCTCGGCGAACCCGGTGCCCGCGGTCTTCGGGGTCGCCGAGTCGGCGCTCGACCTGCTCGTCGAGCGCGGCCGGCGCCGCGACGAGCCGGCCGCCGTCGACGCGGCCGAGCGGCTGCGGGCCCGGGTGCTCGCGGTGAAGGCCGAGGTGCACCACCTCCTCGACGAGGTCGACCCGGACGCTCAGATGCCGCGCCGGTTGCGGCTGCGGGCGCTCGCGCAGGCGCTCATGGTCGAGTGCACGACGGCGCTCGTCGTCGCCGGTGCTGGTGCCTCGATGGCCGCCTCGGACCCGGCGCAGCGCAAGGCCCGCGAGGCGCTGTTCCTGCTCGTCCAGGCGCAGACCCGGCCCGCCCGCTCGGCGGCGCTCGACGCGTTCGCCCGCTGACCCGCCCTCGCGGGCGGGGGGCCGTGGTCGTAGGTTCGCGGTCATGGACTACGTGCGTCTGGGCTCCACCGGTCTCAAGGTCTCCCGGATCTGCCTCGGGATGATGAGCTACGGCGACCCGGCGTGGCGCGCCTGGGTGCAGGGGGAGGACGTCGCCGACCCGATCGTCCGGGAGGCCGTCGAGGCCGGCGTCACGTTCTTCGACACCGCCGACATGTACTCCGTCGGCGTGAGCGAGGAGATCACCGGGCGGCTGCTCGGGAGGTACTTCACGAACCGGGACTCCTACGTCCTGGCGACCAAGGTGTTCTGGCCGATGGGGCACGGGCCCAACGACGCGGGCCTGTCCCGCAAGCACGTGACGGCGGCGCTCGACGCGTCGCTGCGGCGGCTCGGCACCGACCACGTCGACCTGTACCAGATCCACCGGTTCGACCCGCAGACGCCGGTCGAGGAGACGATGGAGGCCCTGCACGACGCGGTCCGCGCGGGCAAGGTCCGCTACCTCGGCGCCTCGAGCATGTACGCGTGGCAGTTCGCGACGATGCAGCACGTCGCGCGCGAGAACGGCTGGACGCCGTTCGTCTCGATGCAGAACCACTACAACCTCGCCTACCGCGAGGAGGAGCGGGAGATGCTCCCGTTCTGCCGGGCGACCGGGGTCGGGGTCGTGCCGTGGAGCCCGCTCGCCCGGGGCCTGCTGACCCGGCCGCGCCCGGCGGACGCCGAGGCCGCCCGCGGGGCCACCGTGCGGGCCGGCAGCGACGCGGTCGCCGACTCCATGGACACCGCGGCCGACTACGCGGTCGTCGACGCCGTCGAGCAGGTCGCGCAGGCGCGCGGCGTCCCGATGGCGCAGGTCGGGCTCGCCTGGCTGCTGTCCCGGCCCGGGGTCACCGCGCCGATCGTCGGCGCGACGAAGGAGCGGCACCTCACGGACGCGCTCGGGGCGCTCGAGGTCCGGCTCACCGACGACGAGGTCGCCGCCCTCGAGGCGCCGTACGTCCCGCACCCGGTGCTCGGGCACTGACCGACCGCGGGGCGCGGCCGCTCCGCGGGCGGCCGCTGCTCCGTCCGTGGGCGGGTCACCCGGACGGCTGACGGCCGAACCGGGCACGGTGGGTGCGGATCGCCCGTCTCGCGCGGTTCGCCCGTTGCGTGCGGTCAAGCCCCCGGGGCCGTCCGCCGATGTCCGCCGCATGCCTGGGGGACCTCACGGGGGCGTCGAACGCCGGCCCGTCACCGCCGTCCGTGCCCGCCCGCGCCCGCTGCGGGCCGCCCGGCTGCGCGGCGCGCTCGTCGCCGCGCTCGCCGTGCTGCTCGTCGGGACCGTCGCCGCCCCCGCCGGTGCGGCGTCCTGGCCGGCCACGAAGCCGGTCGACGTGCGCGTCCTCGACGTCACGCACACCTCCTTCCGGGTGACCCTCGCGCGCACCCTGAACGCCGACTCCTACCGGCTGTGGATCTCCCCGAAGAACGACGACATGTACGTCTCGAAGCTGCGGTCGGCGTCGTCGACCCGCAAGGGGTACGTGTCGAAGAGCCCGTCGTTCGCGCTCACCGGGCTGACGTACCGGGCCGCGCCGTACTACGTGCGGGTCGCGACGGCCAAGGGCTCGAACTGGCGGGTCGGTGGCACCTTCAAGGTGTGGCTGCGGCCGTGGACACCCGGCGTCACGGCGACCGCCGACGGTGCCGGGCTGCGCCTCACGTGGCCGGACCTGCTCGTCACCGGGTACGAGGTGCGCCGTGCGACGAACGCCGCCTTCACGACCGGCCTCGTGAGCTACACGGTCCGCGGCCGGACGAAGCAGTTCACCCCGTACGGCGTCACCGCCGGCACGCCCTACTGGTTCCAGGTGCGCTCGGTGAACGGTGCGACGCGCTCGGCCTGGTCCACCCCCGACACCGCCACGCCGGTGACGGCCGCGGTGAAGGTCCGCGTCGCGAGCTACAACATCCTCGGGACGTTCGCGGACGGCGCGCGCGGCGACTTCGGCGCCGGCGAGGTCGTCGCCCCGTGGAAGTCCGCCCGGCGCGCCGCGACCGCGGCGACCGTCCGGCCCTGGGCCCCCGCCGTCATCCTCGTGCAGGAGGGCTCGGAGTGGATGGACGGCTGGGACAGCGACCTGCAGGTCGACACGTTCGCCGCCACGCTCGGTGCCCGCTACGTCGTCGCCCGCACCCAGGGCCGTGCCGGTGACGCCGACTACGCCCGCCGCGGCGTCCACGTCGTCTACGACGGTGACGTCCTCGAGGCGGTCGGCAACGGCGGCAACTGGACGCTGCCGAACACCCGGTTCGCCGCCTGGCAGCGCCTGCGGCACAAGGCCACCGGCGCCGAGATGCTCGTCGTCAGCGTGCACAACACGTCGCGGGCCGGTGCCACGTACGACGTGCGGCGCCGGGCCGAGGCCGAGGCGCTGAGCGACCTGGTCGCCGCCTACCAGAGCGCGCACGGGCCGGTGCCCGTCGTCACCGGCGGGGACGTCGGCTCCTACGTGGCCCGCTGGCACCCGTACGACCCGCCCGGCGTCGTCATGCGGGCCGACGGGTACGTCGACACGCTCGAGGCCGCGCAGTACCTGACGAACCAGCGCTACGGCAGCTACAACCACTACACGCGCCGGCCGCCGAAGGACACCGGCTCCGCGGACCGCATCTTCGCCTCGCCGGGCGTCGGGGTGGTCGGCTGGGCGCAGCTGCTGCGGCTCACGAGCGACGGCACGTTCTACGGCACGATCCCGTCGGACCACAACCCCGTGCTCACCGACGTCATGGTCCCGTACGCGGACGGCGGCTCGTAGCCGGACCCTCGGACGGACGGGCCTCGGACGAACGGGCCTCAGGCGAACGGGACGGAGTACCGGCCGTCGTGGGCGACCTCGGCGACCGGACGGCGTCCGCGCCGCAGCGACGGCGAGCGCCGGTCGGCGGCGGCGTAGCCCAGGCTGCACACGCCGACGACGCGCCGGTCGGCCGGTGCCCCGAAGGCGGCGAGCGTCGCCGCCTGGTGCTCCGGCGGCACGCCGAAGAAGCAGCCGGCGAGCCCCTCGTCGACGGCCGAGAGCAGCACGAGCAGGGCGGCCATCCCGGTGTCGACGTCCCAGTACGGCACCGGCCAGCGGGCGACGTCACGGTCGGCCCAGCCCTTGTCGGGCTCGGCGTACCGGTCGAGGTAGCGGTTCGGGTCCGACAGGCACACGACGAGCGCGGGGGCCGAGCGCATGCCGGTCAGCCACGCGTCGGGCTCGGCGTCCGGGTCGCTCGTGACGCGCCAGAACAGGTCGCGGTCCGCCGGGGAGGTCAGCACGAGGAAGTCCCAGCCCTGCGAGAACCCCGCGCTCGGCGCCCGCACCGCGAGGTCGAGCATCCGCAGCAGCGCCTCCCGCGGGACCGGGCGGTCGGGGTCGTAGGCGCGGACCATGCGCCGCCGGCGGACGACGTCGGAGTACTCCATGGCGGCCGAGGCTACTGGCCGGGCCGGCGACGGCCCCACGGCGGTGCGGTCAGGCGGCGGCCGGGGGACCGGGACGATCTCGCGCGCATGATCGGTGACCTTCGGGGTACCGCAGGGCCGACAGCCGTCCAGCAGCGCGAGAGGCATGACATGGCACTCGGTATCGGGATCTTCCTCGTGGTCGTCGGTGCGATCCTCGCCTTCGCCGTCGAGGCGAGCGTGTCGGGGCTCGACATCCAGGTCGTCGGCTGGATCTGCATGCTCGCCGGCGCGCTCGCGATCGTCCTGTCGCTCGTCATGAACACGCAGCGGGCGAACACGAGCCACACCGAGGTCGTCGAGCGCCGCGACGTCGGGAACCCGCCGCCGCAGTACTGACAGCAGTACTGACAGGAGTACGAAGGCGGGCCCGCGCTCAGCGCCGGAAGATCGCCGTGAGCGCCGGCGCGACGTCCCGGTGGTGCCGCACGGTGCGGAGCCGGCCACGGCCGAGCCGGGCGAGGTCCCGGTCGAGGTCGAGGTCGTGCTCGCCGGTCGTGTCGAGAAGGACGTCCAGCCGGGGCAGGGCCGCGGCCGACGGGCGCGGGTCGGGGCCGGCGTTGTGGACGCAGTCCGACAGCAGCAGCACCCGGGCGTCCCGGGCCGGGACCGCGGCGAGCTCACGGCGTGCGACCTGGAGCGGGAACGCCACGTTCGTCAGGCCCTGCGCGGGGATCCGCAGCAGGTCCTCGACGAGCCGGCGCGGCCGCACCGGCCGGCCGAGCGGCAGGACGACCGCGGCGTCCGACCAGAACGCGACGACGCCGAGCGCGTCGTGCGC
>JACRAB010000365.1 GCA_016213575.1 Actinomycetota bacterium
CGGCGGCGCCGACCTGCTCGGGCGCGACGCCGAGGTCGGCGAGGGTCAGGGTCTGCACGGGCTTCTTCTTGCCCGCCATGATCGCCTTGAACGACGGGTACCGCGGCTGGCCGGTGCGGTCGGTGACGGAGACGACCGCGGGCAGCGCGGCGACCACCTCCTCGGTGGCGTCGTCGCCGTCGCGGTGCACCGTGACGGTGCCGGCGGCGGCGTCGACGGCGAGGTCCCCGCCGAAGGTGACCTGCGGGACCCCGAGCCGCTCCGCGAGCATCGCGGGCAGCACGGACATCTCGGCGTCCGTCGAGGCCATCCCGGCGAGGACGAGGTCGAACCCGATGTGCTGCAACGCTTTCGCCAGGACGAGCGAGGTGGCCAGCGCGTCGCTGCCGTGGACGGCAGGGTCGACGACGTGGACACCGTCGTCACCGCCCATCGAGAGCGCCTTGCGCAGCCCCTCGACGGCCTTGGCCGGGCCGAGGGTGAGGTACGTGACGCGGGCGTCGAGACCCGACTCGACGAGCCGGACCGCCTGCTCGACGGCGTACTCGTCGAGCTCGGACAGCCGGCCCTCGACCGCTGTGCGGTCCAGGGTGAGGTCGTCGGCGAACGACCAGGTCGCGGTGGGTTCGGGGACGTGCTTCACGAGAACGACGACGTGCATGAGCACCCGCCTTCCTGGGTGGATCCCGGGCCCTGCCTGGTGGATCGGGCCCGTCCGGTGCCATCGCGCTCGACCGTAGGTTCCCCTCCGCCCGCGCCGATCGGGACCTCTGACCCCTTCGTCCGCAGGCGACAGCGCGGAAGTCGCCTACTGGTCGGTAACCCGGACGTGAGTCCCCCCACGGCCCCCGCTACGACGCCAGGTCGGACTCCGCGACGACCCGCAGCGCCTGCGCCGCGATGGTCAGGGCCGGGTTCATCGCCGCGGACGAGGGGAAGAAGCCGCCGTCGACGACCCACAGGTTCGGCACGTCGTGGCTGCGGCACCACGGGTCGAGCACGGACGTGGCCGGGTCGGCGCCCGCGACGACGGTGCCGCACATGTGCGAGTTCATCGAGATGTCGAACCACTGGGTGAACACCGCGTCGTAGCCGGCGCCGTGGAGCAGCGCCTTCGCCTTCCGGTGGAGCTCCTTGTAGGGCAGCGTGTTCCGCGCCGTCCGGGCGGTCGTGATCCGGCCCGCGCCGTCGACGGTGACGCGGTTCTGCGGGTCCGGCAGGTCCTCGGTCATGACGAGCCACTCGACGCTGCGGGTCGCGATGCCGTCGAGGAGCAGCCGCGGCGTCCGGGTCGCCCAGGACTTCATCATGGAGCCCTGGACCTTGCCGATGAGCTGGAGCGTCCCGAGCGGGTAGCCGTCGCCGCCGTCGTGGTAGAAGTCGTTGACGGACAACGTCTTCTGGAACACGACGTCGTTGCGGCGGTTCACGTCGACGGCCGCGACGTGGGCGTTGTTGTGCATCATGAAGTTGCGGCCGACGAGCCCGGTGGAGTTCGCGACGCCGTCCGGGCACGCGTCGTCCCGGGAGGACAGGAGCAACGCCGCCGAGTTGACCGAGCCCGCCGAGAGCACGAACCGCCCGCCGCGCACGCGGGTGACGCCGTCCGCGGTCTCGACGACGAGGTGGTCGACCCGCCGGCCGTCGCCGTCGAGCACGATCCGCCGCACCTGCGCGCCGGTGACGAGCCGGACGAGCCCGGTCTCCAGGGCCGGCGCGAGCGCGCACGTCTCGGCGTCGGACTTCGCGCCGTACATGCAGGGGAACCCGTCGCACGTCCGGCAGCGCACGCACGCGCCGGTGCCCTCCGCGCCCGGCTCGACCCGGTCCAGGCCCATCGCGTTGGACGCCGGGTGCACGCCCTGCGCGCGGAGCCGGTCGGCGAGGTCGGCGACGTAGGGCTCGTGGGACAGCGCCGGGTACGGGAACGGCGTGCTGCGCCAGGGCTCGGTCGGGTCCTCACCCGTCGCGCCGTGGACCTTGTAGAGGGTCTCGGCCTGCCCGTAGTAGGGCTCGAGGTCGGCGTAGGAGAACGGCCACGCGGGCGAGGTGCCCTCGCGGTGCTCGACGGCACCGAAGTCCGCCTCCCGGAACCGCGGCAGGCTCGCCCCGTAGACCTTGGAGTTCCCGCCGACGAGGTAGTGCACCCCGGGCGCGAAGGACCGGCCGTCGCCGTCCAGCCACTGCTCGGCCGGCTTGTACCGGCGCCGCAGGAAGACCTCCTCGGGCGAGAAGTTCGCCGGCTCCCGGGGCAGCCGCTCACCCCGCTCGAGGACGAGGACGTCGACCCCGCGCCGGGCCAGCGCCAGCGCCGTCGTGGCGCCACCGATCCCCGACCCGACGACGACCACGCCGGCGGACAGGTCCTCCGAATCCGTCATGGGCGCATCCAACCACCTGACCGTTCGGTGGACCCTCCTGTCGCGCACGGCCCTCCGTGGGCGACCATGGACGGATGCAGCCGCTCCGGGTCGTCGTCGCAGGCGGCGGCATCGGTGGCCTGGCCGCCGCGGCGCTCCTGGCCCGGACCGGGCACGACGTGACCCTCCTGGAGCGGGCCGGGTCGCTGCGCGCGGTCGGCGCGGGGATCGCCCTCCCGCCGAACGGGCTCGCCGTCGCCGAC
>JACRAB010000368.1 GCA_016213575.1 Actinomycetota bacterium
GCGACCGGCGAGGACGCCGGCGGGGCCGCGGGCTCGAACACGCCGCGACCGTCGAAGACGACGACGTCGCCGCGCTGCACCGTACCGGCGACGGCGCCGAGCCGGGAGACGACGACCCGGTCGCCCGGTTCGAGGAGCGGCTCCATGGACGTGCTCGGGATGACGAACGACTGGACGAGGAGCACCCGGACGAGGGCGATGCTCACCGCGACGGCGAGCGCCCAGCCGAGGACGCGCAGCGCCGGCCCGACCGGGCCGTCGCCGTGGTCGTCAGGGTGGTCGTCGAGGTGGTCGTCCGCGTGGTCGTCGCCCGGGTCGGCGTCGGCCCACGACGACGGACGGCCGGCGCGGGGACCGGCGACCCCAGGGTCGTCGGCCACCACGTCGGCCGTCATGTCGCTCCGGGACGCGTCCCGGGAGGCGATGCGCCTCGTCCGGTCGGCATCCACGTCGACGAGCCTACGTCACCACCCTGCGGGCAGGGGAGGCGTGGCGTGTCGCTCAGCGGGTGGGGAGGGCGTCCCGCTTCTCCTTGATCTTCGCGGCCTTGCCACGCAGCGCGCGCAGGTAGTACAGCTTCGCGCGACGGACGTCACCGCGGGTCACGACCTCGATGTGGTCGATGATCGGCGAGTGGACCGGGAAGGTCCGCTCGACGCCGACGCCGAAGCTGACCTTACGCACGGTGAACGTCTCGCGGACGCCGCCGCCCGAGCGCCGGATGACGACGCCCTGGAAGACCTGGATGCGGGAGCGGGTGCCCTCGACGACCTTGACGTGGACCTTGAGCGTGTCGCCGGCGCGGAAGGCCGGGACGTCGGTCCGCAGCGATGCCGAGTCGAGTGCGTCCAGAAGATGCATGGTGTGTCGCTCTCCCGCAGGTGCCACAGGTCATCCGCGCAGGTCGTGGTGGCGGCGGTCGCCGCGCTCGGGTGTTCTCGGTGCGCCGTCCCCTTGCGGGGCCCGGTTCGTGGCACGACGCCCCCCTGTGGCAGGGCGCGGCCGACCGGCGGCACAGCGGTTCAGTCTGCCACAGCGACGGCTCGCGCCAGAAATCGGCGGTCCCGGCCGGGCTCCCCCGCGCCGCCCTGCTCGACGACGGACCAGCCCTCCTCCGCGAGGACGGCGAGGTCGTGCCGGTCGAGGGTGCCGACGTCGAGCCCGGGGAGCAGGTCCGGGCGGCGGCGGGCGGTCCGGCGCAGCCGCTCGTCCCGCCGCCAGCGGGCGATCCGGCCGTGGTGGCCGGACATGAGGACGTCGGGGACCTCGCGGCCCCGCCACGTCGCCGGCCTGGTGTAGACCGGGTACTCGAGGAGGCCGTCCTCGTGGCTCTCCTCGACGAGGCTCTCGGCGTTGCCGACGACGCCGGGCAGCAGCCGGGCGACGGCCTCGACGATCGCGAGGACGGCGACCTCGCCACCGTTGAGCACGTAGTCACCGAGGCTGACGAGCCGGACGTCGAACCGCTCGGCGGCGTCCTCGACGACCCGCTCGTCGATGCCCTCGTAGCGGCCGCAGGCGAAGACGAGGTGGTCCCGGGTCGCGAGCTCGCGGGCCAGCGGCTGGCTGAAGCGCTCGCCGGACGGCGTCGGCACGAGGAGCACCGGTCGCTCCCCCGGCCCGCCCGACGGCCCAGACGGTCCCGACGGCGGACCCGCCGCGAGGACGGCGTCGAGCGCCTCGCCCCACGGCTCGGGCTTCATGACCATCCCCGCGCCGCCGCCGGCCGGGGTGTCGTCGACGGTGCGGTGCCGGTCGTGGGTGGCCTCGCGCAGGTCGTGGACGACGACGTCGAGGATCCCGGCCTGCCGGGCCTTGCCGATGAGCGAGAGCCCGAGCGGCTCGAGGTACTCGGGGAAGATCGTCACGACGTCGATGCGCACGGCTCAGGCCCCGTCGTCCCCGTCGTCGAGCAGCCCGCCGGGGGCGTCGACGACGACGAAGCCGCCCTTGACGTCGACCGTCGGGACGAGCGCGGTGACGAACGGCACGTAGCGCGTGGCGCCGTCCGGGCGGCGGACGACGAGCAGGTCCTGCGCCGGCCCGTGCTCGAGCGAGACGACCGTGGCGAGCTCGGTGCCGGCCGGGTCGAGGACGCGCAGCCCGACGAGCTGGTGGGTGTACCAGGCGTCGTCCTCACCGGTCTCGTCCGGCACCTCGGCCTCGAGGAGCACGTTGCGCAGCGCCTCGGCCGCGGTCCGGTCGTGCACCTGCTCGAAGGTGAGCAGCAGGGTGCCGTTGTGGTCGCGGACGGTCTCGACGGTGAGGGTCTTCGGCAGGCCGCGGGCGGCCGGGCCCTTCGGCGGGACGACGACGAGGTCGGCGCCGGGGTAGAAGCGGTCGTCCGGGGTGTCGGTCCGCAGCTCGACGGTCACCTCGCCCCGGATGCCGTGGGCGCGCCCGATCCGGGCGACGACGAGTCGCACTGCTCCTCCTGCTCCTGCTCGGACGTTGGCTCGGATGCGCGACGACCCCGCACCGCGTGTGCGGTACGGGGTCGTCGCGTCGTGCGGGTTGCGTGACCTCAGCGGCCGCGGTCCACGTCGACGACGTCGACCCGGATCGGCTTGCCGTCGGCGAGCGCCTTGACGACGGTCCGCAGCGCGGTCGCCGTCCGGCCTGCCCGGCCGATGACGCGGCCGAGGTCCTCGGGGTGCACCCGGACCTCGAGCAGCGTGCCACGGCGCAGCGGCTTGCTCCGGACCTGGACGTCGTCGGGGTTGCCGACGATGCCGCGGACGAGGTGCTCGAGCGCCTCGCTCAGCACGGTCAGCCCTCGGCCGGGGTGGCGTCCGCCGCGGCCTCGGTCTGGGCCGACGTCTCCTCGGCCGCGGGGGCCTCGGCGGCGGGGGCCTCAGCGGCCGGGGCCTCGGCCGCGGGGGCCTCGGGCTCGGCAGCGGCGGCGGCATTCTTGGCCGGCTTCTTCTTCGGCGTGGTCGCGCCGTCCTTGGCGGTCTCGCCCATGGACTCCTTGGCGGCGGCCTCGAAGACGGCCTTCTTGTCGGCCTTCGGCGCGGCGACGCGCAGGGTGCCCTCGGAGCCCGGGAGCCCCTTGAACAGCTGCCAGTCACCGGTGATCTTGAGGATCGCCTCGACCTGCTCGGTCGGCTGCGCGCCGACCTTCAGCCAGTACTGCGCCCGCTCCCGGTCGACCTCGATGAACGAGGGGTCCTCGGTCGGGTGGTACTTGCCGATCTCCTCGATCGCGCGACCGTCACGCTTGACGCGCGAGTCGGCGACGACGATGCGGTAGTACGGCGCCCGGATCTTGCCGAGGCGCTTGAGACGGATCTTGACGGCCACGGGTGTGGTCACTCCTGCTTCTGTGGGGGTGAGCCGCGTCTGCACCGGGTGGGGACCGGGTGCGCCGGCGAGCTCGAGGACACGTCCGAGAGCGGCGAGAGGGTCCGCGGACAGACGGGTACGGTCGTCCATTCTGCCAGAGGTCGGGCGGTGCCCCGGACCACCGGGCCCCGCTCAGCCGCCGTCCGCCGGGACGCCGCGCAGCCATCCGCGCAGCGACCGCTCCTGGCACCCGGTGAACTCGTGGTGCGACAGCGGTTCGGCCGCCCGCAGGATGCCCTCGTAGGCGAGCGCCTGGACGAGCCAGGCGGCCGGCAGCGCCGCGGTGACCGCCGCTCGGACGGTCGCCTCCGCGGCCCCGAGCGCCCCGGCGAGGGCGACGACGTACGCGTCGACGACCGGGCCGGCGTCCACCTCGCCCGTCGAGCGCAGGCCGGCGAGCGGCACGAGGTCGAGGCCCGCGACGCCGACCGAGGCGTCCGTCCAGTCGATGGCGACCTCCTCGCCGTCCGCCCACCCCGGGTGCCGGACGGCGTTCCACGGGTGGTAGTCGCCGTGGACGAGCAGCGGCGGCAGCCCGGTGCCGGCGAGCGCGAGCAGCCGGTCCCGGTCCCGGGGCAGCCGCTCGGCGAGCGCCGTCCGCTCGGCGTCGGTGAGCCGGCCGAGCTCGATGCCCTCCGCCGTCAGCCGGGCGAGCCCGGCCGCCAGGGCGGACGGCGACCGGTCGTCGAGGCCCGCTCGGCCGGCGACCGGGCCCAGCCGGGGCGCCGTCGCGGCCTGCAGCCGGGCGAACCCCGCCGTGAGGCGTTCGCGCTCGCCCGGCAGGACGTCGTCCGGCACAGGGCCGGAGTCGGTCATGAGCAGCCGCACCGCGCCGCCCGGCTCGGTGGCGCTCGCAAGGGTCCGGGGCAGCCCGGGCAGGGCGGCCCCGGCGGCGCGCTCCGGGGCGGACGCGCCCCGGACGCCGTCGATCACCGCCGGCTCGCGGGCGAAGTGCGGCGGGACCGCCTTGAGCCAGTACCGCCCGGTCGTGGTCGGCACCTCGACGACGGCCGACATCGACCAGACCTGCCGGGGCCGCAGAGGGCCGGTGCGCGGCGCGAGCTGCAGGTCCGCCAGCGCCTCGTCGACCCACGCCGTGACGTCGTCCCACCAGCCGCGGCGGTGCCAGCCCGGGCGCAGGGGGTGGAGCGCGGTCTCCCCGGCGTCCTCGGCGAGCACGGCCCGCAGCGCCGTCGTCACGCCGTCCGGCAGCCCGGACGGCGGGTCCGCGACCCAGGCCGCGCCGTCCGCCGTCCGCGCCGTCGCCGAGACGACGACGTGGAGCCGGCCGTCCGGGCCCGAGCGGGTCGGCGGCCCGGGGACCGTCCCGTCGGGGGCGACGCGCAGCGCCGCCGCGGCCACCTCGGCGAGGCCGGGCCGCTCGCCGTCGGCGTCCGGTCCGACGACGAGGACGGCGTCGAGCAGCCGCGGCAGCTCCGGGTGCAGGACGGCGACCCGGTCGGTCGCCTCAGCCGACGACACGGCCCCGCAGCACGACCCGTGCCGGGTGCGCGAGCACGCCGACGTCCTCCCGCGGGTCGGCGGCGTAGACGACGAGGTCGGCCTGCGCGCCCTCCTCGAGCCCGGGCCGGCCGAGCCACGACCGGGCGCCCCAGCACGCGGCGTCGAGCGCGGCGGTCGGCGGCAGCCCGGCCCGGACGAGCTCGGCGACCTCGCGGGCCAGCATCCCGTGCGCGACCGAGCCGCCGGCGTCCGTGCCGGCGAAGACCGGTACCCCGGCCTCGTAGGCGAGGGCGACCGTGTCGTAGCGGCGCGCGTGCAGCGCCCGCATGTGCTCGGCGTACAGCGGGAACTTGTCCTCCCCCGCCGCCGCGAACTCCGGGAAGTTGGCGATGTTCACCAGCGTCGGCACGACCGCGACCCCGCGGGCCGCGGCGATGCCCGCCACGACGTCGCTCAGCCCGGTGGCGTGCTCGATGCAGTCGATCCCGGCCTCGACGAGGTCGGGCAGGCAGTCCTCGCCGAAGCAGTGCGCCGTGACCCGGGCGCCTTCGGCGTGCGCGGCCTCGATCGCGGCCTGGAGCGCCTCCCGCGGCCAGCACGGCGCGAGGTCGCCGGTCGCCCGGTCGATCCAGTCGCCGACGAGCTTGACCCAGCCGTCGCCGGCCTTCGCCTGCGCCGCGGCGTACACCGGCAGCTCCTCCGGCTCGATCTCGTGGCCGAGGCCCCGGATGTAGCGCCGCGAACGCGCCAGGTGCCGCCCCGCCCGGACGACGACCGGCAGGTCCTCCCGGTCGTCGACCCACCGGTAGTCGACGGGTGATCCGCAGTCGCGCAGCAGCAGGCTGCCGGCGTCCCGGTCGGCGGTGGCGAACCGCTCGACCGTCGCGTCGTCGACGCCGCCGTCGGCGTCGATCCCGATGTGGCAGTGCGCGTCGACGAGGCCGGGGAGCACCCAGCCCTCGAGGTCGAGGGCGTCGGCCGTGCCGGACGCCGGTGCGGTGTAGCTGACCCGGCCGCCGACGACCCAGGCCTCGCCGACCTCGTCCGCCTCGTCGGGACCAGTGAGCACGTGGCCGCGAAGGCGCAGCACGACGTCGTCCGCCATGGCGGGGAACCTACCCCGGCCGTGCGGCCGACACGCCGGGCTGCAGGGCCCGGGTCACCCCGCGCGACGTGCCCCCGCGAGGTCAGGTGCCGGGGTCAGCGGCCGAGGAACTTGTCCAGACCCGGGGGCAGCTCGAGGTTCGACGGGTCGGCCGCGGACGGCGCCTGCCCGCCGAGGCCGAAGGCGCTGCCCGGAGCGCCCGCCGGGCCGCCCGCGACGCCGCGCTGGGACGCCTCGCGCTCCTGCTGCGCCCGCTTGGCCGGGTTACCGGACTTCGCCTTGCCCCTGCGCGGCGGCGGCGCGGTCTTGCCGCGGGCCTTCTTGCCGCCGCCCATGCCCGGCAGGCCCGGCATCCCCGGCATGCCGCCCATGCCCTTGCGCATCTGACGCATCATCTTCTGGGCGTCGGTGAACCGCTCGAGCAGCTGGTTGACGTCGCTCACCTGGACGCCGGAGCCGCGCGCGATGCGCAGCCGGCGGGAGCCGTTGAGGATCCGCGGCTGGCGGCGCTCCTGCGGCGTCATCGAGCGGATGATCGCCTCGACGCGGTCCATCTCGCGCTCGTCGAAGTTCTCGAGCTGCTCGCGGATCTCGCCCATGCCGGGGAGCATCCCGAGCATCTTCTTCAGCGAGCCCATGTTCTTCAGGGCGGCCATCTGCTGGAGGAAGTCGTCGAGGGTGAAGTCCTCGTCGGCGGCGAACTTCGCCGCCATCGCCTCGGCCTGGTCGTTGTCGAACGCCTTCTGCGCCTGCTCGATGAGGGTGAGCACGTCACCCATGTCGAGGATGCGCGAGGCCATCCGGTCGGGGTGGAAGAGCTCGAACTCCTCGAGCTTCTCCCCCGTCGAGGCGAACATGACCGGCCGGCCGGTGACGCCGACGACGGACAGCGCCGCACCGCCGCGGGCGTCGCCGTCGAGCTTGGACAGCACCACGCCGGTGAACCCGACGCCGTCGGCGAACGCGGTCGCGGTGGCGACGGCGTCCTGGCCGATCATCGCGTCGAGGACGAAGAGGATCTCGACCGGCAGGACGGCGTCCCGGATGTCCGCGGCCTGCTGCATCATCTCGGCGTCGACGCCGAGCCGGCCGGCGGTGTCGACGACGACGACGTCGTACTGCTTGTCGGTGGCGTACCGGACGCCGTCGCGCGCCACGGCGACCGGGTCGGCCGGGCCGGCGGCCGGGTTCGCCGCCTGGCCGGACGCCGAGGCCCCCGGGTGCGGTGCGAAGACCGCGACCCCGGCCCGCTCGGCGACGACCTTGAGCTGGTCGACGGCGTTGGGGCGCTGCAGGTCGCACGCGACGAGGACGGGCGTGTGGCCCTGCTCCTTGAGCCAGCGGCCGAGCTTGCCGGCGAGCGTCGTCTTGCCCGCACCCTGCAGGCCCGCGAGGAGGATGACGGTCGGCGGGTTCTTCGCGAACTCCAGGCGCCGGGTCTGGCCGCCGAGGACGGCGACGAGCTCGTCGTGGACGATCTGGACGACCTGCTGCGCCGGGTTGAGCGCCTGCGACACCTCGGCGCCGACGGCCCGCTCGCGCACCTTGCCGCAGAAGTCCTTGACGACGGGCAGGGCGACGTCCGCGTCGAGCAGGGCACGGCGGATCTCGCGGATCGTCGCGTCGACGTCGGCCTCGGTGAGGCGGCCCTTCCCGCGCAGGTTCTTGAACGTCGCGGAGAGGCGGTCGGACAGCGTGGCGAACACGAAAGGTCCTCGCAGGGTTCTTGGACGTCTGTTCGGGGTGCGGGGACGGGAACGTCCCGTGCCCAGCCTAACCGGACGGCGGCCGCGACCTCCCGCGGCCGGGCCCGGCGGGCGTCGGGTCAGGACGCCTCGGGCATCGTCCCCGCGTCGACGAGCGCGGCGACCGCGGCCGCGACCCGGGACGGCGCGAGCATCCCGCCGCCGGGCTCCCCGACGTAGAGGACGTCGACCGCCTGGCCGGCGTGCGTCGCGACGTGCGCGGACCGCAGGTCGACCCCGACGCCCGCGAGCGCCGTCCCGACCGCGTGCAGCAGGCCGGGCCGGTCCGCGGCCCGCACCTCGAGCACTGTCGCGTCCGCGGACGCCCCCGGGAGCAGGACGACGCGCGGCCGCTCGGCGGCCCGGCCGACGGCCTTGTAGCCGGCGTCGCGCCGGTGCAGCGGCGCGAGGACGGACTGGTCCCCCTCGCCGAGGCGGCGCAGGGCCGTCTCGAGCGTCGCCGGGGTCGGCAGCTCGGAGGGCCCGGGGTCGACCCACCAGGTGTCGACCGCGACGTCCGGGCCGTCCTCGGTCGTCGGGACCGTCCGCAGCAGCGCGGACTTCACGGTGAGCCGGAAGGCCGCCAGGGTGCCGGCGATGTCGGCCATGAGGCCCGGCCGGTCAACGGCGACGACGGTCACCGCGTGCAGCTCGTCGAGGCCGCTGATGGCGACCCGCGGCCGGCTGTCGGCGACGACGGAGGAGACGAGAGCGGCCTCGGCGTCGGTGATCGGCGCGGGGCCGGGCGGCTCCTCGCCGCGCAGCGCCGTGCGGGCCCGCTCGACGAGGTCGTCGACGAGCCGCTGCCGCCAGGCCGACCAGGCGGCCGGCCCCGCGGCGAGCGCGTCGGCCTCGGTGAGCGCGCGGAGCATGGTGAGGATGTCGGCCCGGCCGTCCACCGCGGCGACGAGCGCCTCGACGGTGCGCGGGTCGTCCGGGTCGCGCCGGGTCGCGAGCTCGACGAGGGTGAGGTGCTCGCGCACGAGCCGCTCGACGATCTCGGCGTCGAGGCTCGTCAGCCCCATCCGCTTCACGGCCCGGAACGCCAGCGGCGCACCCACCGAGGAGTGGTCGAGGGCACCGGGCAGCTTGCCGATGTCGTGCAGGAGCGTCGCGAGGACGAGCAGGTCGGGCCGGGAGACGTCGCGCAGGAACCGCGTCACCTCGACGCACGCCTCGACGCTGTGCCGGTCCACGGTGTGCCGGTGGACGGCGTTGCGCTGCGGCCGGTTGCGCACCCCCGCCCACTCCGGGACCCAGGCGGTCGTCAGCCCGGCGAGGTCGAGCGACTCCCAGACCCCGACGACCGCGGAGCCGCCCGCGAGCATCTCGACGAGGGCGTCCCGGGCCGCCGACGGCCACGGCTCCGGCAGCGGCGGGCAGTCCTTCGCGAGGTGCTCGACGGTCACCGGGGACAGCGGCAGCCCGGCCCGGACGGCGGTCGCCGCGGCCCGCAGCGGCAGGATCGCGTCCTCCTCGGGCCGCACGCCGACGCCGAGCACGATCTCGCCGTCGTGCTCGACGAGGCCGTGGCCGAGCGGGCGCAGCCGGGGCCGGCGCGGTCCCGGGCGCAGCCGGCGGGTCGGCACGGCCTGCCGGGCGCGGCGCACCGTCGTGTCGACGGCGTGCGCGATCGTGCGGCCGGCCTGGGAGGTCGCCGCGAGCAGGTCGTCGGCGTCCTGCAGCCCGCAGGCGACCGCGACGGCGTCCTGCTCGGCGAGCAGCAGCCGCTCGACGGAGCGGCCGGTGACGGCGTGCAGCGCGTCGCGGACGTCGAGCAGCGTCTCGTGCGCGGCGTCCACCGCGCCGTGCGGCCGGTCGGTGACCCAGCTCGCGGCGAGCGCGCGCAGCACGGTGACGTCGCGCAGCCCGCCGCGGGACTCCTTGAGGTCCGGCTCGAGCAGGTGCGGCAGGTCGCCGAAGCGCTGGCGGCGCTCCTTGAGGGAGTCCAGGAGCTGGGGCAGCCGGCGGCGGATCCCGCCCCGCCAGTCCCCGAGCAGGGCCGCCCGGGTGCGGACGACGAGGCTCGCGTCCCCGGCGAGGGCGCGCAGGTCGAGCAGCCCGATCGCCGCCGAGAGGTCGTTGCCGGCGACGTCGCGGCACTGGGCGGGCGTGCGCACCGAGTGGTCCAGGCGCAGCCCGGCGTCCCACAGCGGGTACCAGAGCGCGTCGGCGAGGGCCGACACCTGGGCGGTCGACAGGCTGCGGCCGTCGTGCAGGAGGACGAGGTCGAGGTCGCTCACGGGGCCGGCGTCGCGGCGCGCGACGCTGCCGACGACGGCGAGCGCGACGCCCTCGGGACCGGGCGCGATCTGCGCGGCCGCGGCGACCGGGACGCCCTCCGGCGGGGTCGCGCTGATCCCGCCGGGCGGGGTGAGCGGGTCGGGGCGGCCGGTGCGGCGGGTGGTGCCGGCGTCGGCGCCGGGCACCCCTGGCAGCTGGGTGCCGAGGGCGTCGACCCAGGCGGTCGTCAGGGCCCGTTCGACGAGCCGGGTGAACGCCTCCCGGCGGACCGGGCCCGGGGCCGTGGAGCGGACGGCGAGGGCGAGGCGCTCGTTGCGGAGGTCGCGGGGCGCGGCACCTGCCGCGGAGGTCTGGCCGAGCGAGGTCATGCGCGGGAGTCCTCCGGTGTCGGGGCTGTACGGAACTGCTCCCTGCCCGGGACCGGGCGAGGCGATGCGTGCGGTGCGGTGCGCCGGACGCGCGTCAGAGCGCGTCGACGCCGTGCTCCCCGGTGCGGACCCGGACGACGTCGTCGACCGGGGTCGTCCACACCTTGCCGTCGCCGATCCGGCCGGTCTGCGCGGCCTTGACGACGACCTCCACGACGTCCGCGGCGTCCGCGTCGTCGACGAGGACCTCCAGCCGGACCTTCGGGACGAGGTCGACGGTGTACTCCGCACCCCGGTAGACCTCGGTGTGGCCACGCTGGCGACCGTAGCCGCTCGCCTCGCTGACCGTCATGCCCTGGACACCGAAGGCCTCGAGAGCGGCCTTCACCTCGTCGAGCTTGTGAGGCTTGATGATCGCCGTGAGCAGCTTCATGCCGGCACCTCCTGGCTGGTGACGCTGACCGAACCGGACGTGGGCCGGAAGGTCCCCGTGCTGGACGACGCCAGGTCGTACGCCGACTCGGCGTGGGCGGCGAGGTCGATACCGGAGACCTCGTCCTCGGTGTCGATCCGGAAGCCGATCGTCTTCTGCAGGATGAGACCCAGGATGTAGGTCACCACGAAGCTGTAGACGAGGACCGCACCGGCCCCGACGGCCTGCTTGCCGAGCTGGCTCACGCCGCCGCCGAAGAACAGGCCGTCGACGCCCGCCGGGGCGTCCGCCGTGGCGAGGAAGCCGACGGCGAGGGTGCCCCAGATGCCACCGACGAGGTGGACGCCGACGACGTCGAGCGAGTCGTCGTAGCCGAGCTTGTACTTGAGGCCGACCGCGAAGGCGCAGACGACACCGGCGACGAGGCCGAGGAGGATCGCGCCGACCGGGTTCACGCTGGAGCAGGACGGCGTGATGGCGACCAGGCCCGCGACGACACCGGAGGCGGCGCCGAGCGAGGTGGCGTGACCGTCACGCAGCTTCTCGGTGATGAGCCAGCCGAGCGCCGCGGCGCCCGTCGCGACCATCGTGTTGACCCAGGCGACCGCGGCGATGCCGTTGGCGCCGATGGCGGAGCCGGCGTTGAAGCCGAACCAGCCGAACCACAGCAGCCCCGCGCCGATCATGACGAGCGTGAGGTTGTGCGGCCGCATCGGGTCCTTGCCGAAGCCGACCCGCTTGCCGAGGACGAGCGCGAGCGCGAGCCCGGCCGCACCGGCGTTGATGTGGACCGCGGTGCCACCGGCGAAGTCGATCGCGCCGAGGCGGTTGGCGATCCAGCCGCCGACGCTGTCCTCGCCGGCCGTCGCGCCGTCGAAGGCGAAGACCCAGTGCGCGACCGGGAAGTAGACGATCGTCGCCCAGATGCCGGAGAAGACCATCCAGGTGCCGAACTTGGCCCGGTCCGCGATGGCGCCGGAGATGAGCGCGACGGTGATGATGGCGAAGACGGCCTGGAAGGCCACGAACGCCATCGCCGGAACCGTGAAGACGAGGTTCGAGTCGCCGAGCAGGCCCTTGAGGCCGATGAACTGCGTCGGGTCGCCGACGAGGCCGGCCCCGAGGTCGTCACCGAAGGCGATCGAGTAGCCGTACAGGACCCAGAGCACGCTGATCAGAGCCAGAGCGCCGAAGCTCATCATCATCATGTTGAGGACACTCTTCGTGCGGACCATGCCGCCGTAGAAGAGAGCCAGACCGGGAGTCATGAGCAGGACGAGCGCTGCGCTCGCCAGGACCCATGCGGTATCTCCGGTATCCATCCGCACCCCTTGAGATGTCTGGCCGCGGGACGCTGTCGCCGCGGGCCGGGTGAAGGAACTCGACTGTGCCGCCGCGACGATGAGGCGGGCTTCGCGGAACAAGGTGTCGTCGGGGCGTTTCACCCGGAGGCTCGGAGTATTTCGAGCAGGTGACGCCCGCGGCCCGGTCGTGAACTCTGGGTTACGGGCCGTGCTCCGTCCCCCGTTCGCCACCGACCGTCACGCAGCAGCCGACCGTGTGACGCAGGGTGTCGTGCGGCGGGTCACACCGGTTCGACGCAGAAGTGCCGGCGTGCGAGCCGGCGCCACGGCGAGGCGGGCAGGCCGGGCTCGAGCATCGACAGCGTGACGCCGTACTTGCTCACCGACGTGGGGCGGACGCCGTGCCGCAGCAGCAGCAGGTCGGCCGGCGCGGGCCGCAGGCCGCCCTTGGTCTCGACGAGGACGTGGTGCGGGGAGATCCGCACGACCCGGCCGCGCAGGCTCGCGACGAGCCCGCCGTCGACCGTCACGCGGGTGCCGCCGTCGAGGTCGCACAGGGTCGCCCGGGCGTAGTCGATGCGGACACCCGGTCGCAGCGCCCCGACCGGGACGTCGAGCGCCTCCGACGCGAGCCGGTCGGCGAGGAACCCGCGGCCGGACTCGGTGAACGTCCCGAACGCCGGCGCCGGCTGGGTGTGGGCGACCTTGACGGTCTGGCCGCGGTTGTCCTTCGTCTTCAGCTCGAGCCGGCACAGGCCGTCCTCGACGTAGAGCCGGGTGCGGACCTTCCAGCGCCGCCGCCGGCCCTGGACGTGCGCCCGGTAGGAC
>JACRAB010000373.1 GCA_016213575.1 Actinomycetota bacterium
AGACCGCACCGCGGCCCCGCTCTCTCGAGCGGGGCCGCGGTGCGGTCTGCTGCGTCCTGGTGCGGGCCGGACGGGCTACGGCGGGGCCGTGGACTCCGTCGCTGCCGCCGAGGTCGTCGGTGCGTCGGCCGTGGTCGACGTCGTCGGGTCCGGCGGCGGTGGAGGCGGCTCGGGCGGTGGCTCCGGCGGCGGAGGCGGCGGGTCGGACGTCGTCGACGAGGACGCCGCGGTCGTGCTCGGCGGCGGGGGCGGCGGGTCCGGCGGCGTCGACGAGGACGTCGTCGGGGCCGGGTCGGTGCTCGTGCTCGCCGGCGGTGTGTTCGACGTCGAGGTCCCCGGGTCGGTCGGGGTGCCGGTGCCCGGGTCCGTCGGCGTCCCGGTGCCCGGGTCCGTCGGGGTGGGCGTCGGTGTCGGAGTGGGCGTCGGTGTCGGAGTCGGCGTCGGTGTCGGAGTGGGCGTCGGCGTCGGCGTCGGGGTCGGCGTCACCGTCGGGGTCGGCGTGGGAGTGGGCGTCACGGTCGGCGTCGGCGACGGCGTGATCGTCGGCAGCGGCGTCGGCGTCACCGTGGGCAGCGGCGTCCCGGTCTTCGTCGGCGTGGGGGTCGGCGTCGGGGTCGGCTTGGGCGTCGGCTTCGGAGTCGGCTTCGGCTCCGGCTGGACGCCGGGCGCAGGCTGGATCGGCGTCGCGGGCGGCTCGGCGATCGGCCCCGGCGGCCCGGGCAGCGGGTTCGGCAGCGGGGCCGCCTGGCCGCTGGCGTAGCTGTCGGCGAGGCCGAGCACCAGCTGGACGTAGCTCGTCGACCGGTTGTACCGGTAGACGGCGTTCCAGCGGCCCTGCTGCGTCGAGAGGTCGCCGCCGCCGGCGCACAGGTAGCGGGCCGCGGCGAGGGCTGCGTCGTCCAGGTCCTGCGGGTCGACCGTGCCGTTGCCGTCGGCGTCGCGGGCGTACGCCGCCCAGGTGCCGGGGATGAACTGCATCGGCCCGACGGCGCGGTCGAACGACGGGTCGCCGTCGTAGCGGCCGCGGTCGGTGTCCCGGATCGTCGCCCAGCCCGCGTGCGAGCCGTCGAGACGCGGCCCGAGGATCGGCGGGGAGACCTTGCCGTCCGCGGTGATCCCCGCGCCGCCGAACCGGCCGTGGTTGCTCTCGACCCGGCCGATGCCGGCGAGCAGGCTCCAGTGGATCTTGCAGGACGGGTCCTGCGCGGCCTCGGTCTGGGCGGCCGCGACGTAGGCGGTGAGCGCGCGGACCGGGATGCCGGACCGGGTCAGCGACGTCGTGAGGCGGGTGTCTCCCGCGGGGACCGGGGTGTTCGCGCCGATGCCGGTCTGGATGCCGGGCACCGACTCGCCGTCCGCGCCCTCGGTGATGACGAGGACCTGGAGGTCGCCGCCGGCCGGGAGCACGGGCGTCTGCGGCCCGGCCTGCCCGACGACGCTCGACCCGGAGCCGCCCGCGACGGGGCCGACGAGGGTCTTGAGCCAGGCGTTGCGACCGTCCTCGTTCTCCGAGGCGCGCCCGATGTCGGCCGACAGGCTCGCGGTGAGGGCGAAGGGCAGGCAGAGCGCCATGACCTTCCCCACTGTCCGCGCCGTACGTCGCACGGATCGATGGGAAAGGGCACGCGTGCGCTTCCGAGCGCGGCCCCCGCCTGGCATGGGTCCGACACTATGCACGCGGGCAGGCCACGGCATAGGGCCAAAGGCGAATCGTCATGAACCTGCCATGAGGCATGACATGACGCACTGCGGAAAGTCAGGGGAAGTTACTCTCCGTACAAGAATTCACGACGTGCGCGCGGTGAGGGGTGGAGGGTCACCGCAGGAGCTTCGACAGCCGGCGGTCCGCGAGGACCTTGCCGCCCGTCTGGCAGGTCGGACAGTACTGCAACGAGGAGTCCGCGAAGCTCACTTCGCGCACCGTGTCGCCGCATGTCTCGCAGCGCTGCCCGGTGCGCCCGTGGACCCGCATCCCGGCCCGCTTGGCGTCCTTGAGCTCCTTGGCCGGCTTGCCCCGGGCGGTGGTGACCGCCGCCGTGAGGATGTCCCGCATCGCGCCGTACAGCCGGTCCACCGCGGCGTCGTCGAGGGAGCCCGCGATGGCGAACGGCGACAGCCGCGCCGCGTGGAGGACCTCGTCGCTGTACGCGTTGCCGACGCCGGCGAGGATGCTCTGGTCGCGGAGCAGGCCCTTGATCTGCTGCCGGCTGCCGGCCAGGATCCCGGCGAGCGTGGCGCGGTCGAAGTCCTCGGCGAACGGGTCCGGCCCGAGCGAGGCGATGCCGGGCACGTCCTGCGGGTCGCGGACGACGTACACCGCGAGCCGCTTCTGGGTGCCCTGCTCGGTGAGGTCGAAGCCGGGCCGGCCCTCGACGTCCGGGTCGTCGAGGAGCACCCGCAGCGCGAGCGGGGACTTGCCCGGCCGCACCGGCGTCGTCGGCAGGTTGTCCGACCAGCGCAGCCACCCGGCGCGGGCGAGGTGGAAGACCAGGTGCAGCCCGTCGACGTCCAGGTCGAGGAACTTGCCGTGCCGCGCCACGGCGGTCACGGTGAGCCCCGCGAGCGACGTGGGCGGCGGGTCGTAGGTCTTGAGGACGCTGATCGAGCCGACGTCGACCCGGGCGACCACCCGGCCGACGGCACGGCTGCGGAGGAACTCGGCGAGCGCCTCGACCTCGGGCAGTTCAGGCATCGCCCCAGTGTGCCCGCAGAGCCGCCGGCCGTGCACCCGTGCGGACGGGGGAACCGGGCGCGGCATACTCCCGTCGCACCGCCAGGACCGCCGGCCCGACCCTCAGGAGACGAGATGACGTACGAGACGCCGCAGCTCACCTGCCCCCTGTGCGGCGGTCAGGAGTTCAGCCGCGAGGAGGCACGCAGCGACTCGCGCTGGGGCTTCACGACGCACCGCATGACCCTCATGGTCTGCAGGCGCTGCAGCCACGTCCTGCACTTCTACGGCGGGAACTCGATCTTCGACTTCGACTGACCGGCGTCAGCCGTCCAGCGTCTCGTCGGCGCTCGTGCGGTGCGCCATCCCGGACTCGGTCGGGGACGCCACGTGCTCCGGGGCGGAGCGGATCAGGGTGCCGCGCTGGAAGTCCTCGACGGCCTCGATGATCTCGGCCTTGGTGTTCATGACGAACGGGCCGTAGCGGGCGACCGGCTCGCGCAGCGGGAGGCCGCCGAGCACGATGACCTCCCAGCCCTGCGCGGAGGCCTGCGGCTGGCTCGCGGCGGCGGTGAGCGTCACCGCGTCGCCGGCCCCGAGCACCGCCAGCTGCCCCTCCTCGAGCGGGCGGCCGGACGCGCCGACGACCCCGCGCCCGGAGAGCACGTAGACCATCGCGTTGAACTGTGCCGGCCACGGCAGGTCGAGCCGGGCCCCGGGCGAGACCGTCGCGTGCAGGTACGTGATGGGGGTGTAGGTGTTGCCCGGCCCGGCGTGCCCCGCGAGGTCGCCGGCGATGAGCCGGACGAGCGCGCCGCCGTCCGTCGAGGAGAGCAGGGCCGCGTCGTGCGCGCCGATGTCCTGGTAGCGCGGCGGGGCCCACTTGTCGGCGCGCGGCAGGTTGACCCAGAGCTGGAGGCCGTGGAAGAGGCCGCCGCTCGCGACGAGCTCGGCGGTCGGCAGCTCCGAGTGCATGACGCCCGAGCCGGCCGTCATCCACTGCGTGGCGCCGTCGGCGATGAGGCCGCCGCCGCCCGCGGAGTCGGTGTGCTCGAAGGCGCCGTCGATGATGTACGTGACCGTCTCGAACCCGCGGTGCGGGTGCCACGGCGCGCCTTTGGCCTCGCCGGGTGCGTACTCGACGGCGCCCATGTGGTCGAGGAGGAGGAACGGGTCGGCGAGCG